>CBHWEI010000008.1:0-34297 GCA_966112835.1 uncultured Acidimicrobiaceae bacterium
GCTGCTCGGGGTCGTCGATGAGCTCCCACTTGTTGAGCATGACCACGATGGGGCAGCCCGAGGCGTCGACGCGCTCGGCCAGGCGCTGGTCCTGGCTGGTGACACCCTCGGTGGCGTCGATGATGAGCAGGGCGATGTCGGCGTCGTCGATGGCTCGCAACGCACGCACCATGGAGTAGTACTCGGCCGAGTCGTCGATGCGGCTGCGGCGGCGCATGCCAGCGGTGTCGACGTAGACGATGGGGCCGTCGGGCGTCTCGACCAGGGTGTCGATGGCGTCGCGGGTGGTGCCGGCCATGTCGTGCACCACCGAGCGGTCCTCGCCCACCAGGCGGTTGAACAGCGTGCTCTTGCCCACGTTGGGCCGGCCGACGATGGCCACGCGAGGCGGCGGGGTGTCGCCCAGCTTCCACAGCGCCTCGCCCTCCTCGTCGAGCGGGATGTCGGAGACATCGTCGTCGGCGATTGCACCCTCGGGCAGCAGGCGGACCACCTCGTCGAGCAGGTCGCCGGCACGTCGGCCGTGCAGCGCGCTGACCGGCACGGGCTCGCCCATGCCCAGCGCCAGGAACTCCCAGCGGTCGTTCTCGCGACGGTCGTTGTCGGCCTTGTTGGCGACCAGCAGCACGGGCGACTTCAGACGGCGCAGCCAGTTGGCCACCTGCTCGTCGTCATCGGTGAGGCCGACCGAGGCGTCGACCACGAACAGGACGACGTCGCCCTCCTTCACCGCCGCTTCGACCTGACGGCTGACCTTCTCGTCCAGCTCACTGCCGCCGGGCAGCCAGCCGCCGGTGTCGACCAGCAGGAACTTGGTGCCCAGCCATTCGGCTTCCAGTTCCTTGCGGTCGCGGGTGACGCCGGGGCGGTCCTCCACGATGGCGGCCTGTTCGCCGATAATGCGGTTGAAGAGCGTGCTCTTGCCGACGTTGGGGCGGCCGACGACGACCACGGTGGGAAGGCTCATGACACGGACTCCAGGATCGGCGCGCCCAGGGCGCGGCGCAGGGCGATGCCATCGGTCGGCACCACCTCGACGGGACGGGGAAGCTGCGCGACCGTGGTGCCGTCGAGGAAGCGTCCCTCGCTGAGGCACACGTCGGGCAGCAGATAGCGATGGCCGGCCGGCTCGGCAGCGAGCACGCGGGCGAGGTCTTCCCCCACCATCAGACCGGTGACGGAAGTGTTCCCGCCGAAGAAGGCGTTGCGCACCGGCACGATGCGGATGTCGTCGCGGCCGAGCGACTGCACCAGCGGGGCGATGACGCGGGCGCCGTACTCGCCGGTGAGGATGCCGATGGGTGCGTCGCGTCGCGGGGTGAGCTGCAGGCCCACCGCGCCGTCGTCGCCCGACGTGCTGCAGCCGCGCAGCCCGGTGTCGCCCGCGGGGTTGCGCGGCGCCCGGTAGCCCTCCGCAGGCGCCCCGTCGACCCAGGCGAAGAACCCGCTCTGCACCCCGGTGGCCGCCGTGGCGTGCCCCAGGAACTCGAGCTCGAACGTGCGCGCCATGCCGATGCCGTCCTCGTGCATGTGGAAGCCCTCGTAGGCGTCGGCCTCGGGGAACGGCAGCTCGGCCATCAGGTAGTACTCGTCGGCGGCGAACACCATGCGCTTGCCCAGCACGCGCAGGAAGATGTCCTGCCAGTCGTGGATGGCGGCGATCATGGCCCGCGCCTCGTCGGGCGTGTGCAGACGCATGGCCGACTCGGTGTTGAACTTGCTCAACCCCAGCGGCACCACGGCCACCGACTCGAGCTCGGGGTACTCGTCGAGCACGCCGGCCATGGTGCGTTCGAACACCTGGCCGTCGTTCACGCCCGGGCACAGCACGATCTGGCCGCGCACGGCGATGCCGTGGTCCAGCAGCGCCCGGAGCCAGCGCAGGCTCATGCCGCCACGCGGGTTCTTCAGCATGCGGTTGCGCACTTCGGGGTCGGTGGCGTGGATGCTGACGTTCAGCGGCGAGAGGCGCTCGGTGACCACGCGTTCCAGATCGGCCTCGGTGAAGCGGGTGAGCGTGGTGAAGTTGCCGTACAGGAACGACAGGCGGTAGTCGTCGTCCTTCAGGTACAGGCTGCGGCGCAGGCCCTTGGGCAGCTGGTAGATGAAGCAGAACTCGCAGTGGTTGTCGCAGGTGCGCACCCGGTCGAACACTGCGCTGGACACCTCGGCCCCCAACGGCTCGCCCGCCCGCTTGCCGACCTCGAGGGTGAGCTCGAGCCCGCCGCGCACCACTTCCAGCGACACCTCGGCGTCGTCGGCGGCGTAGCGCCACTCGATGATGTCGCGAGGCACGGTGCCGTTCACCGACAGCACGACGTCGCCGACGGCGAGTCCGGCCCGCGCCGCGGCGGACTCGGGCGCGACAGCGACGACGGTGGGCGATGACATGGTCACCCAGGCTACCGGCGGCCCCCGGGCGACGGCCGCTAGCCTGCCCGGGGTGACTGTGGATCGGGTGCTCCTGGCCGAACCGCGAGGGTTCTGCGCCGGCGTCGAGATGGCCATCAAGGCCCTCGCGTGGATGGTGCGCACCTTCGAGCCGCCCGTGTACTGCTACCACGAGATCGTCCACAACAAGATCGTGGTCCAGCGGTTCGAGGCACAGGGCGTGGTGTTCGTCGACGACATCGCCGAGGTGCCCGAGGGCCGGCCCATCATGCTGTCGGCGCACGGTTCGGCACCCGAGGTGGTCGCCGCCGCCCGTGCCCGTGGCTCGTACGTGGTCGATTCGGTGTGCCCGCTGGTCACGAAGGTGCACCACGAGGTGAAGGTGCGGGCCGGCAAGGGCTTCCGCATCGTCTACGTGGGGCACGAGGGTCACGAGGAGGCCGTGGGCACCATGGCCGTCGCCCCGCACGCCATCAGCCGCGTCGAGAGCATCGCCGAGGTCGACGCACTCCCCCAGTTCACCGAGCCCGTGGCCCTGCTGGCGCAGACCACGCTGTCGCACCGCGACTGGAGCGACGTCGCCGTCGCCGTTCGCGAGCGTTTCCCCGAGACCTGGTCGCCCGGCCGCAGCGACCTGTGCTTCGCGACCACCAACCGTCAATCGGCCCTCATGGCCATGGCGCCGCGCTGCGACGCCATCGTGGTCATCGGCTCGTCGAACTCGTCGAACACCCGGGCACTCGAGAAGCTGGCGGTCGAGGCCGGCTGCCCGAAGGTGTTCCGCGTGAACAGCGTCGACGAGCTGCCCCACGACCTGTCGGGCACGGTGGGCGTCACCGCCGGTGCGTCGGCACCGGAGGAACTGGTCGAAGCCATCATCGACTTCCTGGCCCCGGCCCAGGGTGCGGAGCTGCTGCGCGTGACCGACGAGGACGAGTACTTCCCGCCGCCGCGCAACATCCGCGAACTGCAGAGCGCCATCGGCGTGGCTGCGGCGGCCATGGTGGGCGGCCCCGTCGACTCGTCGGCGGTGTTCGACGACCGTGGTCTCGCGGCCAGCGATGTGCTCGCGACCCTGCGCGCTTCCTAACCTCGGCTCATGCTCTCGCCGTCCGTCGCCACCATCCGCATCTTCCTCCACGTCATCGCGGCGTCGGTGTGGGTCGGCGGCCAGCTCACCCTCGCCGGCATCGTGCCGGCAGTGAGGCGGGCCCACCCGAACGCGACGAAGACCATCGCCCAGGCGTTCTCGCGTGTGGCGTGGCCCGCATTCGGCATCACGGTGCTCACCGGCGTGTGGAACCTGATGGCGGTCGACATCACCACCGCCAGTTCGGCCTACCAGGCCACCGTGCTGCTGAAGATCGCCGTCGCCATCGCCTCCGGTGTGTTCGCCGCCGTCCACCAGGTGGGCCAGACGAAGGCGGCCCTGGCCATCGGTGGCGCACTGGGCGCGCTCACGGCCATCGCCGCCATGTTCCTGGGCGTCCTGCTCCACACGGCGGGCTGAGCAGGTGGCGGCACCGGAGCAGCCCACCCTGGTGGTCGCCGACGCGGCAGCGTTCCGGGCGTGGCTGCAGTCCAACGCCGCCATCTCCGACGGCGTGTGGCTGGTCCTGGCCAAGAAGGGCACCACCGTGCCGACCAGCCTCACCTACGCCGAGGCGCTCGACGAGGCCCTGTGCTTCGGGTGGATCGACGGCCAGAAGAAGACGCTCGATGCGCACACGTTCATCGAGCGGTTCACCCCTCGGCGCCGCAACAGCCCGTGGTCGAAGCGCAACGTCGGCCTGGTCGAGCGGCTCATCGCCGACGGCCGCATGACACCGGCGGGCGTCGCCGAGATCGAGCGAGCGAAGGCCGACGGTCGCTGGGATGCCGCCTATTCGGGCCAGGCGACCGCGACCGTGCCCGCCGACCTGGCTGCGGCGCTCGCCGCCAACCCCGCCGCGGCGACGATGTTCGGCCGGTTGAACGGCACCAACCGGTTCGCCGTGCTCTACCGGGTGGAGACGGCCAAGAAGCCCGAGACGCGGGCGCGCCGCATCGAGCAACTGGTCGAGATGCTGGCGCGCGGCGAGACCATCCACCCGCAACGCCAGAAGTAGCCCGAACGCGGTCAGGGGCCCGGGGCCGGGGGGGCCCGGGGCCGGACACCCCCCCCCGACGCAGATTGGCGGGACCTTGCTCCAGGCGATGTCGCGGTCGACGCGGACGTCGCCCGGCAGGCCCAGGACGCGCTCGCCGAGGATGTTCAACATGACCTCGGTGGTGCCGCCCTCGATGGAGTTGGCACGGCTGCGCAGGAACGCCTTCTGCGGGGTGGCGTACTCCATGGCGTGCTCGGGGCGCACCATCTCGTAGCTGCCGTACAGCAGGCCGTCGGCACCCATCAGACCCATCAGGACCTCGTAGATGTCCTTGTTCAGGTTGGCGCCGGCCATCTTCGAGATCGAGCCCTCGGGGCCGGGGTCGCCCTTCTTGCGGTTCTGGTTGGCGCGGATGTTGGTGAGGCGCAACGTCTCGGCGCGGATCCACAGCTTCATGACCTCGTCCTGCGTGGCCGAGTCCTTGCGCCACTCGGGCGCCTCGGCCCATGCCTTCATGAGGTGGGCGATGGTGCCCGAGCCCTTCTGAGGGATGGTGCCGCCGATGGACTGGCGCTCGTTCATGAGCGTGGTGAGCGACACGCGCCAGCCGTCACCGGGGTTGCCCAGCATCTCCTTCTCGGGGATGCGGGTGTCGGTGAAGAACACCTCGTTGAACTCGGCCTCGCCGGTCATCTGGCGCAGCGGCAGCGTCTGCACGGTGGGGTCGTGCATGTCGACCACGAACGCGGTGAGGCCGGCGTGCTTGACGGCCTCGGGGTCGGTGCGGACCACCAGCAGGCCCCAGCGCGACAGGTGGGCCAGCGTGGTCCACACCTTCTGGCCGTTGATGATCCACTCGTCGCCGTCCTTCACGCCCTTCGACGACAGGCCGGCGAAGTCGGAGCCCGAACCCGGCTCGCTGAACAGCTGGCACCAGATCTCCTCGCCGGTGAACAGCGGGCGGAGGTAGCGCGACTTCTGCTCCTCGCTGCCCCACACGGCAACCGTCGGGCCGCACATGCCGTGACCGATGGGGTTGCGATAGCCCGAGTTCGGCGCACCGGCCTTGTAGACCCGCTCGTTGACGATCTTCTGCAGCTTCGGGTTCATGTCCAGGCCGCCGTGGCCCTTCGGGAAGTTCACCCAGGCCAGGCCCTTGTCGAACTGCGCCCCGAGGAAGGTGACGGCGTCGACCTCCTTCGGCGGGAACTCGCTGAGCAGCTCGTCGACGAGCTGGTTGACCAGTTGTTCATCGCTGTCGATGTGGGCGTCGGTGACGGTCATTCGGAGGGCTCCTGCGAGTGCGCGGCACGAGGGCCGCTCGGTTCCTGAACAGTGATCGAACCTACTGAACCCGCCGCCGCTGCGCCGAACCGGAGGCCGGACCGCTTCGCGGGCTGTCGGAGCGCAGGCCTCGGCGGTCAGGCGTCGTCGTCGCCGTCGGGCACGTCGTCGAAGCCGGCGTCCGCCAGCCGCTGCAGCAACACGTCGCGCACCGAGGTGCCCGGCTCACGGGCTTTGTCGCCGGCGATACGCCAGCCCAGCCGGCTGCTGTACAGCAGCGGCGGCTCCTTCAACCGGCCCGGCTGCACGGCCGCCACCCGGGCGAAGAACAACCGGTGATCGGGCATGTCCTTCGTGTCGAACACCTCGCACTGCAGCCAGGCGATGGCGTCGCGCACCACGGGCAGTTCGGTGCCGGGAAACACGTCGAGGAATTCGTCGGCCAGGTAGCGGAACTTGCGACCCGGATACGAGAAGTACTGGCCGGCCGCCACCTGGTCGCCCGCGAGCACACTGACGGCGAACCGGCCCGACGCCTCGATGAGCGGGAACGTGTCGTGCTTGGGCGACACGCTGGCCATCACGATGGGCTCCTCGAAGCTCACTTGCGACACCCAGTGGCTGCAATAGGCACGGGCGACGCCGTCGTGGTGAGCGCCCACCACCTGCACGCCGTGCCTCATCTGGCCGAGCGAACGTTTGAGCGTGAGGTCGATCATCAGTTCCAGTGTCGCAGCCAGCGGGCGTACTCCGCCCGCTCGTGCGCCAACTCGGGGAACGCCCCGCGCAACGTCGCCAGCGTTCGCAGCGGCACGGGGTCGTCCATGGCCACGAACGTGTTCTTCAGGTTGTTGAGCATCCGCAGCAGGATGCCGCGGTCGCTCACCGGGCCCAGCAGGCGCGGGTCGAGCGGCTCGCTCAACCCCGTCACGCGGCGCCACATGGGCTCGAGCTCGTCGCGGGTGTACAGCCGCCCCAGGTGGAACGGGTCGGCGTAGCGCCCCTCGCACTCCACCACGAAGTGGCCCGGCAGACCCACGCCGCGCACGGGCACGCCCAGACGGCGGCCGATTTCGATGGCGCACACGCTGAGGGTGATGGGAATGCCCAGCCCTCGGTGCAGCACCTGGTGCAGGTACGAGTTGCGCGGGTCGCCGTAGTCGGCGCTGTTGCCGGTGAGGTGGTGCTCGTACACGTGCAGGATGGACTCGAACGTGGGCTGGCATTCGGCCGCCAGATGATCGAACCCGACGGTCACCTGCTCGATGTCGGCCTCGGGTTCGAACGCCACCCCGATGAGGCCCGCGGCGAGGTCGAGGTGCACGTCGGGCGACGGGTGTCGCACCACCTCGACGAAACGGTCCGTCGGATCCATGCCGTGAAGGTATCGGCGACTAGGTTCCGCTCACATGTACCCCGGCGCGTTCCTCGACACCACTCCCGACAAACCGGCCATCATCATGGGCGGCAGCGGGTTCACCCAGACGTTCGCCGAGCTCGATGCGGCGGCCAACCGGCTCAGCCACCTGCTGCGTGCAGCGGGTGTGCAGCCCGGCGACCACGTGGCGCTCTGCATGGAGAACCACGACCGCTACATGGAGGTGCTGTGGGGCTGCCACTACGCCGGCGCCATCTACACGGCGTGCTCCAGCCGCCTCACCAGCGGCGAACTGGCGTACATCCTGAACGACTGCCAGGCCAAGGTGTTCATCACCAGCAAGTACAAGGCCGACCAAGCGCTCGAGATCGTCGCCGACACGCCGAACGTGAGCCTGCGACTCATGCTCGACGGCACGGCCGACGGCTACGAGAGCTACGAGGTGGCGGTCGCCGCGCAGCCGGCCACGCCCCTGCCCGAGGACCGTGTCGCCGGGTTCGACATGCTGTATTCGTCGGGCACCACCGGGCAGCCCAAGGGCGTCGCCCGCGCCTACGTGGGCAACCCGCTGGAAGGCACCGCCAATGGCGTGTCGCCGCTGGTGACGCTGCTGTTCGCCGGCACCGCGGACAGCGTCTACCTGTCGCCTGCGCCCTTCTACCATGCGGCCCCGCTGCGCTTCTGCATGGCCATGCAGCAGATCGGCGCCACGGTCGTGGCCATGGAGCACTTCGATCCCGAGCAGTACCTGCAGCTCGTCGAGCGCCACCGCATCACCCACAGCCAGGTGGTGCCCACGATGTTCATCCGCATGCTGAAGCTCGACGAGGACGTGCGCACCCGCTACGACATCTCCAGCCTGCAGTGCGTCATCCACGCCGCCGCGCCGTGCCCGAAGCAGGCCAAGAAGCAGATGATCGAGTGGTTCGGCCGCATCATCCACGAGTACTACGCGGGTACCGAGGGCAACGGCTTCGTCTACTGCAACAGCGACATGTGGCTGGCCCACGAGGGCACCGTGGGCACGCCCATCAACTGCATCGTGCACATCTGCGGCGACGACGGTGAGGAGCTGCCGCGCGGCGAGTCGGGCACCATCTACTTCGAGGGCGGCGCCAACTTCGAGTACCACAACGACCCGGAGAAGACGAAGGGCTCGCGCCACCCCAGCCAGCCGTGGAGCACGTTGGGCGACGTCGGCTACATGGATGACGACAACTTCATCTACCTCACCGACCGCAAGGCGTACATGATCATCTCCGGCGGCGTGAACATCTACCCGCAGGAGGCCGAGAACGTGCTCGTCGGCCACCCGAAGGTGGTCGACGTCGCGGTGTTCGGCGTGCCCAACGACGACTTCGGCGAAGAGGTGAAGGCGGTCGTGCAGCCGGTGGCCATGCCCGCCGACGCCGAGGCCGCCGCCGCCCTGTCGAAGGAGCTCATTGCGTTCTGCCGCGAGCACCTGGCCGATGTGAAGTGCCCGCGCTCCATCGACTTCCGCGAAGAGCTCCCCCGCCACCCCACCGGCAAGCTCTACAAGCGCCTCCTGAAGGACGAGTACTGGGCCGCCGCCGGCCGCTCCATCTGACCCCGCACGTCAGTCTCGCTACCGCTGTCACCACGTCATTGGGCGCGAGACGTGCCGAATCTGGGACGTCTCCCGCCCGTGGGCGCGGTGTGACCCAACTCTGGGAGGACTGCGCCCAATCGGCGGCCGCGCATCACCGCGGCAGCGCAGGTCGTCTCACCTGGCCCCCGGGCGGGTCCATGGACCTTTTGAGAGGGGTCCTACTCCCCCAACCTCGTTGTCCTGACACCTGCCGCATGGTCCACTGAAGACCTCGGTCGCCACACGGCCGGGAGCGGGAAAACCACAGGCTGATTTCGATGACGTCCTCATGGGAGCTGGGCGTCGACGTCGGGCGAGCAACGGGACGACGCGACGAGCGTCGGCTCCCCGCTCGCGCCGTCGCCGACGTCGCAACGAGCGCGGCACCCCGCCGCGTCCGCATCCGCGTCATGGGCCCGCTCACCGTGCAACGCGACGACCGGGCTCGAACCGGCCGCGACCTGGGCGCCGTGAAGACCCGCGGCTTGCTCGAGCTGTTGCTGCTCTCCCGTGGCCGACCGGTGTCGAAGGACGAGCTCGTCCACACGCTGTGGGACGGCAAGCGCAACCTGCCGAGCGATCCCATCCGCACCCTCGAGCACTACGTGTGCGTCGTGCGGGCCACCCTCACCGACGACCGTGCGCTCAGCCATGACGTGCTGGTGACGGGCACGAACTCGTACCTGCTCGACGACACGTACCTCGACGTGGACGTCGACCACTTCGACCAACTGCTGCGCGACGTCGCCCATGCGTGCGGCGGCGAGCGTCGGGCACTGCTCGACGACGCGGCAGCGATGGCGAGTGGCGATCTGTTCCAGGACTCGCCGAACCTCTCGTGGGCACAGTCCGAGCGGGCCTCGCACCGCGAGTCGGTGGCCTGGGTGCATCTGCTGCAGGCCGAGGACGCGCTGGCGGACGAGTCGCTGCACCGTGCGGTGTGGCACGCCGAGCAGGCGCTGCGCTTCACCCCCTACTCCGAGCACGCGTTCCGTGTGCTGATGGCGGCGCACGTCGGGCTGGGGAGCCGCGAGTTGGCTCGCCTCACCTACCGGCGGTGCGTGAACACCCTGTGGCGTGGTCTGCGCCTCGACCCCACCGCGCACACCACGCTGGTGGCCACGGCGGCCGCCTCGGGCGCCGGCCTCGACGAGCTCGTGACGCTCCGCGCGCCCGCCGCTGCGGCGTAAGCCGCCGCAGCGGCATCGACCCTTTGTCCGGCATCGACCTCAGCCCGACCGACGGAGCCACCGGACGCGTGCCCCGCCGCGCTCCCCCACGCACCCGTGCCGGGGCGCGAAAGGAGGGGATGGGCGGCGGATCCCATCCCCTCCATTCGTTGGCTCAGTGCGGTTGTGGGAGCACCGAGGGAAGTTGCCGGCTCAGATGCCGGTGCCGGTCAGCCGCACCACGTGCGGCGCACCGACGGCGTTGCTGTTGACGGTCAGGTTGCCCGTCTTGGCGCCGCGGGTGGTGGGTGCGAAGGTGACGTTCAGGTTGCACGAACGCCCGACCGCCAGGGTCGCTCCGCAGTTGCCACGGGTCACCCGGAACTGACCCGTCACCACGAGGGTGCCGATGTTCAGCGTGCCCGGACCGTTGTTGGTCAACCGCACGGTCAGGGTGCGGGTGGTGTTGATCCGGGTGTTCGGGAACGCCAGGGTCGCCTGCACCACCATCACGGGGATGGGGGTGAGACCCGTGCCGGTCAGGTTGACCACCTTGGTGACGCCGGTGTTGTTGGCGATGTTCAGCGTCGCCGTCCTGGTGCCGGTGGCCGTGGGACGGAAGGCCACTGCGATGTTGCAGGTGCCGGCCGGGGCAACGGTGGTGCAGCCGTTGGTGACGATCCGGAAGTCGGCCGGGTTCGCCCCGCCCAACGTCACGGCGCCCACCGTCAGGTTGGCGTCGCCGGTGTTGCCGACGGTGACGTTCTTCGTCGCCGTCTGCACCGTCACCTGCGAGCTGAACGCGGTCGGCGTGGTGGCCGTGATGACGGGCGCCACAGCGGTGCCTGCCAGGTTCACGGTCGACGAGCCGCCGGCGCCGTTGTGGGCGATCACCAGCTGCGCCGTCTTCGCACCACGAGTGAGCGGGACGAAGCGGACGCTGACCGTGCAGGTGCCGGCCGGGTTGACCGTGCCGCAGTTGCTGCCCGTGATGGTGAACTCACCGGCGTTGGCGCCGGTCAGGCTGCTGCCGCTCACCGTCAACGGGGCGTCGCCCGCATTGGTCACGGTCACCTGCTGGATGGCGCCCACCACGCCCACCTGCCCTGTGAAGTTCAGGGTGGAGGGTGCGGCGATCGCGATCGGCTGCGTGGCGAATCCGTCGAGCAGCACCGTGGTGTCACCAGTGGCGTCGTGCGAGAGCACGAGCGTCGCTGCCTTCGCACCACCGCTGCCCGGGGTCATCGTCACGCCGACGGTGCAGCTCGCACCGGGGATCAGCGAGCCGCTGCACAGGTTGTTGGTGACGCTGAAGTCGCCGGGGTTCGCCCCGCCGATGACGGCCGCTCCGGTGATGGTGAGCGGTGCGTCGCCGCTGTTGGTCAGCGTGACTGTCTGCTCCAGCGATGCGCCACCGGTCTGGGCCGTGAAGCCCGTGAGGACCAACGGCGTGATGGTGGCGATCGGCGCCGCGACATGGCCCGACAGGAACGCCTGGGCATTGCCGTCAGCGTTGTTCGGGATGTTGAGGATGCCGGTCAGCAGGCCGGGTGCGGTCGACTGGAAGCGCACCGAGACCGTGCAGAACTCGAGCGGAGCCAGGGTGAGGCCGTCGCACGTGTCGGCGGTGATCTGGAACGCCGCCGGATCGCCACCACTGAGGAAGGCGGCGCCGGTGACCACGAGGTCGGCGTTGCCCAGGTTGGTGAGGACGATGGTCTCGGGCGCAGTGGGCACACCGGATGCGGCGACGAACGCGGACGCTGCGAGCGGGATCTGCAGGTCAGCGATCGGCGCCGGCTCCGGCGGGATGTTGGGGACGATCGAGCGGGTACCGGCGCAGACGCCGCGCACGCCGGGCGTGTCGCAGAAGCTGAGCTGCTCGATGTTCCACAGGGTGTCGGTGCCGTCGAAACCGGCGCCGTCCTGGTGCGACACGGTGAGGCTGCCGTCGCCGTTCCACACGAGGGTGTACTCGTTGAACGGTGCCGAGAACAGTGCGGTGTCGCAGTTCACGGGGGCCAGCGCATCGCAGTCGCCGGGCGTGAGGTTGCCCTGGTTGGCGTCCAGGAGCTCACGGACGGCCACGATGTTGCCGATCTCCACCTTGCGGGCGAAGACTGCCTGCTGCAGCGTCATGCCGGCAGTGCCGGGACCGAAGGTGCCGCCAGGGAACGCCTTGTTCTCCATCAGGTCGGTGCTGCCGATCTCGGTGTTGGGATCGGACGGGTTCGTGCGGACGCTGAGGCGGACGTTCATCCAGCGGTCGCCATCGATGATGTCGTTGGCGCCACGGCCCTCCATGGTGTCGTTGCCGCCACCACCGAGGAGGATGTTGCCGGCGCCCCAGGCGGGGCCTTCCAGCAAGCAGAACCGCGTGGCCGAGGCCAGGGCGATGTCCGCCGAGTTCTCGGTGCGGATGCTCAGCGGCACCAGCTGGTCGAGACCGGCGATGCGGTTGACGCCGGCGGCGTCGAGTGCGTCGCAGCCGATGAAGCCGCCACCACCCACGCCCGACGGGACGATGTCGTCGCCGCGGAGGGTGTCGTTGAACTTCCAACCGGACAGGGCCTCGACCTCGTTGAACTTGTCGCGGACCTCCACGATCGGCGGGGCGCCGACGATGATGCGCAGTGCCAGGTCGGCGTTCTGCGGCTGCGGGTCACCCACGCCGATGCTCCAGTCGTAGCCCGAGGCGCCGGCGTTCTTCTCCACGCCGGGGCCGGTGACGAACACGTCGTCGCCACCCTCACCGTCGTAGTCGTCGTCGCCGCCCTGGCCGATGAGGATGTCGTTGCCGGGACGGTTGTGGTCGTCGAAGAACAGCGTCGAGCTGTCACCGATGAGGAGGTCCGGCTGGTCGCCGCCCTCTTCCCAGTCGTCGCCGCTGTCACCGAAGACGGCGTCCTCGCCGGCACCGGCGATGGCGAAGTCGTCGCCGGCACCCGAGAAGGTCTCGTTGATGTTGGCGCCACCGTTGGTGAAGTCGTTGCCGTCACCGGCCATCACGATGTCCAGGCCGGGCCCGGAGTCGATGGCGTCGTTGCCGGGACCACCCTTGGGGATGTCGTCGCCGGCGAGGTCGGTGATGACGTCGTTGCCGTTGCCGCCCAGTGCGATGTCGGCACCGTCGCCACCTTCGATGTTGTCGTTGCCGTCACCACCCCAGAAGGTGTCGTTGTCGGCGCCGCCGTAGATGCGGTCGTTGCTGGCACCGGCCCGGCCGTTGTACACGCCCTGGAAGTTGATGCCGGGCACGTTGACCGGGTTGTTCAGGCGGTAGCGGATGGTGCCGTCGCCCATCTTGATGAGCACGCCGTTCTCGTTGCAGGCCGAGGCCGGGTCGTCGCCGACCGAGCCGACACCCTGGAAGTAGATGTTGGTGCCACCGGCGGGTGCCGGGCTCACCAGGTTGCGCAGCTCGAACTTGCAGTCGGCGTTGGCGAACGGGTCGGCCTTCAGCGAGTGCGCCGACGTGTTGCGCATGATCAGCTCGGCGAACGAGTTGCCCTCGAGCTGGGTGCGCAGGTTCATGCCCGGGGTGCGGGCCAGGTAGTAGAAACGGTCGCCGTTCTGCAGGTTGGTGAGCTGGTTCTCGAACACGTAGTTGAACGTGCTGCCCAGCAGGCCGCCGAACAGGTTGGTGCGCTCGGCCAGGCCGCCCACCCAGAGGTCGATCTTGTTCAGACCGGTCTCGGTGGTCGACCAGTCGGTGCCCAGGGTGGCCCCGTCGATGCCGAACATGAACTCGGCGGCGTCGGCCGGCGGGAGGATGTCGTCACCGGGGTCGGACGTCGGGCCGGGGAGGACCGTGCCGTTCACCAGCTGGTCGGCAGCCGCACGACGAGCCTGCGTGCTGCCGGGCGCGACGCCACCCGGACCGTCCGGGTCGAGCGTCCTGATCGACGAGTGGGTGCCGTAGGCAGCGATGAAGTTCACCAGCGACTCGGGGTGCTTCAGGTTCTGACCGAAGTCCACCCAGTCGGTGTAGGGGGTGAGCTGACCATCGTTGGTGCTGGCGAAGATCTGACGACGGACCTCGTTCAGCGTGGGGATGCCTTCGCTGCGGGCACGGGTCATGTTCAACGCCGGAAGGTCCAGCGGCAGACCGAGCAGGTGGTTGCGCAGGGTGTCGACGACGAACTCGTCGATCTCCTGGCCGGTCTGGTCGGACAGGCCCATGATGATCGCACCCGCAGCCTTGCGGGCGTCGAGCGTGCCACCGTTGCCGTCGTCGACGAACGCCGCCGGGTTCAGGAAGCCTTCCAGCAACGGGATGTCGTTGTGCGTCAGGTTGCCGTTGGCATCCTCGTTGAGGCGCGGGATGGTGTCGTCCAGCATCGAGTGGCCGAAGCGGTAGACCGCGTGGGCGTACTCGGCGGTGATGGCCGGGTTCACGTCGGTCTGGTTGAACGCGAACGGCTGGAAGGGGTTGATGAGGGGCTGCACCTTGCGGGCGAACTCCTCGAACACGAGGTGCTGGTACTCCATCTCGGTCACGAAGCGAGCCGCCTGGAACAGACGAGCGCCGTTCCAGACGTGGTTCGGATCGCGGGGGTCACCGTCGGCGGTGGTCCAGTCGGAGATCTTCAGCGTCCCGGTGGTGTCGGTGAGGATGGTGTTCTTGATGTCGTCGATGAGGCGGTCGTGCTCGTCGTGGAACACCTGGTGGATCGCGGTGAGCGCGATGTTCTCGTTGCAGCGACCGTCACCGCAGATGTAGTGCGCCTCGAGCAGCTCGTTGTCGTACGAGCCGGCAGGAGTGGTCGCGTCGAGCGACGTGCCGGCCACCGTGTCGGTGTCGGGGAAGAGCGTGCCGATGGCCGGGTCGCCGTGCGGCAGGCAGGGCGACGGCGGGCCGGGGGGCAGCGTCGAGCAGTCGAGGTGAACCGTCGGTGCGGCGCTGTGCGCGATGTCGTTCAGGAACGCGGTGTCGATGAAGAACGCGTTGGCCGGCACGGCGACCGGGGCGAGGGTGTTGCCCTCGACGAGGCCCGAGCCGGTGACGTACTGCGGCAGGCCACGGGCCGGACCGGGGATGAAGTTGCCGTAGGCGTCAGTGGCCATCAGCGGGATGTTGCCGACGTTGCCGTCGTTGAGGAGCAGGCCGAGCATGTTGGCTGCCTGGTCCTTGATCTGCGCCCAGGTGGCCATGCCACCGTCCGACGTGCCGAGGAACTGACCGGTGGACACCGGCTTGCCGAACGCGTTGTTCACGTACTCACGCAGGAACAGCTGGTGCGACGAGTGCGAGGTGTAGGTCTGGCTCTGGTCGACGAAGGGGGTGTCGGTGTTGGGCGCGCTGCGCACACCGTCGGCGTTGTTCTTGATGGTGCCGCGGGTGAGGACCATGAAGCGCAGGTTCGGGTCCAGGTCGTCGCTGTTGCCGAAGATGTGGTCGGGGCCGGCCACGAGCGGATCGTCGTCCTTCAGGGGCACGAACACCGTGCCGTTTCCGCCGTTGGTGATCTTGTCCAGGCCGTGGTCGAAGAACTGGCCGAAGATGGTGAACAGCGAGTTGAACGGCGGCGACAGGCCGACGTCGGTGGTGATGTTGTCGATGGGCAGCGACTCGAACGGGGGCACGTCGGTGACGGCGTTCAGGTCACATGCGGCACCGATGCCCTGCGCACGAGTGGGGAACTGCGACGCGCAGATGGCGGCAGGGTTGGTCGACGTCTGGTCGACGATGATGTTGCTGATGGTGCGCGGCTCGCTGTCGAACACCGAGCCCGACGTCGAGTTGTAGCTCGTCGGGTGCGACGGGCCGAACTGCGGCGGCGAGTTCTCGGCGGCAGGGAACACCGGCGTCGTCAGCCGGGGGAACGGCTGATCGGCGGCGCCGTACGTCTCCTGCCCGGGCTGCAGGTTGTTGCACGAGCCGTCGGTGGTACGGAGGCCGAACGACAGCAGCGGGTTGCCAACGAGGCGGCGCAGCGCTGCGCAGAGGTTGGGGTCCTTCAGGCGGTCGTAGGTGAGGCCCACGAGTGAGGGGTCGATGGCCGCGAGCTCGGGTGCTGTGCACGCCAACCCGCCGGGCTCGGCCTCACGGTCGAAGCAGGCCTTCGCGGCCGAGTGCTTCTCGGCGATCACGATCTGATCGAGGATGTAGTCGATGTCGGCAGCCGAGACCGTGAAGCCCTGACCGGGCGTCTGGTCGGCGAGCACCGACGTGGGCGTGGTCGCACCGACGAACGGCGCGAACAGCATCAGGGTGAGAGCGAGCACCACCCCGCGCCGGAGTCGCGTGCCACGCGACTCCTGGCGACGGGGTGGTGCGTCGGGGGTGGGAAGGTGTCGATTCATCGGGGTTCCGCCTTGCTCGATGGATTGCTCGGGCGTCACTCGAACGTGCCGAGGGACTTGTGGCGTAAGCCTGAGGTCCGACCCTTCGGGAAATGTTTGGTTTTCGGGGTCGCGCGGTGGTCCGAATGACCCACCGAGGTCCATGGACCCCGACCAATTCGGACGCGCCGCGGCGGCCGCACCACACAGCGTCGACGGTTCGGGCCGGTCGACGACCCCACGACGAATCAGGGACTTTGGTCCCTGGTCGCAACAACGGCGCGACGATCACGCTGGCGCCGAGGGACGGGAGACCCCTCCCCGCCGTGTGGCGGCGGAACCAACCTGAGCCGGCCGGACGTCACTGTGGTGCGTCCGGCCGTGCTTCGTTTGCAGCGTCCGTCAGTGCACGCTGGCGAGGTGCAACTGCTGCAGGATGCGCGCCAAGCGCTCGCTCTCGACGCGGCCGAACACGGCCTCCTGCTCGCCTGCGCAGACCGCGGCGAAGTGCGTCGCCATCGCGGCGTACGCATGGCCACCGTCGCACAGCAGGTGCTCGATGGTGCCGTCGCGGCGCTCCAGCACGATCTCGCTGGGCTCGAGCGATCCCGGCGTGTGCATGCCCGGCAGTTCGATCTGCGCCTCGCTGGCGGCCAGCACCATGCGCCGGGCGTGCGGTGCCTCGAACGACACGTGGAACGACGAACCGAACCCGCCACCCCAGTCGATCCACCCAGTCATCGACATGTCCACGCCGGCCATGTTGCGCACCGCGTTGGCAGCGACGGCCGACGGGTCGCGGCGTGCCATCAGCATGAACGGCGCGATGCAGTAGATGCCCACGTCGAACAGCGCGCCGGCACCGCGCAGGTCCAGGCGGTGGTCACCACTGGCCATGTCCATGGGCCAACTGAACTGGGCGCTCCCCCACTGCGGCCAGCCGACCTCGCCGCTGCGCACCAGTTGCAGCAGGCGCTGGGCACGAGGATGGTGCGGCCACATGTACGCCTCGAGCACGGTGCGCCCGGCGGCCTCGGCGTGGTCGAACACGGCCCGCGTGTCGTCGACCGACAGAGTGAGTGGCTTCTCGCACAGCACGTGCTTGCCGGCGTCGAGCGCACGGTGGGTCCACTCGGCGTGCAGGTGGTTCGGCAGCGGGTTGTAGACGGCGTCGATGTCGTCGCGGCGCAACAGGTCGTCGTACGCCGCTGTCGACTCGCCGTCGCGGCTGGGCGCGGCCACCACGTGGTGACCGGCCGCCTCGAACGCCGGCAGCAGGCTCTTGCGATAGATGCGGCTGCTGCCGCCGAGCACGCCCCAGCGCATCAGCGCGACCGGCTCACGACAGCACGACCATGCGGATCTCGGTCATCTCCTTCACGCTGAACGCCGGTCCCTCACGGGTGTTGCCGCTGTCGCGCAGGCCGCCGTACGGCTGCTGGTCGGCTCGCCACGTGGGTACTTCGTTCACCAGCACGCCACCGAAGTCGAGCGTGCGCACGGCCTTCAACGCCGTGGAGATGTCCTGGGTGAAGATGCTGGCCTGTAGGCCGTAGCGGCTGTCGTTCGCCTGGCGCAGCGCCTCGTCGAGGTCGTCGTACGCGGCGACGGTGACCACCGGGCCGAACACCTCCAGCGCGCACACCTTCATGTCGTGACGGGCGTTGGTGATGACGGTGGGGCGCAGCACGCCGGCGTCGTCGAGCGTGCCGCCCGTGGCCACCGTGGCGCCCTGCGCCTGGGCCTCGGCAACCCACTCGGCCACGCGGTCGCGTTCGCTGCGCGAGATGAGCGCCGACACGTCGGTGGCCTCGTCGAGCGGGTCGCCCACCACCAGCGTCTCGACGTGAGCGACGAGCGCCTCGGTGAACCGGTCGATGAGCGACGAGTGCACGAACACCCGTTGGGTGCTGATGCAGCTCTGCCCGGCGTGGCTGAAGCCGGCCACCTTGATCTTCGCCGCGGCGGTGGCCCAGTCGCCGTCCGGCTCGATGATGCACGGCGCGTTGTTGCCCAATTCCAGGCCGACCCGCTTGCGCGGCGCACGAGCACGGATGGACCAGCCGACGTCGGGCGAACCGGTGAACGTGATGAGCGCGATGTCGGGATGGTCGACGATGGCGTTGCCCACCGTCCCGCCGCCACCTGTCACCACGTGCAGGTACTCGGGCGGCAGGCCGCACTCCTCCACCAGCATCTGCGCCAGCGCCAGGCTGCTGAACGGCGTTTGACTGGCGGGCTTCAGCACCACCGGGCACCCGGCGGCGATGGCCGGGCCAAGCTTGTGGGCCACCAGGTTCAGCGGGAAGTTGAACGGGGCGATGGCCCCCACCACGCCGATGGGCACGCGCAGCGTGAAGCCCAGCTTGCCCTCGCCGGCCGGGATGGCGTCGAGTGGGATCATCTCGCCGCCCAGCTTGCGGGCCTCGGCCGCGGCGAACTGGAACGTGCCGACGGCACGCTCGGCCTCGACACGCGCGGTCTTGATGGGCTTGGCCGCCTCCTTGGCGACGATCTGGGCGAACTCCTCGCGCCGCGCCGTCAGCCGGGCTGCGGCCTTGTCGAGGATGTCGGCGCGCTTCCACAGCGGCAGCGGGTTGTCGTGGAGGGCCTTCTTCGCGATGGCGACGGCCGCGTCGACATCGGCCGAGGTCATCGCCGGGATCTCGCCGATGACCGAGTCGTCGTAGGGCGACCGAACGGTGATGGTCGCCGGATCAGTGGTAGTGGGCATGCGGCCGACGATACTTGCGGGAATGCAGCCGCCGTCCCATCCGTACCTCGACTGGACCGGGCCCATCCCGTTCGCCCATCGCGGCGGCGCCAGCGACGTACCCGAGAACACCATGCCGGCCTTCGAGTACGCGGTGGGCCTGGGCTACCGCTACGTCGAGACCGACGTGCAGGTCACCGCCGACGGCGTGCTGGTGGCGTTCCACGACAACGACCTGCGCCGCACCTGCGGTCGCAGCGGCCGCATCAGCGACCTGCCGTGGAGCGACGTGCAGACCGCCATGGTCGACGGCCGAGCGCCCATCCCCCTGCTGGAGGACATGTTGGGCACGTGGCCCGAGCTGCGCGTGAACATCGACTGCAAGACCGACCAGGCGGTCGATGCACTGGTGGCGGCCCTGCGCCGCACGAACTCGCTGCACCGCGTCGCGCTCGGTGCGTTCAGCGACGCCCGGCTGCGTCGGCTGCGCAAGGTCCTGGGCGACGGTGTGTGCACCACGCTCGGCCCCGGTGGGGTCGCCGCGCTGAAGTACGGCGCGCTGCGCAACACCGCGGCCATGGCCGCGCAGGTGCCCGTGAAGCAGGGCCCGCTCACGGTGACCGACCGTACGTTCGTCGACCGGGCACACCGTCTGGGCCTGGCCGTGCACGTGTGGACCATCGACGAGCCCGTCGAGATGCACCGCCTGCTCGACCTCGGTGTCGACGGCATCATGACCGACCGTCCCGAGGTGCTCCGCACCGTGTTCCAGGAGCGTGGCCTGTGGCAGTAGCCCCGCCGTTCAACAGCACCCGCGCGCCGCGCCACATGGTGGCCTCGGCCGACCAGTTGGCCACCCAGGCCGGGCTGGCCGTGCTCGCCCAGGGCGGCAATGCGGTCGATGCCGCCATCGCCACCAACGCCGCCATCGCGGTCACCGGCCCGCACCTGTGCGGCATGGGTGGCGACCTGTTCGCGCTGGTGCACCACCGCGGCGAGGTGTACTGCCTGAACGCCAGCGGCCGCGCCGGTAGCGGCGCCTCGGCCGACGCGCTCCGCGCCGAGGGCCACACCACCATGCCCTTCCGCCACGACATCCGCACGGTCACCGTGCCCGGCTGCGTCGACGGG
Organism: uncultured Acidimicrobiaceae bacterium; assembly: GCA_966112835.1. Taxonomy (GTDB): domain Bacteria; phylum Actinomycetota; class Acidimicrobiia; order Acidimicrobiales; family Ilumatobacteraceae; genus UBA668. The sequence continues at coordinate 20,051 of CBHWEI010000008.1, forward strand.
TGGTCGGCGCTGCACGCCCGGTTCGGCTCGTTGCCGCTCGCCACGCTGCTCGCGCCGGCCATCGCCCTGGCCGAGGGCGGCTTCCCGGCAAGTCCCCTGCTGGTCGGGTCGGCCGCCATGGTCGACCCCTTGGCCCGCGAAACCCTGGTCGAGCTCACGTCGCAGGCGCGCCGCCCCGGCGAACGAATCGTCCGTCCCGGCGTCGCCCGAGCGCTACGCGCCATCGCCGAAGGCGGCCGCGACGCCTACTACCGCGGCGAGTTCGGCAACGGGTTGCTGCAACTGGGCGACGGCTGGTTCACCGACGACGACCTGGCCGTGCCGGGCGCCGAATGGGTCACCCCGCTGCGAGCCGGCGCGTTCGGCGTGGACCTGTGGACCGTGCCGCCCAACTCGCAGGGGTACCTCACGCTCGGCGGTGCCCTCGTGGCCGACGGGCAGGCGCTGCCCGGCGACCCCGACGACGAGCACTGGGCACATCTGCTGGTCGAGGCCGCCACGGTGGCCGGCCACGACCGTCCCTCGGTGCTGCACGCCGGCGCCGACGGTGACGCGCTGCTGCAGGCCATCCGCGACCGCGCCGGTTCGCTCGACCCGCAGCGCGCTTCGGCGCTGGGCGTGAACGGCACCGACGGCGACACGACCTACCTGTGCACCACCGACGCCGAGGGCATGGGCGTGTCGCTCATCCAGTCGAATGCGTCGGGCTTCGGCTCGTGGGTGGTGGAACCCAACACGAACATCAACCTGCACAACCGCGGCCTCGGCTTCAGCCTGCAGCCCGGGCACCCCGCCGAACTGGCGCCGGGCGTCCGGCCCCCGCACACGCTGTCGCCCGCGCTCGCCACCCGCGGTGCGGACCTGGCAGCCGTGTTCGGCACCATGGGCGGCGACGGCCAGCCGCAGATCCTGCTGCAGATCGCCGCCCGCCTGTTCCACCACGGCCAGTCGGCCGCCGCCGCCATCCACGCAGGCCGCTGGGTGCTCCGCGGTCCGGTCACCGGGTTCGACACCTGGACATCCGCCACCGGTCCGGTGCTCATGATCGAGGGCAACGCCCCCACCGACTGGGTGACGGCGCTGGCCGCCCGCGGGCACCACACCGAGGCGATGCCGCCCTACGACAGCAACTTCGGCCACGCCCACGCCATCGTCCGCGACGAGCACGGCTTCTGGTCCGGCGCTGCCGACCCGCGGACGCGAGTGGGCTCGGTCGCCGCGGCCTGATCTACCCTCACGCCGATGGCTCTCACGATCGTCGACGCGCTCCTCCCCGACGGCACCACCGTCAACGTCCGGCTCGAGGCGGGCCGCGTGGCCGCCGTCGGCTCAGCGGTGCAACCCGACGACGAGCTGGTGCAGGCACACGGCCGACTGTTGCTGCCGGCCATGGCCGAGGCGCACGCCCACCTCGACAAGGCGTTCCTCGCCGAGACCGTGCCCAACCCCACCGGCGACCTCATGGGTGCGTGCAACGCCATGGAGCTGCACCGCGACCACATCACCCGCGCCGACACCGAGGCCCGGGCAGAGCGGGCGGCCCGGCTGATCCTCGCCAACGGCGCGACGGTCATCCGCACCCACGCCGACGTCACGCTCGAGAACGGCCTCACCTCGGCCGAGGCGCTGGTGGCCGTGCGCGAACGGCTGCGCCACCTGGTGGACATCCAGGTGTTCGCGCTCAGCGGCTGGCCGGCCACCGCCGACGAGCAGCGGCGCCTGCTGCGCGACGCGGTGTCGCTGGGGCTCGACGGCATCGGCGGCTGCCCGCACCTGGAGGACGACCCGGTGGCCGCCACCGACATGCTGCTCGACCTGGCCGGCGAGCTGGACGTGCCGCTCGACCTGCACACCGACGAGACGCTCGATGCCGCCAAGTTCGCCCTTCCCTACCTGGCCGAGCGGGTGCAGGCCACCGGCTTCGCCCACGGCGTGACCGCCAGCCACTGCGTGAGCCTGGGCATGCAGCCCCACGACGTGCAGCAGCGGGTGGCTGAACAGGTGGCCACCGCGGGCATCCACGTGGTGACGTTGCCGTCCAGCAACCTGTACCTGCAGGGCCGCGAGCACCAGTCGGCCATGCCCCGTGCGCTCACCGCCATCCGCGCCCTGCGCGAGGCCGGGGTGAACGTGGCCGCCGGCGCCGACAACCTGCAGGACCCGTTCAACCTGGTGGGCCGCGGCGACTGCCTGGAGACCGCTTCGCTGATGGTCATGGCCGGGCACCAGTTGCCGGTCGACGCGTACCACTCCGTCAGCGGCGCGGCCCGCCAGGCGCTGGGCCTCCAGGTCGCCGGCGTGGCCGTCGGCGACGTGGCCGATCTGGTGCTGCTGCCGGCTGCCAGCATCCGCGAAGCCATCGCCTTCGGGCCCGCCGGACGCACCGTGCTGCGGGCCGGACGCGTCGTCGCCGACTGACGCGAGATCACGAAACAGAGCGTTCACACCCCTGGTGAACTTCGCACACACCGACTGTCGTACGATTCGTCCGACATGGTGACCGACCGCACTGCCCCTGCACGAGGTCGCCTCGAAGGTCGCCGCGCACTGGTCACCGGTGCCGCGCGTGGCATCGGGGCGGCGATCGCCGAAGCGTTCCACCGGGAAGGCGCGCACCTGGTGCTGCTCGACCGCGAAGGCGAACTCTGCGGCCGGCAGGCTGCGGCCCTCGGCGCCCACGCGGTCACCGTCGACCTGGCCGACGCCGACTCGGCGCGCACCGCCACCGCCGCGGCCATCGACCTGCTCGGCGGCGTCGACATCCTGGTGAACAATGCGGGCATCCTGCGCATGGCGGCCCTGCTCGACATCGACATCGACGACTGGGACGCCACGTTCGACGTGAACGTCCGGTCCATGCTGCTCACCACTCAGATCGCGGCGCGCTCCATGATCGCTGCGGGGTCGCGCGGCAGCATCATCAACATGGCGTCCATGGGGGGCAAGGTGGGCTCGCCCCGCCAGGCGCACTACGCCGCATCGAAGGCCGCGGTCATCGGCCTCACCCGCGTCGCCGCGATGGAGTTGGGCGAGCACGGCATCCGCGTGAACTGCATCTGTCCGGGTTACGTCCTCACCGAGATGGGGGCCGCCACGCGCACCCCCGAGATGGTGGCCAAGTGGTCGTCGCTGTCGCCGTTGGGACGCTGCGCGGAGCCCGACGAAGTGGCCGACATGGCCGTGTTCCTGGCCTCCGACGAGGCCAAGTACTGCACCGGAGAAGCGATGAACGTGAGCGGCGGAATGGTGATGCACTGATGGCCGAACGGACGCCAGCCGACACAGTCGCGCCCACTATGGTGTCGCGGATGAATGACGCAGTGCCCGCCCCTGCACTGCGTTTCAACGGGGTCTCCATGGTGTACCCCGACGGAACGCATGCCCTGAATCCCACCAGCTTCGACGTGCGCCCCGGCGAGTTCGTCACCGTCGTCGGCCCGTCGGGCTGCGGCAAGAGCACTCTGCTGAAGATCGCTTCCGGCCTGCACGAACCCACCACCGGTTCGGTCGATGTCGACCGCAAGGCCGTGGGCTACGTGTTCCAGGACGCCACCCTGCTGCAGTGGCGCACCGTGCAGCGCAACGTGGAGTTGCTCGCCGAGCTCGAAGGCGTCGGCAAGGCCGAGCGCTCGCGTCGCGCCGCTCAGGCCATCGAGCTGGTCGGCCTCGCCGGCTTCGAGGGGAAGTACCCCAAGCAGCTGTCCGGCGGCATGAAGATGCGCGCCTCGTTGGCCCGCACACTGGTGCTCGACCCGAAGGTGTTCCTGTTCGACGAGCCGTTCGGTGCAGTCGACGAGATCACCCGTGAGCGCCTGAACGACGAGGTCATCCAGTTGTTCGAGCGCGAGCGGTTCGCCGGCCTGTTCATCACCCACTCCATCAGCGAGGCGGTTTTCCTCTCCACCCGCGTGCTGGTCATGAGCGCCCGTCCGGGCAGCATCGTCGCCAGCTACGACATCCCGTTCGACTACCCACGCAAGCCCGAACTCCGCTTCGAGCCCGAGTTCGCCCGCATCAGTGGCGAGATCTCGGCATCGCTCCGAGGTGCACACGCATGAGCCTGGCCGAAGACGACAACGCCCAGATGGCGGCCGACGCAGCCCTCATCCACGGCGTCCACCCGAACATCGACGACTCGCTCACACCCCCGGTGAAGGAGGGCACGCGCATCTCGCTGGCCACCTACCTCGGCCCGTTCGTGGTGTTCCTGTTCTTCCTCGGCTTCTGGGAGTGGATGCACCGGGTGGGCATGGAGTTGCTGCTCGACAAGCGCCCATCGCTGCTCCCCTCGCCCGTCACGGTCATCGACCAGGCATTCCTCGACTCCATCGTTCGTCACCAGCTGCTGGTGGGCCTGTGGTGGACCACGTACGCGGCCTTCATCGGCCTCGCCATCTCCATCGGCCTCGGAATGGTCCTGGCAGTGTTCATGGCGAAGGCGGTGTGGGCCGAGCGCTCCATCTACCCGTACCTGGTGGCCCTGCAGGCGACTCCGGTGCTGGCCATCGTGCCCATCATCTACTCGGTGTTCGGCGGCGGCATGTCGTCGCGCATCTACGTCGTGGTGATGATCTCCATCTTCCCCATCGTCACCAACACGCTGTTCGGCCTCACCTCGGTCGACGCGTCGCAGCACGACCTGTTCACCCTGCGCAAGGCCGGCTGGTTCACCCGCCTGTTCAAGCTGCAGTTCCCGTCGGCCATGCCCGCCATCTTCACCGGCTTCCGCATCTCCGCCGGCCTCGCCGTCATCGGCGCCATCGTCGGTGAGCAGTTCTTCCGTCAGGGTCAGAAGCCGGGCATCGGCATCGTCATGGAACAGTTCCGCCAGAAGCTGCGCTACCCGCAGATGTACGGCGGCCTGTTGGTCGCCTCGGCCCTCGGCATCGTCGTCTTCTTCCTCTTCAGCTGGCTCGGCAAGCTCGTCGTCGGCCATTGGCACGAGGCGACTCGCCGCTCCAGCTGACCCAAGTGTCCTACCCACCCGAGGCCGTCCAGGCGGCCTCCCTCATCAGCGTGAACAACAACAACAAGGAGTCATCAATGCACATTCGTCGCAGCCATCAGTTGATGGCCGCTGCAGTCGCCTCCGCCCTCATCCTCGCCGCCTGCGGCAGCGATTCGGGTTCCGAGACGACCAGCGCGCCGACCACGGGGGCCACCGAGACCACCGGCGGTTCCGACACCACCGGCGGTTCCGACACCACCGGCGCCGGTGCCACCAGCCTGAAGGGCATCTGCCCCGACACGGTCGCCATCCAGACCGACTGGATGCCCGAGGCCGAGCACGGCTTCCTCTACAACCTCATCGGTGACGGCTGGGAGCTCGACAAGGACAAGGCCTATGTGACGGGTCCGCTCGTCTCGGGTGGCGTCGACACCGGCGTGAAGCTGCAGATCCGCTCCGGCGGCGCCCCGCAGCAGTTCACCCCGGTCACCCAGCTCCTCTACAACGACCCCGACCTGCTGGCCGGCTTCGTCTACACCGACGAGGCCATCCAGTTCTCGGGCAGCGAGTTCCCGACCGTGGCCGTCATGAGCGGCTTCGAGAAGAACCCGCAGATGATCATGTGGGACCCGGCCACCTACCCCGACGTGAAGGGCATCAAGGACCTCGGCACCAAGAAGGTCACCGTCCGCTACTTCGGTGGCGCGGCGTACATGGACTTCCTCACCGGCAGCGGCGTCCTGAGCAAGGATCAGGTCGACGGTTCGTACAACGGTGACCCGGCCCTGTTCATCGCCGACGAGGGCAAGGCCGCTCAGCAGGGCTTCGGCTCGGCCGAGCCGTACCTGTACGAGACCGAGCTGAAGGACTGGGGCAAGCCCGTCGCCTACGAGTACATCAACGACATCGGCTGGGAGAACTACGCCCAGTCGATCGCGACGAAGCCCGAGAACATCACCAAGTACGCCGACTGCTTCAAGGCCCTCGTGCCCATGATCCAGCAGTCGTCGGTCGACTACCTCGCCGACCCGTCGCACGGCAACAAGGTCATCCTCGATGCCTCGAGCGGTTTCGGCGAGGCCTTCGGCTGGACCTACACCGAGGGTGCCGCCCAGTACGGCGTCGACACCATCAAGAAGGACGGCCTGCAGGCGAACGACCCGAAGAGCGGCGTGCTCGGTCAGTTCGACTTCGACCGCATCCAGGGCCTGATCGACATCGCGGTGCCGATCTACAAGGCCAACGGTGCGAGCCCGAAGGACGGCGTGACCCCCGAGGACATCGCCACCAACGAGTTCATCGATCCCAGCATCAAGCTGCCCTGATCGATCAGCACTCGCTGACGTAGCAACCTGCGAAGGGCCCCGGTCGGCAACGGCCGGGGCCCTTCCGCGTCCCGGCCATGTGTCCCGCACCCCCTCCCCCCTGAACTGAAGTGCTGCGTGACGGGTCAGACGAGGAGTTGGACGAGGATCAGCTTGATGATCATCGCCAGCGGCAGCACCAGGGCGTAGCCGGCGTCGACGCGGCTGTCGCCCTTGGTGGCCTCCGCGGCGTAGGCGTGGACGGCCGGTTGCGTCTCGATGCCGGCGATCTGGCCGGCGGCGCTGGCCGGGTCGCTTCCCAACAGGCGCGTCAGCAGCAGCGACGAGCCGGCGATGAACAGCGTCAGGATCGCCGCCGCCACCGCGACCCGGGCGCCCACGCCCGTGCCCACGGCATCGGCGAACGTGGCCCCGGACCGGATGCCGATGGCACCCAGGAACACCAGGATGCCCAACTGGCGAAGGGTCAGGTTCGCCGCGTGCGGCACCTGCCACGTGATGGGGCCGGTGCGCGACAGGGTGCCCAGCACCAACCCGGCGATGAGCGGCCCACCGCCGACGCCCAGTTCGATCTCGCCGCCGCCGGGCAGCGGGATGGCGATGAGGCCGATGAGCAGGCCGATGCTCATACCCAACGCGAAGCCCATGGCGTCGACCTCGCCAAGGCTGCGGTCCGAGTCACCCAGCAGCACGGCCACGTCACCCAAACGGTTGGCGGGGCCCACCACGCGCAGCCGGTCCCCCAGCCGCAGCACGAAGTCGCCGTCGGCCACCAGGTCGGCGTCGCCACGGCGGACACGGGTGATGGTGGCACCGAAGCGAGCCTCCAGGTCCAGTTCGCGCAGGTGCGTGCCGGCCAGCTTGCGGTTCGACACCGAGATGCGCCGGAAGTCGAGCAACGCCCGGTCGAGCGCCAGGTGGCGCGTGCTGCGCTCCCCCGCCCAGGCGATGAACCGCTCGACGTCGTCGGGTGCACCGATGACCGTGCACGAGTCGCCCGGCTGCAGCAGCACGTCGGTGGTGGCCAACTGCACCGCACCGTCGTGCTCGTAGCGCCCGAACGCCAGCCGGGCACCTTCCCAGTGGCGCAGTTCGCCCAGCGGTGGCAGCGCCTCGCGGCTGACCTTCACCGTGGCCGACGTCGCGTTCGTGGCTGTGCCCTCGGCCGGCGCGGCACCCTTCGGCGCGTGGCGCTGCCCGCGTCGCAACGAGTAGGCGGCGGCCAGCAACATCGAGAGCACGCCCAACGGGTACGCCAGCGAGTAGCCGATGACGGGGTCGATGACCGTGCCGTCGGTGACCTTCTTGCCCAGCGAACTGATGGCGGCCGACAGCGCCGGCGTGTTGGTCAGCGTGCCGGCGAACAGCCCCGACCGCGCGCCGTTGTCCAGGTCGAGCGCCGAGGCGACACCCACCACGGCCAGCGCCACCACTCCGAGCAGCACGGTGACACCGATCAGCACCCGCGCACCACCGCGACGCAACTCGGCCAGGAACGACGGACCGCTGGCCAGGCCGACGGTGTAGATGAACAGCGCGAGGCCGATCTGCGGGACGATGGGCGGCGTGTTCGCCAACCGGTCGTCGGCCGCACTGACCGCCAGGCCCACGAACAGTGCGGCAGCGGGCCCCAGGGCGATCCCCTTCACCCGCACCTGTCCCAGCGCCGCACCCACACCGACCACCAGGAACAGGAGCAGCAGCGGGTTGTCGATGAGCACGCCCATGCGACAGGTCTACCAGTCGACGTAGGCGCAGAGGTCGAATGCGTTCCCGTCGGGGTCGCGCAGGTTCACGATGCTGCCGTACGGCTCGTGCCGCGGCGCCCGGTCGATGGTGGCGCCGAGCGCGATCAGACGCTCGGTCTCGGCGGCGAACTCGTCGGGCGCGCACACCAGGTCGAGGTGCACCGCGCCCGGCGCGGCGGCACCCTTCTGCAGCCCGATGCGGCGCACACCGTGCTCGTCGCTGAGCACGATCCAACGGTCGCCGTCCTCACGCTGGGTCTCGTGCAGCGACAATGCAGCAGACCAGAACGTGGCGGCGCGCTCGGTGTCGGGCGAGTCGAAGGTGACCAGGTCGAACGAGGTGGCCACGGCTCAGGCCGCGCCGGCCAGTTCGAGCACCACCTGCAGCAGCACGTCGGCGCCGGCGGTGATGTCGTCTGGCGAGGTGTACTCGGCGATGTTGTGCGACAGGCCGTTCACGCTGGGCACGAAGATCATCGACGTCGGGCACACCCGGGCCAGCATCTGTGCGTCGTGACCGGCGCCGCTGGGCATGCGCTTGGTGGAACGCCCCAACCGCTGGGCGGTGCGCTCGACCAGATCGATCATCGCCGGGTCGAACTCCACCGGCTCGAACCGGGCGAGCGTGCGCCGTTCGATGGTGACGCCCTCTTCAGCCGCGAGCTGATCGCACACCGCGCCGAACACGGCCTCGGCCTGTTGCAACAGCAACTCGTCGGTGTTACGCAGGTCGACCGTCATGGTGACCGTCGACGGCACCACGTTCACCAGGTTCGGCGTGAGCTCCAACCGGCCGACCGTGCCCACCTGCGTGCCGCCCATCTCGACGGCGATGGAGCGCACCGCCGTCGTGAGCGCCGCGGCGACGTAGCCCGGGTCGCGCCGCAGCCGCATGGGCGTGGTGCCGGCGTGCGCCGACTGGCCGGTGATGGTGAGCTCGGTCCACGAGATGCCCTGCACCCCCGTGACCGCGCCGATGGTGACACCTTCGTCCTCCAGCACCGGCCCTTGCTCGATGTGCAGCTCGACGTACGCGTGCGGAGCCGACGCCGCCGGGCACGGCATGCTGCCGGCGTAGCCGATGCGGGCGAGCTCGTCGCCCAGGCGGGCACCGTCGTCGGCGGCACGCACGTCGAGCGCATCCTCCAACCCCATGCCGCCCACGTACACCAGGCTGCCCAGCATGTCGGGCTGGAAGCGGGCGCCCTCCTCGTTGGTGAAGAACGCGACGCTCACCGCGTGGGTGGTCGCGATGCCGTGCTGCTCGAGCGTCTCGAGCACCTCCAGCCCGCCGAGCACGCCCAGGTTGCCGTCGAACCAGCCACCGGTGCGCACGGTGTCGATGTGCGAGCCGACCATCACGGGTGTGGCCGACGGGTCGGTGCCCGCACGCGTGGCCACCACGTTGCCGACAGCGTCGACGACCACCGACAGGCCCAGGTCGCGCATCCACCCGACCACCAGGTCGCGTCCTTCGCGGTCGGCATCGCTCAACGCCAGGCGGGCGTTGCCCCGCTCGCCGTTCGGGCCGTGCACGGCACCCACCTCACCGAGTGCGGCGAGCCGCCCCCACAGGCGCGCACCGTCGACGCGCAGGTCGAGGTGTGCGCTCACGCGGGCCGCCCGTAGTTGAACTCGCTCACCTCGCGCAGCGCCTCGCAGAACGCCTGCACCGAACCGTCGAACAGCTGCTTGCCCAGCTCGGCCGTGGCCGGCGTGGGGTCGCCGATGTAGCCGTCGGGGTAGAAGTCGTTCGACAGCCAGCCGAAGCTCACCCGACCGCCGAAGCGCACGTACTTGTTCAGCGCGATGGCTTCCGGCACGCGCCGTTCGGCCTTCGACATGTCGACCAGGTTCGGCGCCAGGTGCAGCATCATGCTGGTCTCCTCGGTGCCACCGTGCACGCCCATGCCCAACTCGTCGGCGGGCGACGAGCCACCCTGGTCCGCCGGCACGCCCGGGTGGGTGAGGAACGTCATCAGCCCGTGGGCCAGGCGCAGCTCGCGGTTCGCGACGTTCAGCAGCGCGCTGTTGCCGCCGTGCCCGTTCAGGAACACCAGCCGCTTCGCCGGTGTGGTGGCGATGCAGCGGCCCAGGTCGTCGAGCACGGCCAGCAGCGTGGTTGCGCTCAGCCACACGGTGCCGGCACTCCAGGCGTGCTCGTTGCTCTTCGTGTACTCCAGCGTGGGCAGCAGCCACACGTCGAGCTCCTCGCCCACGGCGGCCACCGCAGCCTCGGCCACCGCGGTGGCCACCACGCTGTCGGTGCTGAGCGGCAGGTGCGGCCCGTGCTGCTCGATGGCCCCGAGCGGCTGGACGAGGATGCTCCGATCGGTGAGCAGTTCGGACACCTGTGGGCCCGTGAGATCGGCGAATCGGCGCACGTTGAGAGTCACAAACGCACGTTAGCGGGGTACCTCCGCGACACATCCGCCAGAATGGGAGCATGACAGTGCACGACCACGACGCCATCGTCATCGGTGCCGGGCACAACGGCCTGGTGTGCGCGGCGTACCTCGCCAAGGCAGGTCTGCGCACCCTGCTCGTCGAGGCCCGCGACGGCGTGGGTGGCACCGCGGCGAGCGAACCGTTCGCCGGGGCGATGGTCAACATCTGCAACTGCGACCATGTCACGTTCCGCACCACGCCCATCAGCGACGAGCTCGGCCTGAAGGACCTCGGCCTGCGCTACGTCGACCTCGACCCGGCACAGGTGAACCTCACGTGGGACGGCACGCCCGCATGGGCCAGCCACCATTCGGTCGAGCAGACCCTCGACTCCATCGCCCGCAACCACCCCGGCGAGGTCGACGGCTACCGCCGCTACCTGAAGGCAGCCACGCCGGCGGTCTCGATGGTTTTCGACGCCGCCAACGACCCGCCCTCGCTGAGCGGCCTCACCAAGAAGGTGCTCGAGAAAAAGGGACGTGGCGCCACCACCCTGCTGCGCTGGAGCCGGCGCAGCGCCGCCGACGTGATGCGCGAGTTCTTCCGCACCGACGCGCTGCAGGCGCCTGCCATGCTCGTCGGCCCCATGGTGTGGGGCATCTCGCCGGAGACACCGGGCAGCGGCCTGGCCGCGCTCACGTACGCGATGCGCCACGTCGGCACGCTCGGCCGTCCCATCGGCGGCAGCGGCATGGTGCCGAACACGTTGCTCGCCGCCTTCCAGCGCGACGGCGGCGAATTGCGCACCGGCGTGAAGGTCACCGCCATCACGTGCGAGGGCCCTGCCGTCCGCGGCATCACCCTGTCCGACGGCACCGAGGTCACCGCGCCGGTCGTGGTGTCGGCGTGCAACCCGCACGACACGTTCCTGCAGTGGCTCACCGATCCCCCGCCGCAGGCGCGCGGCATGGTCGACCGGTGGCGGGCCATCCCCCACGACGACGGCTACGAGTCGAAGATCGACGCGGTCATGACCCAGGTGCCGCACTTCGCCGCCGCAGAGGCCGCCGGCATCGACGGCGACCTCGGCTCCACCTACGCCATCGCGCCGTCTATCGGCGAGATGCACCGCGGGTCGCAACTGCTGAAGGCCGGCAAGGTGCTCCCCCGTCCGGGCCTCATCGGCAACGTCCCCACGGTCACCGACCCCACCCTGGCACCGGCCGGCACGCACGTCCTCAGCCTCGAGGCGCTGTACACGCCGTACCACCTGCCCGGCGGATGGCCCGACAGCCCCGAGCCCACACGGTGGCTCGACCTGTTCGGCACGCTGGTGCAGCCCGGCTGGCGCGAGTCCATCACCGACTGGCGGGCCATGACCCCCGATCGCTACGAGCGCGAGTTCCACCTGCCGCACGGCCACGCCACCTCGTTCGCCGGCGGGCCGCTGGCGGCGCTGCGCAACAAGAACCCCGAGCTCACCCGCTACGAGACCGACGTGAAGGGCCTGTACCTCACCGGCGCCGCCACCTTCCCCGGCGCAGGCGTGTGGGGCGCCAGCGGCCGCAACGCGGCGCTCACCATCCTGCGCACCCGCTCCTGACCCTCGCCCCACCGGCGTAACGTCGGGCGCATGCCCCTCGACGCCCCCGACGACATCCCCGGCGCTCGCGCCGGCGCCGTGCCGTTCACCGCAGCCGACTTCGACGCCGAGTTCGCCGCCACCGCTTCGAGCCCGTTGTTGTGGCGACTCGCTCGAGAGGCAGCGGGCTCGGACTATCCCGATGGCGTGGAACCGTGGAGCGACACGACGCCGTGGCTGCTCGAACGGATCGCAGCGACGCTCGGCGTCGGCGAGGGCGACGTGTTCGCCGACCTCGCCTGCGGTCGCGGTGGGCCCGGTCTGTGGCTCGCCCGGGCAACCGGGGCGAACCTCATCGGCATCGACTGGTCCGACGTCGCCGTGCAACACGCCACCGCGCGAGCACCGGAGTTCGTGCCTGCCGGCCGTGCTGAATTCCGCGTCGGCACGCTCGACCACACCGGCCTCGCCGACGCGTCAGTCGGCGCCGCGGTGTGCATCGATGCGTTCTTCTTCGCGAGCGCTCGCATCGCTGCCGCAAGCGAGGTGCACCGCATCCTTCGCCCCGGTGGCGTCTTCCTCTTCACCGCCACCGAGGTCGCGATGCCGGAGCGTCCAATGGATGTTCCTGACTGGTCGCCCATCCTGGAGGCCGGCGGGCTGCAGCCGATGTGGAAGGACGGCATCCCCGGCGCCGACGAACGACTTCGCCGCACCTACGAGCTGTGGCTCGAGTACCTCGACGAACTGCGCGCCGAGTTGGGCGACCAGGTGGCCGATGGGCTGCGTGACGAAGCGCAGAGCGTCGGCGCTCGACTGCACGGCCGCCGAGCCGTGCTGATCGCAGCGCGTCGACCTCACTGACGCGCCTGCAGAATTAGGGTGAGGCTCCCGATGACCGGAGGTCCCCGATGCCCCTCACGAACGGCTTCAACCACGTCGCCACCCTCACCACCGACCTGGACCGCTTCGCCGACTGGTACGGCAAGGTCTTCGATGCCGTCGTCACCTACGAGATGGAAAAGCGCGACGACCACCCGCGCATGTTCATCCTCGACATGGGCGGCGGTGCCGCGCTAAACGTGTTCGAGGTGCCGGCCGACGAGATCATCGGCGAACGCCGTCGACAGGGCGCACGTGGCGCCATCGACCACTTCGGCATCTCGGTCCCCACCCTCGCCGACCTGCAGGCCATCGAGCAACGGTTGAAGGACGTCGGTGCCGACATTGGCCAGATCCAGCAACTCGGCAGCGACTGGTCGCTGTTCTTCCGCGACGTCGACGGCATGGAGCTGGAAGTGTGTGCCAACGCGCACACGTGACGACCGTCAACCGTCGAGCGACCGCCGGTAGCGCAGCTCGACCACTTGCACGCCGAGCATCTCCTCCGAGGTCTCGCCGCCGTCGGCATGCCACCCTTCGGACTCGTACAGGCGACGCGCCCGCGCGTTCTGCGGCACCACCCACAGCACGGCCTGCGAGCAGCCGAGCTCCCGGATCGCCTCGGTCGCCCGACGCAGCAGTGCCCGCCCCACCCCGATGCCCCAGAACGCAGGATCCAGGTTGATGGCGTACAGCTGTCCGCAGTCGTCGGGTTCGGCGCCGATCAGGTCCAGCGGCCTGCCGTATGCGCCAAAGCCGGCCAGGACATCGTCCACCGTGGCGACCAGCACCGGTGTCAGCTCGGCACGGGCGATGCGAGTTCGCCACATCTCGGCTCGTTCGGCAGGCTCCAAGCCGTCGAGGTACTCGTCGGGCATCACCCCGCGGTAGGCGTGCTGCCACGCCCGAACGTGCAACGCGCCCATCGCGTCGGCGTCGCCGGCCGTGGCAGCGCGAATGCCCACCTGCCGCGCACCACCTTCGTTCGTGCCGTCCTCGTCGGTCATCTCGTTCAGCCCGTCTTCGGTGCGTCGGTCGCTGCGAAGTGGTCGAGCCACAGACGCGACGCTTCCTCATGGCCGACCTCTGCCACCAGTTCGCGCCACACCCGCGCCGTGGTCGCCTCGTCCGCTCCATCGAGCAGCTCGTCCAACCGGACCGGGTCCATGCGCCACGTTCGCGCAGGACGTGCCGCGACACAACGCACCCGACCGCTCATGGCAGCCGTTCGCGCCGCGCAACCTGCGGCTTTCCAGGCATGTCAGCGGCCCGAAGAATTCTTGGATTCCCTCTTGACAAGTCGAACATATGTTCGATACACTGGTTCTATGGACGAGATCCTCGAAGCCCTCGACACGGCAGCAGATGCCGCTG
>CBHWEI010000009.1:0-33736 GCA_966112835.1 uncultured Acidimicrobiaceae bacterium
AACGTCGTGAGACAGTTCGGTCCCTATCCTCCGCAACCGAAGGTGTATTGAGGAAGGCTGTCCCTAGTACGAGAGGACCGGGACGGACGGAGCTCTGGTGTGTCTGTTGTCCTGCCAAGGGCACGGCAGATTAGCCACCTCCGGAAGGGATAACTGCTGAAAGCATCTAAGTAGGAAACCCGTTCCAAGATGAGTACACCCATGCGGTCAACGCAGTAAGGCCCGTGACAAGACCATCACGTTGATAGGCCGGAGGTGTAAGCACGGTAACGTGTGTAGCCGACCGGTACTAATCGGCCGAGGGCTTGGATTGAACATCGCTCGTGCTTGCTCTGGAGTACTCGGAGGGCTGCGCCCCACCTTTGGTGGCGCGCCTCCTTGACAACAGATTTCGGTGGCTATAGCGGCAGGGTCACACCCGTTCCCATCCCGAACACGGAAGTTAAGACTGCCTGCGCCGATGGTACTTGGGGGTAGACCCCCTGGGAGAGTAGGTCGCCGCCGGATTTCTACACTCGAGGCCCCTTCGGGGGCCTCGAGACATTTTTGGGCCCTCACCGGCCCGGACAGACGCCCCCTCGTGGGGCGTTTCGTCGTTTTCGGCCCCTGCCGGCCGTAGGCTGGAATGCCTATGTCGTCGCCCGATCGCCGCCCCCGCTCGTCGTCCACCGGTCGCCCCTCGTCGGCCCGCTCCGGTGACGGACGGCCCAGCGGTGGTGGCCGGCCCGCCGGTGGCGCCGCAGGTGGTGGTTCGCGCAGCTCCGGCGGCTCGCGCAGCAGCAGTGGCGCCGCCCGCCCGCCCCGCCGTGATGGCGACGATCGTCCGCCCCGTCGAGACGGCGACGATCGTCCCGAGCGTCGTACCCCGCGTCCCGGTGGCTCCGTGAGCCGTTCGCGCCCGTCGGGTGCGCGCCCTGCGTGGCGCGACGACGACAGCAACGACGGCCGTTCCAGCCGGCCCGGCACGACGGGCCGCCCCCAGGGCAGCCGTTCGTCGGGTCCTCGCCCGAGTGGCGGCCGCCCCACCGGTGGTGCTCGTGGCCCGCGCCGCGACCCGCGAGAGGACGCCGGCATCGAGCGTCCCGATCGTGGCAGTCGACCGAGCGGCGATCGTCCGTACCGCGGTGACCGCGGCGATCGCCCTTCGGGCAACCGCTCCGGCGACCGTCCGTACCGCAGTGACCGTGGCGACCGTCCCGACCGTGGCGACCGTCCCGACCGTGGCGAGCGCCCGGACCGTGGCGATCGTCCGTACCGCAGCGACCGTGGTGACCGTCCCGATCGTGGTGCGCGCCCGGGTGGACGTCCCAGCGGCGGCCGCAACGACCGTGTGGCGCCGCGCCGTGTCGAGAAGCCGCTCACCGAGGCCGAGCGCCGTTCCAAGGCCATCAAGGAGACGCGCCCGCCGCGGGAGGAGAAGCCCCAGGTGGCGGCCCCGCCGCCGTGGGAGCGCGAGCAGTGGATCGACGAGGGCTCGCTGCGTCACGAGGCCGAGCAGGCGGCCCAGCGCGCCGCCGAGCCGGTGCGTGCCGGTCGGCGCAAGTCGATGGAACTGGCGCCCGAGGTGGTCGAGGACCTGGCCGACGCGGCACCCGCCGCTCGCCAGGCTCGCTACCAGGAGCGCTTGGCCAGCGCGGCCGACGCGCTCGACCGCGGCCGCTACGCCGACGCCCGGCGCATGGTGCAGCCCGTGCTGCGCGACTTGCCCGACCTGGCCTTCGCCCACGAGATCGCCGGCCTGGCGCTCTACCGCATGGGGCAGTGGCGCAAGGCCGTGGCCGAGCTCGAGTTGGCCCGTCAGCTCACCAACACCGTGCAGCACCACGCCGTGCTGGCCGACTGCTACCGCGCCCTGCGCCGGTACCACGACGTCGACGCGCTGTGGAAGGAGCTGCGCGAGGCGTCGCCCGAGCCGGCGCTGATGGCCGAGGGTCGCATCGTCGCCGCCGGTGCGCTGGCCGACCAGGGCGACCTGGCCGGCGCGCTGAAGGTCATGCAGAAGGCCACCGAGGTGCCGAAGAAGCCGAAGGACTGGCACCTGCGGCAGTGGTACGTCCTGGCCGACCTGTACGACCGGTCCGGCGACGTCATCAAGGCCCGCCGCTACTTCAAGCTGGTGGCCGAGGCTGACGGCGACTTCGCCGACGTGAAGGAGCGCTTGCGCACCCTCGGACGGTGATCGTCACACCCCTCGCGTAGCGTGGGCGTCGACTTCCCCCGTCACGCCCAACGTCCTTCGCCGGTTCCACCGGCGAGAGGGGAGTCGTCATGAACCACGTCCTGCTCACCGGCCGCCTCAGCAGCGCGCCGCAACACCGTGCACTGGCCTCGGGCTCGTCGCTGTGGTCGCTCGAGCTCACCACCGACACGCCCGATGGCGCGTGGTCGGTGCCCGTCGCCTGGTTCGACCCGGCCACCGCGCCCACCTTCCAGATGGGCGACGAGGTGGTGGTGGTCGGGTCGGTGCGGCGGCGGTTCTTCACCACCGGCGCCGGCACGCAGAGCCGCACCGAGGTGGTGGCCGCCGAGGTGGTGGCCACCAAGCCCGCCCGCCGCGCCCGTGCCGTGCTGCGGCGCGCCGTGGAGGGTCTGGGAGCCGCGGCCGACGGGGCACTACGATCGTCGTGATCGCCCTCGTCGGGCGGTCCATTCGTTCGACGAGAGGTACCTGTCATGAATCAAGAGCAGCTCGCCCGCGTTCGCACCGGCGAGGGCTTCATCGCCGCACTCGACCAGAGCGGTGGCAGCACGCCCAAGGCGCTCAAGCTCTATGGCGTGGAGGAGTCCGAGTACTCCTCCGAGGCCGAGATGTTCGACCTCATCCACGGCATGCGGTCGCGCATGATCACCAGCCCGGTGTTCAACGGCTCGCGCGTGCTCGGCGCCATCCTGTTCGAGGGCACCATGGACCGCGACATCGAGGGTCAGGGCGCCGCCGAGTACCTGTGGGGCGTGAAGCAGGTCGTCCCGTTCCTGAAGGTCGACAAGGGCCTGGCCGACGAGGCCGACGGCGTACAGGTGATGAAGCCCATCACCGGGCTCGACGAGCTGGTGGCCCGCGGCGTGGCCAAGGGCATCTTCGGCACGAAGATGCGCTCGGTCGTGAAGCTGGCCAACGAGGCCGGCATCGAGGCCGTGGTGGCGCAGCAGTTCGAGGTGGGCAACCAGATCCTCGCAGGGGGCCTGGTGCCCATCATCGAGCCCGAGGTCGACATCAACAGCCCCGAGAAGGAGGCGGCCGAAGGGCTGCTGAAGGCGTCCATTCTGCGTCACCTCGAGGCCCAGTCCGCCGACCAGCCGGTCATGCTGAAGCTCAGCATCCCCACGGTCGACGACTTCTACCTCGACCTCGTCCAGCACCCGAAGGTGCTCCGCGTGGTCGCGCTGTCGGGTGGTTACCCGCGCGATGACGCCAACGCCCGCTTGGCGCGCAACCACGGCATGATCGCCAGCTTTTCGCGTGCGCTCACCGAGGGCCTCAGCGCCAAGCAGAGCGAGGCCGAGTTCGACGCGGTCCTGGACCAGACCATCCAGGGCATCTTCGAGGCGTCGCGCACCTGATCCGTCGGCTGCGTCCGCTCAGTGGAGCGGGCGCAGCACCGGCCCCGTGCGCAGCTTCGGGGTGAAGAAGGTGCTCTTCGGGGGCATCAACAGCCGCTCGTCCGCGGTGCGGCGGATCTCGACGATGCTCGTCGGCCGGATGAGCACGCCCACGACATCGCCGCCGGCGACGATGTCGACGACGTGCTGCACACCGTGCTGGTACGTCACGTCGATGTCGTGGTCGCGCAGCGCGTGCTCGAGGTAGGCGCCGTCGAGCGCACGCACGTCGGCGAACACGTCGGCGCGGGGCGTCAGCCACACGCCCGAGCCGTCGGCGCGCACCAGGCACAGCGCGCCGCGGGCCACCACCTCGGTGGCGAACGCGGGCGTCACCTGGCCGGCCTCGGCGACGTCGAACGAGGCCGACAAGATGCCGAGCAGGTCGTCGGCCGACACGCCGCGGTACAGCCGGTGGATGGCGTCGATGCTCAGTTGGTCCTCCACCAGTTCGGCCACGTACGTGAACGTCAGCTCTGCCGCGCCGGCGTCGCCACCGTGGGCAGCCCGCTGCTCGTCGCGGAACGTGCGGCTGATGGCGTACCGGTGGTGGCCATCGGCGATGAGCACCGGGTTCGACGAGACAGCGTCGCGAATGGCGGCCACTCGGGCCGGATCGGTGACCCGTTCGAGCGAGTGGAGCACGCCGTGCTCGTCGCGGCACGAGCCCATGGGCTCGGCGGCGTCGCGCAGCAGATCGGTGAGCCCGGGTGTGAGCGACAGGCCCCAGACGGGGGAGAGGTTGGTGTCGGTGGCGCGGGTGAGGTCGAGGCGATCGCTCTTGGCCTTCGGGGTGGTGCGCTCGTGGGGCAGCACGCCGCCGGCGCCCTCGTCGACCACCTCGAGCGCGCCGAGCACACCGACGGTCTCGCGGGCGTTGCCGGCCTCGTCGGTGAACTGCATGCGGTAGAGCGTGAACGACGGCTCGGGGTCGCGAACCAGCGTGCCCTCGGCCACCCACGACTGCAGCCGTTCGGCGGCCTGTGCGTAGCGGTCGTCACCGTCGGCCTCGCGGGGCACGTCGATGGCGACGATGTTACGCGGGTGGCGGGCGAGCAGCGCGTCGACGTCGCTCTCGCTCAGCACGTCGTACGGCGGCGCGGCGACGTCGTCGAGCGACAGGGAAGGCGAGTAGCGGAGCGCGGCAAAGGGTTCGAAGCGAGGCACCCGCACAGGTTGGCACCTCGCGTGCCAACATGGCCAGACCATGTTCCCGGTGCTCTGTGATCTCGACGGTGTCGTCTGGCTGGCCCACCAGCCCATTCCCGGTTCGGTCGAGGCCATCGCCCGGCTGCGGGCCGCGGGCCACCGGGTGTTGTTCGTCACCAACAACTCGTCGGCGCGGGTGGAGGACCAGGAGGCGGCGCTCGCCGCCATCGGCATCCCTGCCGTCGGCGACGTGCTCACCTCGGCCCAGGCGGCGGCACAGCTGGTGCAGCCGGGCGAACGGGCGCTGGCGTGCGCGGGCGAGGGTGTGGTGCAGGCGCTGCAGGCCCGCGGTGCGGTGGTGGTGGACGACGGCGACGCCGACGCGGTGGTGGTCGGCTGGCACCGCTCGTTCGACTACGAGGGCCTCACGCGGGCGGCTCGGGCGGTCAGCCGCGGTGCTCGCCTGGTGGGCACGAACGACGACGCCACCTACCCCACGCCCGATGGCCCCATTCCCGGCGGTGGGTCCATCCTCGCCGCGGTGCAGACCGCGGCCGGTGTGGCACCGGTGATCGCCGGCAAGCCGTACGAGCCGATGGCTGCGCTGGTGCGCAGCATCGTCGGTGACGACGGTGCGCGCTCGGCCGTGATGGTGGGCGACCGGCCGAGCACCGACGGCCTGTTCGCGCGGACCATCGGCTGCCGTTACGCACACGTCGACAGCGGTGTCACGGCGGCCGACGCGATGGTCGATCCCACCCCCGATCTGCGGGCTGCGAACCTGGCCGGTGTGGCCGACGTCATCCTGAACCGCCCGTAGTTCACGGGTAGGCTGATCTCATGACCAGCCACAACGTCCTCAAGCGCCTCCTCGACGCCGGCATGCAGTTCACCGAGATGTCGCAGGAACAGGCCGAGCGCATCGTCAAGGAACTCGTGAAGAACGGCCAGGCCCGCCGTAAGGACAGCGAGAAGATGGTCGAAGAGCTGATGAGCCGCGGTCGTGAGGCCGGCGGTTCGGCCGTCGCCTCGCTCCAGAGCGAGATCAGCAAGCAGCTCGGTCGCTTCGCCGGCCGCCTCGACGACATCGAGGCCCGCGTCGAGGAGATCGCCAAGAAGCTGGGCATCGCCGGCAAGGCCGGCGACGCACCTGCCGCCGCACCGGCACCCGCCGCCGCGAAGAAGGCGCCCGCCAAGAAGGCTCCGGCCAAGAAGGCTGCTGCGAAGAAGGCGCCCGCCAAGAAGGCTCCGGCGAAGAAGGCCCCGGCCAAGAAGGCTGCCGCCAAGAAGGCCCCGGCCAAGAAGGCCTGACCCGTGGCGAGACGCCAGCGTCTCGATGCAGAACTGGTCCGGCGACAACTGGTCGAGACGCGGGCCGAAGCCGCCCGGGCCATCGAGGCGCTGCGCGTCACCGTGAACGGTGCCGTCGCCGACAAGGCGTCGCGCCAGGTCCACGCGGGCGACGCCATCCTGGTCGCCGGTGACGGGCCGCGGTTCGTCAGCAGGGGCGGCGAGAAGCTCGACGCCGCACTCGAGGCGTTCGGGCTCGACGTCACCGGCCGCCGCATCCTCGACGCCGGTGCGAGCACCGGTGGGTTCACCGACTGCCTGCTGCAGCGCGGCGCCGCCCACGTGGTGGCGCTCGACGTGGGGCACGGGCAACTGCACCCGAAGATCCGCCACGACGAGCGCGTCACCGTGATCGAGCGGTTCCACGTGCGCGACGTCACCACCGACACCACCGGCGGACCGGTGGACATGGTGGTGGCCGACCTGTCGTTCATCTCCATCGTCCGCGTGCTGGCGCCCCTCGCCGCCGTGGACGTGCTCGGCGGGCACCTGGTGCTGCTCGTGAAGCCGCAGTTCGAGGCCGGACGGGTGGAGGTGGCCAAGGGCCACGGGGTGATCACCGACCCGGCCATCCACGAGCGGGTGCGCGAGGAGGTGCACGCCGCGCTGCTCGACTGCGGGTGCACCGTCGTCGGCTGGGTCGACTCGCCCATCACCGGTGGCGACGGCAATCGTGAATTCCTTGTGCATGCCACCACCCAGCAGCCAGGATTCCCCGAGTGACCTCCCAACGCATCGGCGTGCTCATCGTCGCCCACCACGAGCGGCACGACGCCGTCGCCCTGGCGCGCACCGCCGCCGAGTGGCTGCGCGGCCGCGGCCACGACGTGTGGATGACCCATGACGACGCCGCGGCGCTGGGCATGCCCGAGCTGGCTGCCGACCACGCACCCGCCGACGCCGACCTGGCCGTGTGCATCGGCGGCGACGGCACCATGCTGCGCACCGTGCACCTGCTGGACGGGGCGGCCGTCCCGGTGATCGGCGTGAACGTCGGCCTGCTCGGCTACCTCACCGAGGTGGAGCCGCCGGCGCTGCCGCACGCGCTCGAGCGGTTCCTCGACGGGCCCGAGGCGGGCAACTGGTCCATCGACGAACGGATGATGCTCGACCTCACGGTCCGCCGTCACGGGATGGACGACGCCACCTGGACCGCACTGAACGAGGGCGTGGTCGAGAAGCAGGAGAGCGGCCACACCGTGCGCCTGCACGTCACCATCGACGGTGCGCCGTTCACCTCGTACGCGGCCGACGGCCTCATCCTGGCCACGCCCACGGGCTCGACCGCGTACTCCATGTCGGCGCGTGGACCGGTGGTGTCGCCGCGCACCCGGGCCGTGCTGCTCACGCCCGTGTCGCCGCACATGCTGTTCGACCGCACCTTGGTGCTCGACCCCTCCGAGTCGGTGGAGGTCGAGGTCATCGGCCACCGCACCGTCACCCTCTCGGTCGACGGACAGCCGATGACGTCGCTCGCCGAGGGCGACCGCATCGCCGTCGCCCCGTCGCCGCACGTCGCGCGCTTCGTCCGCTTCGGTGAACGGCGGTTCCACCAGATCCTGAAGGCCAAGTTCGGACTGGCCGATCGCTGATGCTGCACGAGCTGCACATCGAATCGCTCGGCGTCATCGAGCGGCTCGACCTGGTGCTCGGCGCGGGGCTCACCGCGCTCACCGGCGAGACCGGTGCCGGCAAGACCATGCTCGTCGAGGCCATCAGCCTGCTGGTGGGTGGACGGGCCGACGCGATGATGGTGCGCCCCGGCGCCGCCGAGGCGCGGGTGGAGGGACGGTTCGTGGTCGGCGACGAGGAGTACGTCGTGGCCCGGGTCATCCCCGCCGACGGCCGCTCGCGCGCCTACGTGAACGGCCGCCTGGCCACCGTGAGCAACCTGGCCGAGCTGGGCCAGCGCACGGTGGACCTGCACGGGCAGCACGCCCACCAGAGCCTGCTCGCGCCCGCCGAGCAACGCGATGCGCTCGACCGGTGGTGCGGCACCGATCTGGCGCCGCTGCGCGCCGCGCGGGCGCGCCTGACCGAGATCGACGCCGCGCTGGCCGCGCTGGGCGGCGACACACGCTCGCGTGCGCGCGAAGTGGACCTGCTGCGCTTCCAGAGCACCGAGCTCCGGGCGGCGGCCATCACCGGTCCCGACGAGGACCGTGAGCTCGAGGCCGAGCACGACGTGCTGGCCGGCGCGGTGGAGTACCGGGCCATGGCCGACGCCGCGGTCGAGGCGCTCACCGCCGACGGGGGAGCGGGTGACGCGCTCGGCCTGGCGCTGCGCAGCGTCACCGGCCGCGCCCCGTTCACCGAGGCGGAGGAGCGGCTTCGCTCGCTGGCCGCCGAGCTCACCGACGTCGCCGCCGAACTGCGCAGCCGCGCCGAACGCATCGACGAGGACCCCGAGCGGCTGGCCGCCGTTCGCGAACGCATGCAGCTACTGCGCGACCTGCGCCGCAAGTACGGCGACACGCTGGCCGAGGTGATCGCCTTCCACCAGGAGGTGGAGGAACGCCTGGCCGAGCTGGAGGGCTACGACCAACGGGTGGCCGAGCTGGAGGCCGAGCGCGGCACCGCCGAGGCGGCCGAGCGCACTGCGGCCGCCGCCGTCGGCGCCACTCGCCGCTCGGGTGCCGATGCGCTCGCCGCGGCCGTGCAGGCGCACCTGCGCGAGCTGGCCATGCCCCACGTGGAGGTGGCCGTCACGGTGGGCGACGACGACCCGGGCGACGACGTCGCGTTCCTCGTCGCCGCGAACCCCGGCGCTCCGTTGCTGCCGCTCTCGCGGGTGGCCAGCGGCGGCGAGCTGGCCCGCGCCATGCTCGCCCTGCGGCTGGTGCTCACCGAGGCGCCCGACACCCTGGTGTTCGACGAGGTCGACGCCGGCATCGGCGGCGCCGCCGCCGTGGCCGTGGGTCGCAGCCTGGCCGACCTGGGTGACCGTCACCAGGTGCTGGTGGTCACGCACCTGGCCCAGGTGGCGGCACTGGCCGACACCCACGTGGTGGTGCGCAAACAGGTGCTCGACGGCGGCGACGGCGCGGTCACCGTGGCCACCGCCACCGCGGTGCACGGTGACGAACGTGTGGACGAGGTGGCGCGGATGCTGTCGGGCGATGCGGCGCCCGCCGCCGCCCGGCAACATGCGGCCGAACTGCTCGGTCGGCGAAAGAAACGAACCGACGTGTGAGCGACGCGGAACCCGATTGGGGGGTCGGTTCCGGACTACGAAGGGACACGGCGGTCGTCACGCTCTGCACGCTGGTGTCGCGGATGTCGGGCTTCGGCCGCGTGCTCGCGACCGCGGCGGTGCTGGGCAGTGGCCTGCTGGGCGACGTGTACCAGACGGCCAACCTGGTGCCGAACCTGCTGTTCGAACTGGTCGCCGCCGGTGTGCTCCAGGCTGTGTTGTTGCCGTCGTTCGTGGCGGCGCGCCGGTCGGGCGGGCGTGCCGCGCTGGGTGAGGCCGTGCAGTCGGCCAACGGCGTCACCATGGCCGCGCTCGGCGGCATCGCCGTGCTGGGCATGGCGTTGTCGCCGCTGTTCACTCGGCTGATGGTCGCCGCCGACCCCAGCGACGCGGTGGCCGACGACAAGTTGCACCTGATGGTGCCGATGGTGCTGGTGTTCGTGCCCCAGTTGGTCTGCTACGGGTTGGCCACGGTGACGAGTGCTGCGCTGAACGCCCGCGGCCGGTTCGTGGCCGCGGCCCTCGCCCCGGCGGTGAACAACGTCATCGTCATCGCCGCGTGCCTGTGGTTCCGCGCCTCGCGCCGCGGCGCCGTTGCAGACCTGCACCTGACGCGCGGGCAGTTCGCCATCCTGGCCGGCGGCACGACGCTGGGCGTGCTGGCCTACGCGCTGACGCCGGCGCTGGTGCTGCGTCGCGACGGCGTGCGCTGGTGGCCGCGGTGGCGGCCGCAGCACCCGGCCGTCCGCTCGATGCGGGCCTCGTTCGGGTGGGCGACGCTGTCGATCGTCGGCACGCTGGTGCCCACGGTGGCGGCCCTCGCCCTGGGCAACGGCGCAGAGGGTGGTGTGGCGGTGTTCGTGTACGCGTTCGCATTCTTCGTGCTGCCGCACGCGCTGGTGGCCGTGCCCATGGCCACCACGCTGGCGCCGCGAGTGGCCGACCGGTGGCAGGTCGACGACCTGGCCACCGTGCGATCGTCCATCACCTCCGCCGTTCGGCTGATGGTGCCACTGCTGGTGCTCGGCGGCGCCGGCATGGGCGCGTTGGCGTGGCCGCTGGCTCGCGCCGCCGCGTTCGGCCAGACAGCGAGCGAGGGCATCGCGCCCATCGCGCACACGTTCATCATGTTCGGCCCGGGCCTGCTGGGCTACGGCATGGCCTTCGTGATGATGCGCGTGCTGTTCGCCATCGGCGACGTCCGCCGCGCCGCGACACTGATGATCATCGCCGCCGCGGTGGGCGTGGTGTGGATGGCCGTCGCCTCGGCCATCGCCGCACCGTCGGACCGCGCTGCCGCGCTGGCCACCGGCTACGGCGCCGCCCAGACCGTCGCGGCCGTGCTGTTGACCGTGCGGGTGATGCACCGCACCGCGGCGATGACGGCGAAGGCCGTGGCGCGGGTGCTCGCCGAGGCGTTCGTCGCCGGTGCAGCCGGCCTGGCGGTGATGCTCTGGGTGGTGTCGCTGTTCGACACCTCGCGGCGCGAGTCGGTGGAGGCGGTGCTGTTCGGTGGCGTCGCCGGGGTGGTGGTGTTCGCCGCGGTGATGGCGTCAGCCCGCCGCAGCGAGCTGGCCGGCCGACGCCGCAGCGAGGCGCTGTGACCGGCGACGCTCGAGCGTGCGCAGGATCCACGCCGCAGCGCCGATGACGATGGCGCCACCGACCGCGTCGAGGAAGTAGTGGTTCGCCGTGACGACGATGGCGAACAGCGTGAGCACCGGGTACACGACGCCCAGGACGCGCACCGCGCTGGTTCGCGCGTAGCGGTACAGCACGATGCCGCACCACACCGACCAGGCGAAGTGCAGGCTGGGCATGGCGGCGTACTGGTTGGCGACGGCGCGGGCGACGGGCGAGTGGTAGCTCCACAGGCCGCCGTACTTGTTCAAGGTGTCGACGAAGCACTTGCCGAAGATGTAGCCGTGCGGGCCCGGCACCGCCAGGTCGCTGTTGCACTTGTACAGCCGCGGCGGCGCCAGCGGGAACGCCCAGTAGCCCACCAGCGCGAGGGCGGTGGTGAGGCCGAGCAGGTTGCGCATGTGGCGGTAGGCGTGGTGGCGCTTGCGGTACATCCACACGAGCAGGCCGACCGTGATGACGAAGTGCAGCGTGCCGTAGTAGATGTTCATCGCCTTGATGAACCATCGTGCGCCCAGGAACGCCTGTTGCATGGCCTGCTCGTGGAAGATGCGCAGGTCCTTCTCCCAGCCGACGAGCCGGCGCGCGTTGGCGTACGCACGGTTGGTGACGCCGCCGTGATCGGCCAGGCTGCGGATGGTCTGGTACACGTAGTAGAAGCCGACGACGATGGCGGTCTCGCGCAGCCAGCCGAACCGCGGTGGGGTCACCACCGGTTCAGCCACGGCCGCGGCCGCGGGCTGCACGTCAGAGGTCACCGTCACCCGGTCAAACCTAGCCTGCTACATTCCCTTCGGCCGCTCGCGGCGTGTGTATGAGCCTCGATCCGCGGTCCCTCGGCCGCCGCCCAATGGTCCCGGCCGTGCTGGTCGCGGCCCTCGGTTCGGTCGTCTACCTGGTGTGGCAGCCGCCCAGCAACGACTTCGCGGTGCAGGACTTCCGCATCCGGCTGTTCCGCGCCGCACCGTTCGCCATCTGGAACAACCAGTGGTTCGCCGGGCACCACACGCCGCCGTACTCGCTGGTGTCGCCGCTGGTGGGCAGCCTGCTGGGCACCCGCCTGTTCGGCGTGGTGGGCACCCTGGCCGCTGCTGCCGCCGGCGCCGTGCTCGTCCAGCGGCTGGTCGCCCGTGTGGACGGGCTGCGCCACCCGAGGGCCGCGTCGGTGCTGCTCGCCGTCGGGGCGCTCACCCAGTTGTACGGGGGTCGGCTGACGTTCCTGTTCGGTGTGGCCATCGGCCTGGTGACGCTCATCGTGGCGTTGGACTGGCCGTGGTGGCTCACCGCGCCACTGGCGGCACTCGCCGCCGTGACCAGCCCGGTGGCCGGCGTGTTCGTGGCGGTCATCGGCTGCGCGGTGTGGTGCTCGAAGGCGCTGCCGCGGCGGCAGGGCGTGGCCCTCGCGGTGGGTGCGATGGTGCCCGTGCTCGGCATCGCCGTGCTGTTCCCCGAAGGCGGCACGTTCCCGTTCCCGGTGGGCGGCATCGTCAACGTCCTTGCGGTCACCGCCGCCATTGCCGCCATCGGGTGGCGGTACCGGTTCATGCGCTGGATGTGCCTGGGGTACGGCGCGTTCTGCCTGGTGTCCGCACTGCCGCAGACGCCCATCGGTGGCAATGCCGCCCGGCTGGCCGCGTTCGCCGCGCCGGCGGCGCTGGTGCTGCTGGCCCGCTTCGCCCGCGCCTGGGTGGCGGTGCTGCTGGTGCCGCTGCTGGTGCTGCAGTGGGCGCCGGTGTCGCTGACCTTCGGCGGCGACCTGCCCCAGGCCCACGCCGGCTTCTACGCGCCGCTGCTCGATGCGCTGGACGACGTGCCCGGCCCGAAGCGGGTGGAGGTGGTGCCCGTGGCGACGCACTCCGAGGCCGACTTCGTGGCGCTGCAGGTGCCCATCGCCCGCGGGTGGGACCGCCAGCTGGACCGCAAGTTCAACGGGCTCTTCTACGGCGACCGCCTGGACGCCGACCAGTTCCTGGAGTGGCTGGACCTGAACGGTGTGGGTGTGGTGGCCATCGCCGACACCGACCTGGACGAGGGCGGCACCCTGGAACGGCAACTGCTGGCCGACCCGCCCGACTACCTGCACCTGCTGCACCAGGACGACGTGTGGCGGGTGTACGAGGTGCGGCCCACGCCGGCGCTCACCGACGGCGAGGCCACGCTGACGCAGTTGGGCATCGACGACTTCACCGTCGACGTCGCCCACGCCGGCGACGTGCGGGTGAAGGTGCGCTTCTCGCCGTGGTTCCGCGTGGTCGACGGGGCGGCGTGCGTGCGCGACGACGGCGACGGATGGACCGTCGTGCGCGCCGAGCAGGGCGGAACCGTGCGCGTCTCGGCCGATCTGTCGTGGCGCGCGCTGGTCGATCACGACGGAGATTGCTGACCATCCGCGCGCG
Organism: uncultured Acidimicrobiaceae bacterium; assembly: GCA_966112835.1. Taxonomy (GTDB): domain Bacteria; phylum Actinomycetota; class Acidimicrobiia; order Acidimicrobiales; family Ilumatobacteraceae; genus UBA668. The sequence continues at coordinate 13,330 of CBHWEI010000009.1, forward strand.
GGGGTTCGCGAGGGGTATGCTGCGATCCCGTTGTCAGTTCACCTGAGACGGAGGTCGAGAGCGATGCCGAAGCACATTTTCGTGACCGGAGGCGTTGCCAGCTCCCTCGGTAAAGGTCTGACGGCGTCGTCGCTCGGTCGACTGCTGAAACTGCGTGGCCTGAAGGTCACCATGCAGAAGCTCGACCCGTACATCAACGTCGATCCCGGCACGATGAACCCGTTCGAACACGGTGAGGTGTTCGTCACCGACGACGGTGGCGAGACCGACCTGGACCTCGGCCACTACGAGCGCTTCATCGACGAGCCGCTCACCCGCAACTCGAACGCCACCACCGGCAGCATCTACCAGGCCGTGCTCGCCGCCGAGCGCCGCGGCGACTACCTGGGCAAGACCGTGCAGGTCATTCCGCACATCACCGACGAGATCAAGCGGCGCATCGCCCGGGTCTCCACCGACGACGTCGACGTGGTCATCACCGAGGTGGGCGGCACGGTCGGCGACATCGAGATCCTCCCGTTCCTCGAGTCGCTGCGCCAGATGCGCGGCGACGTGGGTCGCGACAACATCTGCTACATCCACGTCACGCTCGTGCCGTTCATCGGCCCGTCGGGCGAGCAGAAGACCAAGCCCACCCAGCACTCGGTCACCGAGCTGCGCAGCCGTGGCATCCAGCCCGACATCATCGTGTGCCGCAGCGAGGCCCCGCTCAGCGACAACCTGAAGCGCAAGATCAGCAACCTGTGCAACGTCGACGAGGACGCCGTGGTGAACGCGGCCGACGCGCGCAACATCTACGAACTGCCGCTCATCCTGCACAACGAAGGCCTCGACACCGTGGTGTGCAACGTGCTGCGGCTCGACGCACCCATCGACCTGCAGCCGTGGCAGGACGTCGTCGACAAGGTCGAGGCCGCCACGAAGCCGGTGAAGATCGGCCTCATCGGCAAGTACGTCGACTACCAGGACGCCTACCTGAGCGTGGTCGAGAGCATCAAGCACGCCGGCTTCCACCACGGCGCCAAGGTCGAGATCGACTGGATCCAGGCCGAAGAGGTGGAGGGCCTGCTGGCCACCGCCCGGCTGCAGGACCTGGACGGCATGATCATCCCCGGTGGCTTCGGCGACCGTGGCTTCGAGGGCAAGATCGCCGCCGCCGGCTTCGCCCGCGAGAACGACATCCCGTGCCTGGGCATCTGCCTGGGCCTGCAGGCGATGACCATCGACTTCGCCCGCAACGTGATGAACCTGACCGGCGCGAACAGCACTGAGATGGACCCGAGCACGCCTCACCCGGTCATCGACCTCATGCACGACCAGCGCGACGTGAGCGACAAGGGCGGTACGCAGCGCCTTGGCGCCTACTACGCCATCCTCGAGCCCGGCAGCCGCGCCCACCAGGCGTACGGCGAGCCGGTGGTGAGCGAGCGCCACCGTCACCGGTGGGAGCTGAACGCCACGTGGAAGCCGCGCCTCGAGGCCGCCGGCCTGCGCTGCAGCGGCCTGTCGCCCGACCGTCGCCTGGTCGAGTTCATCGAGCTCGACGACCACCCGTTCTGGGTGGCCACGCAGGCGCACCCCGAGTTCAAGAGCCGCCCCGATCGCCCGCACCCGCTGTTCCGCGAGCTCGCGGCCGCTGCGCTCGACCGGCGCGAGGCCCGCTCGCCGATGCTGCGCTCGGCCACCCCGTCGGTGGCGTGACCACCTCGCCGGCCGACGGCTTCCGGCACCTCGGCGACCGGCTGGTCCACCAGGGGTACATCTGGCACGTCGCCGTCGCCGAGTTCGAATCGCCCGACGGGGAGCACTTCACGCGCGACATCGTCCGCTCGCCCGGTGCGGTGGCCGCGGTGCCGCTGCGCCATCGCGCCGACGGCACGCCGTACGTCACCCTGGTGCGGCAGTACCGCGCCCCGTTCGACGCGTGGGTGCTGGAGATCCCGGCCGGCATGCGCGACGTGGCCGACGAGCCCACCGAGCTGACCGCAGCCCGCGAACTGGTGGAAGAGGTCGGCCTGCAGGCCGGCTCGCTCGAGTTCCTGGTGGCGTTCTACCCGTCGGTGGGCATGACCGACTCGGTGCTGCACCTGTTCCTGGCCACCGACCTGGTGGAGGTCGACCGTGACACGCACGGCCCGGAGGAAGCGCACATGGAGGTGCTGCACGTCGACCTGGCCGACGCGATCGACATGGTGCTGCGCGGCGAGGTCCACGACGCGAAGACGGTGATGGGGCTGCTGCTCGTCGAGCGTCGCCTCCGCCAGGCGGACGACTCCACCCTCGGCCGATGAGCGACGACCCGGCTCGGTCCACGTGGGCGGTGGAAGCCGAGGACTTCCTGTCGTGGATGGCCACCGAGCGCGGACGTTCGGCGAACACGCTGTCCGCGTATCGGCGCGACCTCACCGGGTATGCCGATTGGTTGGCCGAGCAGGGGCTGACCGTGCGCACCGTCGACCGTTCGGCATTGGACCGGTTCGTGCAGATGCGGCGCGGGCAGGGGAGTGCCCCCTCGAGCGTGGCCCGGCAGTTGGCGGCCGTGCGCATGCTGCACCGGTTCCTCGCCGAGGAGGGCGTGCGGCCCGACGACCCGACCGCCGACGTCGAGGGCGTGCGCGTGCCGGCGGGCATCCCGCACCCGCTCACCGAGGCGCAGGTCGACACGCTGCTGGCCGCGGTCGTCGGCACCGATCCGGTGTCGCTGCGCGATCGGGCGCTGCTCGAGTTCCTGTACGCCACCGGCGCACGCATCAGCGAAGCCTGCGGGCTGTCGCTGGCCGACCTGGACCGCGACCATCGGGTGGTGCGGCTGTTCGGCAAGGGCGCCAAAGAACGAGTGGTGCCGTTCGGGCGCAGCGCCGCGGCAGCGATGGACGCGTGGCTGGCCGGTGGACGCGAGCACCTCGAGCCCGACCGCTGGGCGCGCCGCGGCGACCAGGAGGCCGTGTTCCTGAACACGCGTGGTGCCCGGCTGTCGCGCCAGGCCGCGTGGGCAGTGGTGCGCAAGTACGGCGAGCGCACCGGACTTGCCGACCAGCTCTCGCCGCACGTGCTGCGCCACTCGTGCGCCACCCACCTGCTCGACCACGGCGCCGACCTGCGCATCGTGCAGGAGATGCTGGGCCATGCGTCCATCTCGACCACCCAGGTGTACACCAAGGTGAGCCAGGAGCGGCTGTGGCAGGTGTACCGCCAGGCCCACCCGCGGGCGGAGTCGGCATGAGCTCGCTCGGCCACCTGGCCCGCCGCTTCCGTGGCTCGCTGTCTCGCGCCGAGCCGGCGACCGCCGACGTCGCCTGGGCACACGCGCTGTTGCTGCCGCGCGAGGCCGCGCTGTGGAGCCGCATGGCCGTGCAGGACCGCCGTCACGCCATCGAGGTGGCGCGTCGCTTCGCCGCCTGTCGGCCGGGTGCCACGCCGGCCGAGATGGCCGGGGCGCTGCTGCACGACGTGGGCAAGCAGGTGGCCGGGCTGGGCACCTTCGCCCGCGTCGTCGCCACCGTGGTGGGCCCGCGCACGGCCCGCTTCCGCCAGTACCACGAGCACGAGGCGCTCGGCGCCGCGCTCCTGGCCGATGCCGGCAGCGACCCGGTCACCATCGAGCTCGTCCACGGCCGCGGCCCCGCCGCCCTGGACCTGCGCGCCGCCGACGACGTCTGACGCATTCGAGCGGGCGAACTGGGCGGGCTGGTTCCCGGATTCCGGGAACCAGCGCACCCAGAAACGGATTTGGGAAGAATCCCGCCCAGAAACCCGTCGCGCAGGAGGAGGGGTCAGGCGGGGGTGAGGCCGAGGTTGGTCTGGGCGCGGGACAGGGTGGCGGCGGCGACCACTCGGGCCTTGTCGGCGCCCTTGCGCAGCAACGACTGCAGCTCGGCCGGGTCGTTCATCAGCTCGGCGTAGCGGGCCTGGATGGGACGCAGCAGTTCGACCACGGCCTCGCCCGTGTCGCCCTTCAACGGGCCGTACTGGCTGTACTTCGCGGCGAGTGCCTCGGCCGGCTCGCCGGTGCAGGCCGACAGGATGTCGAGCAGGTTGCTGACACCGGGCTTGGCCTCGCGGTCGTAGCGGACCTCGCTCTCGCTGTCGGTGACGGCGCGCTTGAACTTCTTCGTGATGGCGGCCGGGTCGTCGAGCATGTTGATGAGGCCCGAGTCGGTGTCGGCCGACTTCGACATCTTCGAAGTGGGGTCCTGCAGGTCCATGACGCGGGCACCGGCCTTGGGCATGACCGCCTTGGGCAGCTTGAACGTGTCGCCGAAGCGGTGGTTGAAGCGGATGGCGATGTCGCGGGTGATCTCGATGTGCTGGCGCTGGTCCTCGCCCACGGGCACCTCGTCGGTGTCGTAGAGCAGGATGTCGGCGGCCTGGAGGGCCGGGTAGGTGAACAGGCCGGCGCTGACGAAGTCGGCCTCGCGCTTGGCGCTCTTGTCCTTGAACTGCGTCATGCGGCTGAGCTCGCCGAAGCTCACCTGGCACTCCATGATCCACCCCAACTGGCTGTGCTCGGTGACGTGGCTCTGCACGAACACCGTGGCGACGTCGGGGTCGAGGCCCACGGCGAACAGCATGGCGGCGAGCTGCAGCGTGTTGCGGCCGACCACGCCGGGCGTGTCGGTGATGGTGAGCGCGTGCAGGTCGACGACGCCGTGGAAGGCGTCGTTCTCGTGCTGGCCGCTCACCCAGTTCCGCAGCGCTCCCAGGTAGTTGCCCAGATGGACCTCACCGGTGGGTTGGATGCAGGAGAGAACGCGTGCCACGGGCTGCGAGGCTACCTGCGCGGAGCGGTACGATCGCAGGAGTTATGGCTGTCGACGTCTCCACATCGGTCTACGAAGGACCGTTCGACCTGCTGCTCCACCTCATCCTGAAGGAGCAGGTGGACCTGTACGAGGTGTCGCTCAGCAAGATCGTCGACGAGTACCTCGCCGAGATCGAGCGCATGCAGGGCCTGGACCTGGACCTGGCCACCGAGTTCCTGCTCATCGCCGCCACGCTGGTGGAACTGAAGGCCCGCCGCCTGCTGCCGGGCCGCGACGACATCGACCTCGACGACGAACTGGCCCTGTGGGAGGAGCGCGACCTGCTGCTCGCCCGCCTGCTGGAGTGCAAGACGTTCAAGGACGTGGCCGGGGTGTTCGCCCAGTTGGCCGACGACGCCGATCGCTCGTTCCCGCGTGGTGCTGGCCCCGACGACCGGTTCGAAGGCCTCATGCCCGACCTGCTGGAGGGTGTGTCGCCGCTGCGCCTGCAGCGCGCCTACCTGCGTGCGGTCACGCCCAAACCGGTGCCGCGTATCGACCTGTTCCACGTCGCCCCCGTGCGGGCCAGCGTGGCCGACGCGCTCACCGAACTGCTCGACGAGCTGCCGCGTGCGGGCCGCATCTCGTTCCGCCGCCTCACCAGCGGGCTGGTCGAGCGGCTCGAGGTCATCGTCCGCTTCCTCGCCCTGCTCGAACTGTTCAAGCAGGGGTTCGTCGAGCTGGAGCAGACCGAACGGTTTGGCGACGTCGAGGTCGTGTGGACCGGTGCCGGTGAGGACCTGGGCTCGCTGCCCATCGACGACTATGCCGACGAATATGAAGGGTGAAATGTTCGTGTCCGACACGCCAGACCAGGACGACCAGGCGAGCACGCCGGCAGCAGCGGGGCAGCTCGACGCCGAGACCGTCCGCGCCATCGAGGCCATCGTGCTGGTCGCCGTCGAGCCGGTGCCCAGCGAGATGCTGGCCCAGCTGCTCGAGCAGCCCGTGGCGGTCATCGACCAGCTGTGCGAACGACTCGCCGCCGCCTACGACGAGGCCGGCCACGGCTTCCAGCTCGCCCGGGTGGCGGGCGGATGGCGCTACCAGACCCACGCCGACCTGTCGCCGTACGTCGAGCGGTTCCTGCTCGACGGCCAGCGAGCCCGCATGAGCGGTGCCGCGCTCGAGACGCTGGCCATCATCGCCTACAAGCAGCCGCTGTCGCGCGCCCAGATCGCGTCCATCCGCGGCGTCGACCCCGACGGCGTCATCCGCACCCTGCAGGCCCGCGGCTACGTCACCGAGGTGGGCCGCGACTCCGGCCCGGGCCAGGCCATCCTGTTCGGCACCACGCCGTCGTTCCTCGAGAAGCTGGGCCTGAACGCGCTCACCGACCTGCCGCCCATCGCCGAGTTCGTGCCCGGCGCCGACGTGGTCGAGGCACTCGAGCAGGGGCTGCGCATCGATCCGCCGGCCGAGCCGCGTGCCTGACGCCCGCGGCGACCGCACGCCCGAGCCGCCGCTGTGGGAGCAGATGGCCGCCCAGTCGGCGGCGCTGCCCCAGGGTGAGCGCCTGCAGAAGGTGCTCGCCATGCGCGGGTGGGGGAGCCGCCGCGTGTGCGAGGACCTCATCGCCGCCGGTCGGGTCACGGTGAACGGCGAGGTCGCCGTGCTGGGCCGCCGGGTGGACCCCGAGCACGACAAGGTGGAGGTCGACGGCGCACCCCTGGGCGTGAAGGCCGGCCTGGTGCACTACCTGTTGAACAAGCCGGTCGGTGTGGTCACCACGGCCAGCGACCCGCAGGGCCGCCCGACGGTGGTCGACCTGGTGCCGGCCGAGCCGCGGGTGTACCCCGTGGGCCGCCTGGACGTGGGCACCGAGGGCCTGCTGCTGCTCACCAACGACGGCGACCTGGCCCACCGCATCGCTCACCCCAGCCACGGCGTGGAGAAGGAGTACCTGGCCGAGGTGGAGGGCACGCCCAGCGGTGGCGCGCTGCGCCGCCTGCGCGACGGTGTGGAGCTGGACGACGGCATGACCGCGCCCGCGAAGGTGTCGCAGCCCGAGCCGGGCATCCTGCGCATCACCATCCACGAGGGCCGCAACCGGCAGGTGCGGCGGATGTGCGAGGCCGTCGGTCACCCGGTCACCCGCCTGGTGCGGGTGCGCATCGGCCCGCTCCGCGACGCCCAGTTGAAGCCGGGCGAGTGGCGTGAACTGGACCAGGGCGAGCTGAAGGCGCTGATCGAAGCGGTCGCAGGGGCACCCCGCCGGATACGCTGACCAACCGTGTCAGTTCAACGTCGGGCGAACGTGGCGGGCCTGGGGCTCATCGGAGGCTCCATCGCACGCGCCCTCACCGATCGCGGCTGGCACGTCTCGGGCGACGATCACCGCCCCGAACGGCTCGAACAGGCCCTCGCCATGGGCCTGGTGAAGGCCACCGGGCTGGACCCCGACGCCGAGATCACGTTCGTCGCCACCCCCGTGCTCACCTTGGCCGACCAGGTGAAACGGGCCCTCGGCGAGACATCGGGCCTGGTCACCGACGTGGGCAGCGTGAAGGGCGCCGTGGCCGAGGCCATCGACGACCCCCGCTTCGTGGGCGGCCACCCCATGGCCGGCAGCGAGCTGGAGGGCCTGGACGGCGCCGACGGCAGCATGTTCCAGGGCGCCGTGTGGGTGCTGACGCCCACCGCCACCACCCCCGACACGACGTTCGCCACCGTGGCCGCCGTGGTCGCCGAGCTGGGTGCCGACGTGGTGGCCCTGCCCGCCGACCGGCACGACCAGGTGGTGGCCGTCATCAGCCACGTGCCCCACCTGACCGCCGCCACGCTGATGGGGCTGGCCAGCGACCGGGCCGAGGAGCACGCCGCGCTGCTGCGCCTTGCCGCCGGCGGCTTCCGCGACATGACCCGTATCGCCAGCGGTCAGCCGGGCATCTGGCTGGACATCTGCGCCGAGAACCGCACGGCCATCCTCAGCGCGCTCGACGGCCTCATCGGCGGGCTCACCGACATGCGCGCCGTCGTCGACGGCGACGACCGTGACGAGCTGCACCGCCTGCTCAGCAAGGCCCGCGAAGCCCGAGCCAATCTGCCCACCCGTGGCACCCATCCCGAGGAGCTGGCCGAGGTGCGCATCCCCATCCTCGACCGCACCGGGTCAGCGGCCGAGGTGTTCACGCTCGCTGCCGAGCTGGGCGTGAACATCGCCAGCTTCGAAGTGGTGCACAGCGTGGAGGGGAACCGTGGCGTCGCGGTCGTGCTGGTCGACGCCGCCATGGCCGACATGTACCGGGGCGGCCTGATGGCGCGGGGTTACCGACCCGCCGTGCAGCGGCTGAGCTGACCGAGATGGACGTCTACCGCGTGGCGCCACTGGGTGCGCCGCTCGACGCCGTGGTCACCGTGCCCGGCAGCAAGAGCATCGCCAACCGCGCCCTGGTGTGCGCGGCGTTGGCCGAGGGCGAGACGACCCTGCGCGACGTGCCCGACGGCGACGACACCGAGGCGATGCTCGACTGCCTGCGCCTGCTCGGCCTGGAGGTGGAGCGGGGCGAAAGCACCGTCGTGGTGGCCGGTGGCCGCTCGCGGTTCCGCAAGGGCCCGCTGACGTTGCCCACCCGCCTGGCCGGCACCACCAGCCGCTTCGTCACCGCGCTCGCGGCGCTGGGGCCCGGCCCGTACACCATCGACGGGGCGCCGCCGCTGCGCCGCCGCCCCATGGCGCCGCTGCACGAGGCGCTCGCCTCGATGGGCGTCACCGTGCAGGCCCGCGAGGCCCAGGGGCATCTGCCGGTCACGGTGCACGGCCCTGTCGACGTGAGCCTCGACGAGGTGTCGCTGCGTGGCGACATCAGCAGCCAGTACCTGACGGCGCTCATGCTCATCGCCCCGTACTTCCCGAACGGCGTGCGTTTCGTGCTCACCACGCCGCTGGTGTCGCGGCCGTACGTGCGCATCACGGCTGCGGTGATGGCCTCGTTCGGTGTGCCCGGCGTGGAGCTGGGCGATCGCATCATCACGGTGCCGGCCGGCTCGTACAGCGCCCGCGACTACACGGTCGAGCCCGACGCCAGCTCCGCCAGCTACCCGCTGGCCGCCGCCGCCATCTGCGGTGGCACGGTGCGCGTGCCCGGCCTCACCCACCAGTCGCTGCAGGGCGACGCCGCGTTCTGCCACGTGCTGGCGCGCATGGGGTGCACGGTCCGCCAGGACGAGACCGGCACCACCGTCAGCCGCACCGGTGCGCTGAAGGGCATCGAGATCGACATGGTCGACCTGTCGGACCTGGTGCCGACGCTGGCCGCGGTGGGCGCCTTCGCCGAGGGCGGCACCGACGTGCACGGCGTGGGCTTCATCCGCAACAAGGAGAGCGACCGCCTGACCGACCTGTGCTCCGAGCTGCGCCGGGCCGGCATCGACGCCACCGACAACCGCGACGGCCTGGTGGTGCGCCAGAGCCGGCCGCACACGGCGACGCTCGCCACCCACCACGACCACCGCCTGGCCATGGCGTTCGCGCTGGTCGGTCTGGGTGCAAGCGGCATCATCGTCGAGGATCCCGATGTGGTGAGCAAGAGTTGGCCAGACTTCTGGTCCATGATCGAGGGGCTCCGATGAACGGCGACGGTGCGCGCCCCGAAGTGGCGGCGTTCGACGTCGACGGCACGCTGACGGTGCGCGACTGCGTGCAGCCGTTCCTGGTGCGCGTGGGTGGTTGGAGCGGCGTCACCACGGCCCTGCTGCGCAAGCCGGCCGCCAGCCTGGGTGCGGCGTGGCACCGCGATCGCGACCGCTTCAAGGAGCTCGTCGTGGGTGGCGTGCTGCGCGGCCGCCGCGTGGAGCAGGTCGAGGCGCTCGGTGAGGCGTTCGCCGACGAGGTGGCCGCCGACTGGCTGCGAGCCGACACGGTGGCCCGCCTGCGCTGGCATCAGCGCATGGGGCATCGCATCGTCCTGGTGTCGGCGTCGCTCGGCCCGTACCTGCGTCCGCTCGGACGGCGCCTCGGCGTCGACGACGTGCTGTGCGCCGAGCCGCTGCGCGAGGGCGACCTGTTCGGTGACGGACTGCAGGGGCAGAACTGCCGTGCCGCCGAGAAGGTGCGCCGCCTGGACGCGTGGCTCGCGGCCAGCGAACTGGGCGATGCCACGGTGTGGGCGTACGGCGACAGCAACGGCGATCGCGAGCTGCTGGCCCGCGCCGACCACCCGCTGTTCGTGAAGGACATGACCGTGTCCGCCGTGCCGGCCGGGTTCAACGCATGATGCGTGCCCTGCTGAAGGAAGCCCGCCCCAAGCAGTGGGTGAAGAACGTGCTCGTGTTCGCCGCCCCCGCGGCGGCCGGCGAGCTGACCGACGGCCCCACGCTGCTGAAGACCGTCCTTGCGTTCATCGCGTTCTGCATGGCCAGCAGCGGCACCTACTACTGGAACGACATCCACGACGTCGACGCCGACCGCCGCCATCCCGTGAAGCGGTCGCGGCCCATCGCCAGCGGTGCCGTGCCGCTCGGTACGGCGAAGGTGGTGGGCACGCTCCTGCTGTTGGGCGGTGTGGGGTTGGCGTTCGCGGTGCGCTGGCAGTTGGGCCTGGTGACGGCCGGCTACATCGCGCTCACCACCACCTACAGCACGCTGCTGAAGCACGTCGCCGTCGTGGACCTGGTGGCCATCGCGGCCGGTTTCGTGCTGCGCGCCATCGCCGGTGCCGTGGCCGCCGACGTGCGCATGAGCACGTGGTTCCTGCTGTGCACGTCGTTCGGTTCGCTGTTCATCGTCACCGGCAAGCGCTACGCCGAGCTGCGCGAGTACGGCGACCACGCCGGTGCTGCACGTGCGTCGCTCGACGACTACACGCTGGGCTTCCTGCGCATCGTGCTGTCCGTCAGCGTCGGCGCCACGCTGGTCACGTACTGCATCTGGGCGTTCGACACGAAGGAGATCAGCGGCTCCACCTGGCCGTTCTACGAGCTGTCGATCGTCCCCATGGTCACCGCGCTGTTGCGTTACACGCTCATCCTCGAGCAGGGGCACGGCGCCGCACCGGAAGAGATCTTCGTCGCCGACCGCACCCTGCAGGTGCTCGGCCTGTTGTGGGCCGTCGTGTTCGGCCTGGGGGTGTACGTCGCATGAGCATCCGGTCCTTCGACGAGACGCTCGCGCAGGTGCGCGACGTGCAGGGCTGGATGAGCCCCGACCAGGCCGAGCGGCTGTACCGGGCCGCCGAGGCCACCCGGCCGGGCGACCAGATCGTCGAGATCGGCAGCTTCCAGGGCCGCAGCACCATCGTGCTCGCCAGCGCCGCACACGACGGCGTGCCCGTGGTGGCCATCGACCCGCACGCGGGCAACGACCGTGGCCCGCAGGAGATCGCCGGCTACGCCGAGGCCGCCGCCGGCGACCACGAGCAGTTCAACGCCAACCTGGCCGCCGCGGGCGTCACCGACCGTGTGCGCCACATCCGCTCGTTCAGCGACGTGGCCCACCCCGGCGTCACCGGCGACATCGCCGTGCTCTACATCGATGGCGCGCACCGCTTCGCGCCGGCCCGCGCCGACATCCGCGACTGGGGTGCCCGTGTCGCCCCCGGCGGCACGATGCTCATCCACGACTCGTTCTCGTCGGTCGGTGTCACCCTGGCCATCGTGCGCGAGCTCATGTTCGGGGCGCGGTTCCGCTACGTCGGCCGGGCCCGTTCGCTCACCGAGTTCCGGGCCGACCTGGACGGGACGGCGAAGAGTCGTGCGGGCAACGCGTTGCGCCTGATGGCGCAGCTGCCGTGGTTCGCCAAGAACCTGCTGGTGAAGGTGCTCATCACCGTGAAGCTGGGTGGCCTGTTGAAGGTGATCACCGGTCGCGAGCCCGAGTGGCCATACTGACGGGCGTGCCGATGCAGATCCGTCATCCGCTCACCGGTTGGGGGCGAACGAACCCCACGGTCGCCGAGGTGCTCGAGGTGCCCAACCACGAGGTCGCCGCCGCCGTGAAGGAGGCCGGGCCCCGCGGTGCGCTGGTGCGTGGGCTGGGCCGCAGCTACGGCGATGCGGCGCAGAACTCGGGTGGTCTGGTGCTGCGCCTGCTGGGCTCGGCGCACCAGGCGGTGCTCGACCCCGCTGCCGGCACCGTCACCGTGCCGGCGGGCGTGAACCTCGACGAGTTGCTCCGCGTCATCGTGCCCCGTGGCTGGTTCGTGCCGGTCACGCCCGGGACGCGGTTCGTCACCATCGGCGGCGCGATCGCCAGCGACATCCACGGCAAGAACCACCACGTCGAGGGCTCGTTCGGCAACCACGTGGTCCGCCTCACGCTGCTGCTCGCCGACGGGTCGGTGCTGACCGTCGGCCCGGCCGAACGGCCCGAGCTGTTCTGGGCCACCGTGGGCGGCATGGGGCTGACGGGTGTCATCCTCGACGCCACCATCACGCTGCTGCCCATCGAGACCAGCCGCATGTCGGTGGACACGACACGCATCCCCGACCTCGACACGCTGTTCGCCGAGATGAGCGAGACCGACGACGACTTCCGTTACAGCGTCGCCTGGATCGACCCGCAGGCCAAGGGCCGCCATCTGGGCCGCAGCGTCCTGGGCCGTGGCGACCACGCCACGCTGACCCAGCTGGACGCGAAGGACGCCATCCAGCCATTCGCGTATGGCCCCAAGCAGTTGGCCGTGGTGCCGCCGCTGGTGCCGCCGATGGGCGTCATCAACCACGCCACGGTCGCCGCGTTCAACGAGGTGTGGTTCCGCAAGGCGCCGCTGCACCGCGAGGGCGAAGTGCAGTCCATCGCCACGTTCTTCCACCCGCTCGACATGGTGGGGAAATGGAACCGCATCTACGGCACCAAGGGCATGGTGCAGTACCAGGTGGTGGTGCCGTTCGGCGAGGAAGAGGCCATGCGCACCGTCATCGAACGGCTGTCGGCCAGTGGCGCCGCCAGCTTCCTCGCGGTGCTCAAGCGGTTCGGCGCCGGCAACCAGGCGCCGCTCAGCTTCCCGACGCCTGGCTGGACGCTGGCGCTCGACGTGCCCGGCGCGTCCCGCGGCCTGGGCGACCTGCTGCACGGCCTGGACCGGCTGGTGCTCGACGCGGGCGGCCGGCACTACTTCGCCAAGGACGCCCACACTACGGCCGCCGCCATCCGGCGCGGCTACCCCCGACTCGACGAGTGGAAGGCCGTGCGTGACTCGGTCGATCCCCACGGCGTGTGGCAGAGCGATCTGTCGCGCCGGCTCGGCCTCACCGACTGACGGAGCACGACACCATGGACAACGCACTCGGAGAACCGCAGACCATCCTGCTGCTCGGCGGCACCAGCGACATCGGCCTGGCCGTCGTGCGCGAGCTGCTCAGCCCGACGGCGCGCACGGTGGTGCTCGGCGTCCGCAACGTCGACAAGGGCGAGCAGGCCGCGGCCGGCCTGCGCCACGACGGGCTCACCGTGGCCGTGGTGCCGTTCGACGGCAACGACACGGCCAGCCACGAGCGGTTCGTGGCCGACGTGGTGGCGGAGCACGGCGACATCGACGTGGCCATCATGGCGTTCGCGCTGCTGGGTGACGGTGCCGTCACGGCGAACGATCCTGCCGCCGCGGCCGAAGTGGCGCACGTGAACTTCACCGGCACCATCACGGCCACCATCGCCGTCGCCAACCGCATGCGCACGCAGGGCCATGGCGCCATCGTCATGCTCAGCAGCGTCGCCGGCGAGCGGGTGCGCAAGGCCAACCCGGTCTACGGCGGCACGAAGGCCGGCATCGACGGGTTCGCCCAGGGCCTGGGCGACTCGCTGGCCGCCGACGGCGTGCACGTGCTGGTGGTGCGACCCGGGTTCGTGCACTCGGCCATGACCCAGGGGCTCGACGCGGCCCCGTTCGCCACCACGCCCGAGAAGGTGGCCGAGGCCACCGTGAAGGGCCTACGTGGCCGTCGCCGCACCGTGTGGGCGCCCGGTATCCTGCGCGTGGTGTTCTCGGTGATGCGCCACCTGCCCGGCCCCGTGTGGCGCCGCCTGCCCATCAACTGACGAACAGCGCGGGACCTCAGCCCATCCCGCGTTCGGCGAGCTCGCGGTCGAAGTCGGCGCGGCGGTCGGCGCCGATGCCGATGCCGGCCGGGCTGACGCCGTCGCCCTTGTCGCAGCGGTGGTAGAGCAGCACCAGCGCGTCGAGGTAGTTGCCTTCCAGGCAGAAGTTGTCGGCGACCACCTGGTTGGGCGCGTCGCTGCCGAACTGGATGGACGCGTTCGGTTCGAACCAGCCGGTCCAGAAGTTGGTGAGGATGAGCCAGTCGGCCGACTTCACGTCGTCGGCCAGGCGCGAGCCCTCCTTGTCGGCGAGGCCCGGGTCCATCTCGATGAAGTAGGTGGCCGGGGTGAGCTCGGGGAACAGGTAGTAGAAGACCGCATCGCTGTAGATCGTGCGGCTCAGGTCGGCAGGGCCGACGAGCAGCCGTTCGCCCGGCTTCATCTTCGCCGACAGGTCGTCCATCATCGCCTGGCTGGCGGTCTGCAGCGCGGCGTTGCCGAAGTAGAAGCTTCGGCCGTCGCGCGACACCTCGAAGCCGCCCGGCTTGTTGCCGACGGCGATGCGGCTCTGCAGCAGGTAGTAGCGGTAGGTGAAGAACGGGCAGATGACGAACATGACCGCGCCGACGACGAGACCGGCCACGAGCGGTGCGTGGCGGGTGGTGACCCGTTCGGGTGAACGGCGCGACAACAGTTCGACGACCAGGCAGGGGAGCAGCGCGAACGACACGCACGACCCCCACGCGAGGTGGGTGCTGTCGGGACGCTGCATCGCCTGGGGCAGCATGCCCAGGCCGAACAGCGACGCGCCCATGAGCACGACGAGCTGCGTGGTCCAGCCGTGGCGGCGGGCGAGGCGCCACGTGATGGCGGGGATGGCCAACGCCACGACGATGACCACCCAGAACCAGAAGAACAGCTGATGGTTGGCGGCCATGGCCGGGAACTTCCACCACGGCGCATCGGCCGGTCCTTCGGCGACGGCCTGCAGGGCGCCGTCGATCTGCCCGAAGCTGGGCGGGCGGGGCAGTTCGCGGCCGGGGCGCAGGTGCACCACCGGGTCGATGAACATGCCCTGCACGCTCGGGCCGATGCCCGCCATCGCGAGGTGGACGAACATGGGGACGAGGCCGACGAGCAGGCCCAGGCCGGCCGGCTTCCAGGCGGCACCGCTGAGTTGCCGATGGCGCCACAACAGCCAGCCGTGCACCAGACCGAGGGCCAGCACCAGGTCGGGCCGGTAGCCGAGCGCGAACCCGGCGAGCAGCCCGGCGGCCACCAGCGCGATGCGGCGTGACCGGTCGGCGGAGTGCAGGGCACGGACGCCGAACACCACGCTCCACAGGCCCAGTGCGACGCCGCCCTCCCACGCCAACGCCGAAAGGCCGATGGGTGTGAGCACGAGCAGGGTGACGGTGACCGCGGTGATGACCGCGGTGCGGTGCCCCCAGGCGCGGGCCAGGGCGTACAGGGCGAACACGATGCCCAGGTGCTGGATGAGCCCGAACACGCGCTGCGCCTCGAGGGTGTAGCCGAACAGCGTGTACCAGCCGGCCAGCACGTGCAGCGAGAACGGTCCATAGAGGTGCAGGTAGTCCACGTTGGGCACGTCGCCGGCCAGCAGGCGCTTGGGGAAGACGAGCATGAAGCCCTCTTCCATGGAGCTACCGGTGGATTTGAAGAGCCCGCGCACGGGGATGGCGATGACGGCGAGCACCATCGCCAGCGACAGCGCGGCGCGGCGTTCGAAGCGCAACCGGAGCGGCCCCCCGAGTACGAACGGGTGGTCGGTGCTGGCGTCGGTCACGGGTGGCGATGCTAGTGATCAGCGGTGGGTTGGGTAGCGTCAGCGCGCCATGTCGCCCTCGCCGGACCCGCCGACGATCCAGGAACTGGCCGACGAGATGCGCTCGGTCGGCTGCCGTCGCGTGCACGTGCTCGCGTGGCGCGACCTCGACGACGCCGATGCCGGCGGGTCGGAGGTGCACGCAGATCACTTCATGCGCCGCTGGGCTGAGGCGGGCCTGGACGTGACGCACCGCACCTCGTTCGCCGAGGGGCACCCGGCCGAGGCGGAACGCAGCGGGTACCGCGTGGTCCGGCGGGGCAGCCGCTACAGCGTGTTCCCCCGTGGCGTGGCGTGGGAGGTGGCCCACCCCGGCTCGTACGACGCGTTGGTGGAGGTGTGGAACGGTGTGCCGTGGATGAGCCCGGTGTGGTGCCGCAAGCCGCGCATCACGTTCCTGCACCACGTGCACGGCCCGATGTGGGACCAACTGCTGCCCGCCCCGCTGGCGTTCACGGGTCGCGCCCTGGAGGCGCGTGTGGCGCCGCCGTTCTACCGGCGCACCACCACGCTCACCCCGAGCGACGCCACCCGCGACGAGCTGCTGCACCTGGGGTTCCGGCCCGATCGCGTGATCGCGGTGAACAACGGCGTCGAGGAGATGTTCCAGCCCGGTGGCGAGCTGGCACCGGTGCCCACCGTGGTGTGCGTGGGTCGTCTGGCGCCGGTGAAGCGCCAGGACCAGCTCATCGAGGCGGCGGTGCTCACCAAGCAGCGTGTGCCCGACCTGCAGCTGGTGATCGTGGGCGAGGGGCCGTTGCGCCCGGTGCTCGAGGCGCACATCGCCGGGCACCACGCGCAGGACTGGATCCACCTGGCCGGGCGCCTGTCGCACGAGGACCTGGTGGACCTGTACCGCCGCTCGTGGCTGGTCACCAGCGCGTCGCTGGCCGAGGGCTGGGGGCTGACGCTCACCGAGGCCGCAGCGTGTGGCACGCCCGCCGTCGCCACCGACGTGAACGGCCATCGCAGCAGCGTGGTGGACGGCTCGACCGGCGTCCTGGTGCCGCTGGAGGGGCTGGGCGACGCGTTGGCCGACGTGCTGCTCGACCCGCCGCGCCGCGAGGCGCTGGCGGCTGCCGCGCTGGCCAGGGCGCGCACCCTCACCTGGGAGGCCTCGGCCCGCGGGGTGCTCCAGGCCCTGCACGACCAGGCCCTGGCCCGAGCGTCACGCAGGACCTGAGCCCGGCGAAGCGCGTCAGCGGGGGAGGAGACGGGTGCCGGTCTTGAGGACCTTGAGGGCGCCCTGCTTGGCGATGGTGCGGTGGTGGCTGCGGCCCTCACCGTGCTCGCCGTGGCCGTCGACGTCGGCGCGGTTGCGCAGGAACCAGTCGTAGCTGTCGGCCAGGGCCTCGGCGTTCGAGTACTTCGGCTGCCAGCCCAACGTGTCCTTCACGTGCTCGATGTCGAACCACAGCGACTTGCTGTACATCAACCAGTGGTACGGGGCGAAGGGTGCCAGGTGCAGGCCGGCAGCAGCCTTCATGCCCAGCGACGCCGGGCCGGCGGGCAGCGACCGCACCTTCGACCCGGTGCCGGCGTGCGCGCACAGTTCCTCGAGCGACTCGCGCATGGTGCCGAAGCGGTCGGTGCCCGCGTTGAACACGCCGGGACCGGGATGGTCGCCGGCCAGCACGCACACGTCGGCCAGGTCGTCGGCGTGGACGAACTGGTAGCGGTTCGAGCCGTCGCCGAGCACGAACACGTCGGCGCCGTCGGCGATCCATTCGAACAGGATGCCGAAGATGCCGAGGCGGCCGTGGCCGAGGATGGTGCGCGGCCGCACGATGGACACGTCGAGGCCGTCGCGCACGGCGTTCAGACACGCCCACTCGGCGGCGAGCTTGGCGTGGCCGTACTCCTCGGCCGGCGACGGGACAGTGGTGGGCAGCACCGGGTTCTCGCGGGGGACGCCGAACACCGCGCTGGACGACGTGTGCACCACCTTGCGCACCCCGCAGCGCAACGACTGGGCGAGCAGCAGCGTGGTGCCGTCGACGTTGACCGTGCGGAGCAGTTCGTGGTCCTTCGCCAACGGCACCTGGGCGACGTTGTTGAACACGATGTCGATGCCGTCGAGTGCGGTGGCCACCACCGTCGGATCGCGCACGTCGCCCAGCACCACCTCCACCTCGGCCGGGCGGTCGTCGGCGTCGTTCAGGTCGAGCACGCGGACGGTGTGGCCGGCGGCGAGCAGGCGGCGGACGAGCAGCGATCCGAAGTAGCCGCTGCCACCGGTGACCAGGCTGACGGTCACAGCTCCAGGCCGTTCTCGAGGCACCAGCGGATGCTGTTGCGCATGCCGTCGTACAGCTCGACCTTGGGCTCGTAGCCAAGCTCGGCCGTTGCGCGGGAGATGTCGCAGGCGATGGTGTGGCCCATCTCGCCCAGCACGTGCAACTGCTGCTGGTACACGCCCATGGCCTGCAGCACCCGGTCGCCGGTCTCGGCAACGCGTGCCGCCAGGGTGGGCAGCCGGGTGGCGGGCGGCTTCACGCTGAGGCCCTCGTCGCGCAGGGCGCGGCCGACGGTCTCGACGATCTCGTCGACCGTGTAGGCGCGGGCATCGGCGATCCAGTAGCCGTTGCCCTTGGCGGCGGGGGTGAGCTCGGCGGCCAGCACGCCGTCGACCAGGTTGTCGACGTACACCATCGACCGGCGCTGATCGCCCTTGCCGATGACGGGGAACTTGCCGGCCCGCACCATGCGGAAGAACGTGGTCTGCCGCGGCGGCTGGAAGGGGCCGTAGAACCAGGGCGGGCGGACGATGGCGGTGTCGAGCCCTGCCGCGGCCGCCTCGGCGACGGCCATCTCGGCGAACATCTTGCTCTTGCCGTAGCCCAGGTACGGGTTGAACGGCTCGTCGGCGCGGAACGTGTCGGCCTGGTGCGGGTTGGTGCCGAACGGGCTGTTCGACGACACGTGCACCAGGCGGCGCACGCCGGCGTCGATGGCGGCCTCGGTGATGTGGCGGGTGCCGTTGACGTTCACCTCGGTGAACTGGCGGACGTTGCGCGGGTGGATGACGCCGGCGGTGTGCAGGACGTCGGCATCGGCGCCCACACCGTGCAGCAGGCGCTTGGCGGTGTCGGCGCGCGACACGTCGCCGATCACCACCTCCACACCGGCTCGGTCGCCCACGAACGCGCGCAGCGCCGCGGCGTCGGCCGTGCTGTGGGCGAGCAGGCGCAGGCGCTCGCGCTTCTTGTCGGCCATGAGGCGGTGGACCAGGGCCCGGCCCAGCCAGCCGTTGGCGCCGGTGACGACGGTGGTGTGCGGGGCCGACCAGCCCTTGGCAGCGGTTTTCCTAGGCACGGGAGCCTCCTGTGGCGACGAAATGGCGCGCGTTGCGGATGGCGAAGGCCATGACGGACGCCTGGGGGTTGACGCCGGGCGCCGTGGGGAGCAGCGACGCGTCGTTGACGTGGACGTTGCGCATGCCGTGGACGAGGCCGAACGAGTCGGCGCCGCACCGCTCGGGCACCTCGCCCATGGGCACGGTGCTGCACAGGTGCACGGTCATGACGGTGGCCTTGGCGGCACTGAACGCGGCCTGCATGGTGGCCAGGTCGCGGCGGTTCTTCACCGACGGTGCGCCCTTGAACGACGGGAAGACCTCTTCGGCGCCGGCCTCGAGCATGAGCAGCGCGAGGCGGGCGAGGCCGCTGCGCAGCAGTTCGCGGTCGCGGTGGGTGAGCCGGTAGGTGACGACCGGGTCCTTCATGCGCGGGAACGACATGACACGGCCGCGGCCCTCGCTGGTGATGGCGGCGTAGTACACGCTCATGCGCGGCCAGTCGGTGACGTGCTTGCGGAACGTGGACCACTGGTCGAGCAGGCTCAGGGCCACCAGGCCGGGGTTGCTGGCCGAACCGCCGAACGACAGGTGTGGTGCGAACTCCTTCACCTGGTGCACGGGCACGTCGTCGGGCACGTTCAGCGCGTCGGCGAAACGAGCGGCGAGCTTCACGGTGGGGTGCACGGCGAGCGTCTTGCCGATGTGGCCGCGGATGCCGGACCGCTGCAACAGCGCCGGGCTCTGGATGGCGCCACCGCACACGAAGACGTGGCGGAAGGTGATGCGGCCGGGCGTGCCGTCGGCCAGGGTGGTGACGGCCGCGGTGGCCCGGCCACCGTCGAGCTCGAGTCGGTCGACCCGGCAGCCGGTGGCCACCCGGGCGCCGGCGGCGACGGCGCGGGGCAGGTACGTGCGGGTCATGGACTGGCGCTCGCCCTTGGTGGCGTCCTCGCCGTGCGGGTAGGTCATCCACCGCGGCACCTCGCCGTGCTGCCAGCCCAGCGCGGCGGCGCCGTCGCGCAGGCGTTCGCTGGGCGCGCTGTACCCGCCGGGGACGGTGCGCACGTTGATGGCCGTCTCGACCTCGTCGGCGATGGACAGCACGTCGTCGGGCTGGAAGTCGTGGATGCGGAAGTCGCGGCGCCAGCGCTCGAGCAGCTCGCCCGGCGGACGCCAGTAGAGGCCACTGTTCACCTCGGTGCCGCCGCCGGCGCAACGGCCTTCGGTGTAGGCGATGGACGGCATGCCCAGGGCGACGGTGACGCCGCCGGCCCGGTACTGCTGCTCCATCTGGTCGAGCGAGAACGGTACGACCGCGCCCTGCTCCACCCAGCTGCCCTCTTCGACGACCAGCACGTCGAGCCCGGCCTCGGCGAGGACGGTGGCGGTGGTGGCGCCACCGGCACCGCTGCCGATGATGAGCACGTCGGCGTCCATGTTGGTGGTGGCGGGGTTGGTGGTGGAGGGGTTGGTGGAGGCGGGGTTGG
>CBHWEI010000010.1:0-32556 GCA_966112835.1 uncultured Acidimicrobiaceae bacterium
ACGTTCACCGGCTTCATCCGCCGCGACCCCATGCCGTGGCTCGAGCGCGAGGTGGCGCTGATGGGTCACCTCGCCGCCATGGGTGCAGCAGTGGTGCCGCCATCTGCCCACATGGCCCCGGGCCCGTACCGGGTGGGCGAGTGGTGCGCGACCGTGTGGCAGTACGTGCCGCACGTCGCCGGTGCCGTGCCGGAGGCAGCCGAGGCGCTCGCCTTGCTCGACGAGTTGCACACGTCGATGGCGTCGTTCACCGGCGATCTGCCGGCCTACGGCCCGGTTGCAGGCGATCTGGACCTGGCGCTCGACCGGTGCGCCGAGCACGGCCTGCTCGACCCCGACGAGATCGACCACATCCGCTCGCAGCGCGCAGCGCTGCTCGCACTCGTGGACGGGCTGCCGCGCCAGGCGCAGCACGGCGACGCGTTCCCGCGCAACACGCTCGTCACGCCGGACGGCCCGGTGTGGAACGACTTCGAGGACTGCTGCAGCGCGTCGCCGCTGTGGGACCTGGCCGTGATGGCGCGGCGAGACGGCACCGGGCTGGTGCGGCAGGTCGCCGAGGAACGGTTCGGCGCCGACGCCGTCGGCTGGATGATCGGCCTGCGTGAGCTGCAGTCGCGGGTGTGGACGGTGCTGCACGACGCACGCGCCACCGGTCGCCTGCCGTAGGGGAGCGGGAATGTCGAAGTGTGGGGTTGTTGCGAGTGCTATCGCGATATATCGTGATGACACACAACAGATCACAGACGCCCATGAAAGGAGCGATCGATGCGACGTTTCCACGCACATCACGAACACCCCGGACACGCCGGGCATCCCGGACACCGCGATCGCGGTGAGTTCGGGTTCGGTCGTCCCGGCCCGCGCGGTCCCCGCGCCCGCCGCGGCGACATCCGCTTCGCCCTGCTGTCGGCCCTGACCGACGGCCCGGCGCACGGCTACGAGATCATCCAACGCCTCGAGGACCGCACCGGCGGCCGGTGGAAGCCCAGCCCCGGCTCGGTGTACCCGACGCTGCAGATGATGGAGGAGGCCGGTCTGGTGACCGGCAGCCAGCAGGACGAGAAGCGGGTCTACACGCTCACCCCGGCCGGCCAGAAGGCGCTCGACGAACGCGCCAGCGAAGGCCCCATGCCGTGGATGAACGCCGACGCGGCCGAAGGCCACGGGGCGTTCCGCCACTCGTTGGGTCAGCTGGTGATGGCCGCCAAGCAGGTGGCCACCTCGGGCAACCCGCAGTTGGTCGAGCAGGCCACGGGCATCCTCAACGATGCCCGCCGCAAGCTCTACCAACTGCTCGCTGACGCCTGAGAGCGTGTGTCGTGTTCGCCGGCGGCGTGCAGCGCATGGCGGCAGTTCGGCACCGGCCCCTATCGACGCGGGGTAACAAAGAGTCCGTCTGCGCCGCCCAGCGACGCGATCTGATCGCGGTCATTGAGGATGGCCTCGAGTTGAGAGCGGGTGATCCCGACAACTTGGACGAAGCGGACAACGCCATTCGGTGTCTGTAGTTCAGGAAGTGTCGGATCCTCAATGAAACACATGGCCTCGAGGGAACTCGGCTCGTCGCCCGTCAGCGGACCACCTGGGTCCAACGTGTGACCGACGGGGAACGGGTGGCCTGCGAGCGCCGTCTCACCGAGCCGGCTCATCAGACGGATCACCCATTGCGGCGGTTCGTCACCGGAGTGGCGTCGCACCCGCATTGTGTACTCGAAACCAAGCCCGCTGACAGCCCGGTCGTCGGTCTCCTTCTCCCAGATCTCGCTCAGACCGAGCGTCACGAAGTGCCAGTGGTCGCCGGCGTCGTAGGCGCTCAATCCATCTATTCGCGCAGGCCCGAGAAGTCTGGCCGTTACGTCGCCCCAGTGCCGCGGTTCTTGTGGCCCGTGAACTGAGCGCATCGCCTCGGAGATCGCATCCCAGCCGGGGCTGGTCGAGGCCGGATCGGGTTGCGACTGCTGCTTCTTACCTCGTCCGAACACCGGCGAATGGTGCCCCATTCAGAGGCTGATGTCCACGCCCCAGATCGGCAGCTCTGCGCTGGCCTCAGCGAACGGAGGCCTCCCAGCCGTCGTACTCGCCTCCGTGCTTCGCGGCCAGGCCATCGAAGAAGTCACCGTTGCCGCGGATCGTCTCCGTGTCGAGGACGACACCTCGGCGCTCGCAACGGAGCGACCACTTCCCGGGGTAGCCGGGCAGCGGATCAGCGACTGTGGTCTCAAAGGACCGAGCCTCGGCCTCGGCAGCAGCCGCTGACGCAGACTCAGGGCTCGGAAGGTAGAGGTAGTAGAGAACGTGTCGAGGCTGCGTGAGGTCCGCGCCGTGATTGACGAGCTGGCTGACCACGCCGAGGTCCTTGTACTTGATCCCGGTCTGCGGCGACCGCGCTTCAGGGTCGACAACGTCAGCTTTGGACTTCTTCCGAAACAGGGCCACGACGGCGCATAGTGCCCGCTCGCTGCCGCCTCGTCAACAGCGCCGAGCGGGAGATCTGCGCTTGCGGTCAGCGCCAGGAGTTGACCGAACGCGCCACACCAAGCTGTGTGCCGACATCGCCCCCACCGCGAGGACCTGCCCGTCGCGCCTTCGGAGTCGAACTGGACGGTGCACACGCCGCGTGGACGAGTGCGCCTCCAACCTCTTCGGCCGCATCGGTGTTGCGAACGGCTGTGCCGCAGATCCTGCACTCGATGGGGTGGTCAGTCACCGCTTCAGCTTGAGCGCATGAGCCACCGGTGTCCAGCGCAGAGCGGCAGTTCGCCGCTACCTCGGCGCGACCCCAGGAACCTCGCACGGTGCGACCGGCAGCTGGCGGCCACCGAGTGACGACGTCGGCCGTCGGCGACAGCATGCCCTACGCTGCTGCGACCCAGCGTCAGATGGATCGAAAGGATGGAGATGAGCGACGCGCCGGACGGCGACCTCGACACCGATCCGCCGATGCGCCGACCTGTTGCGGTCGCGCTGGTGGCCTTGCTCGTTCTTCTGCCCTTCGCAGCGGTGGGTGCTGTGGTCTATTCCCTGACTCGGAGCGACCGCGACGGCTTGCCGGCGCTCGAGGTGGGGTCGTGCGTCTTCGTCAGCGACGTCGACAACTCGATCACGGACCTCACGTGTCCGGACGGCAACGGTGTCGTCATCGCGCTGAGCGATTCGACCACCGCCTGCCCTCCCGACGCATGGTGGGCGATTCTCCGCAACGGCCACTTCTATTGCATCCAACGACGTCTGGTGCCCGAGCCGACGTCCGGCTGAGACCGCTGCCGCTCAGGCCGACCGCGAGGTCGTCTCCGCGTCATCACCACCGCCTGCGTGTCTCGACGCATGGCAGCTTTGCCCTGAGAGGCAGGGCGCCTTGTCACATCGCGCCGTTCAACGTCAACCGCACCCGGCAGCCAGCACCTCGTTCGGAAGCCAACCCGAAGGCGGCAGGCAGTTAGTGAGCCAGACCACCGAGCGAATCGAGACGGTACGAACAAGCCGCACCAACAGCAAGATCAAACAACCAGGCAGCTAGGGACTCCCGGAAGGCTCGCTGTTCCGCTTCGGCTCCAACTCGGACAGCATCCTCGGGAGGATGACTGTCTCGATGGCTTGCAACAACTCTTGGGCTGTCGTCGTCCAATCGTCGCCTCTGCGAAGCACCCACCAGTGATCCCTTCTGTTGCGTTCGGTGCGTTGGATGCCTCCGGATGGAGGTCGCAGCAGGAGGTGTCGAGATGTCCCGTTCGTTGGACGATGTCGTTGTCATGCTCTGAACCGCACCGGGTTCTGCGGAGGCCACATGACAAACTGCGGGCATGGCAGCTGCGCCCACCGTGTCCGGCTCGCTCGTACGCCTGCGCGGAATCGCCGCCACAGATCTCGACCGAGCTGCCGAGTTCCAGTTCACACTCTCGATCACCGAGCCACTGTCAAACCCTGCGCGCCTCCGCGAGATGTACGAAACGCACGGCTTCTGGACCCAGGACTCGGGCGCGCTCGCTGTGGAGGAGCTCGCGACCGGTCGTCTTCTTGGGACCACGCAGTTCTACCGATCAGGTGCGTGCATCCACGGCTACGAGATCGGCTACGTGCTGCACGATGAAGCCGATTGGGGCCGCGGCTTCGGCTCCGATGCACTGCGGCTCATGTCGCAGGTCGTCCTCGATACACATCGAGACTGTTACCGGCTGCAGCTGATCATTGAGACGTGGAACGATGCCTCGTGGCGCCTGGCCGAGCGCTGCGGCTACGAGCGCGAGGGAACCCTGCGCATGGCCGGCTACAGCTCGACCATTCCCGAGGACTGCTACCTGTACTCCCTCGTGCGCTGAGGCCGGTTCGCCGCTGACTCGATGCCGCTTGCTCGGGGCCCGGGACCACGCGGATGTGTTGCTCTCTGGGTCTCCGCAAGGGTCCTACGTGAGACAAGGATCTCGTAACGAGTCCTCTGAGGGTGCGACCTGCTGCGGCGCAGATAGCGCAGTCCGGCAGCTACGCGCTGGCCATCGCTGTCACCGGATCTTGCGCTGAGCGCAACATCTGGTGACTGCGATCCACATTTGGGCTGCGCTGTCAGCTGAGCGGGCCGCCATGGCCCGCTGACCTGCCTGCGTTCGGTGGTAGCGCCGAGTGCCCGGCATGGGCGCTCTTTGCAAGGGGGTGATCACGACGGGTGAGCGAAAACTCCCTGGGGAGTCCTTGGCGGTTCGAACTGGTTGCGTTCGTTCCCGGAAGCCGGGAACAAACGCAACCAGAAGCTGATTTGGGAGGAATCGCAACCAGAAGCCTCGGAGGGTGCCGAGCACCCGGTGTGTGCGCTCCGGTCACGGCCGTCGGGCCACGAAACAGGACACACGCTCCCGGTTCGGCCCCTCGGTTCAGCGGGTGTACTTGTCCGCCGGCACGCTGAGGCAGAACCGGGTGCCCTGATCATCGGTGCACTCGGCTGCCCAGCCGCTGTCGTACAGCACGGGCTCGGTGGACGTGCCGCCGAGCTCGCGGATGCGGGCGACGGCGGCCTCGATGTCGGGCACGGCGAACCACAGGTCGTACGTGGTGTTTCCCACGTGCACGCCGCCGGGCGGCGCCGAGATGTTCGACGCATGGCCCGACTGCGGGTCGTCGAACTGCCAGCCCAGCACCGCCCCGAAGAACGCCTGGGCCCGGGCCAGGTCGGGTGTGGGCAGGGTGAAGTAGTACAGGTCGCCCCGCTCGTGGTGCTTCACCTGATGATCCCCGGCGCCGGAGTCGCTCGCCGGCACGTACTCGAACCCCGCCGCGGCGGCTTCCTCGCGGTAGCGGTCGTGGATGGGCGTGCTCACGGTCCACCGCTGTCCCCACGGGTCGCGGAACTGGCCGTTCCGGTTGCCGTGGAACTGGTCGGACGGTGCTCGGACCTCGGTGGCCCCGTTGGTGAGGGCGAGTGCGTGAGTGGCGTCGACATCGGGCACCGTCAGGTGCAGCGACACCGGCGAACCACCGAGCACCAAAGGGCCGACGATCTCGTATTCGGGGTACTCGTCGGCGACGGCGATGCGGCTGTCGCCGATGACGATCTCGGCGTGGCCGATGCGGTCTCCGTCGAGCAGGCGATGATCCTCCACTGCGCCGAACACGGTGACGTAGAAGTCGATCGCCGCGGCGGCGTCGCTGACGGTGAGGTAGGGCATGAGGGTGTTCGACATGATCTTCTCCGTTTGATTCGGTAGCTCCGCCAGTCGGGCACGCAGGCGTGCCGCGAACGCGGCGGACGGGGCGATGGGCGTCGTGTCGGCGCGCAGGGCATCGAACGCGTCGGTCATGAGGCGCTCCCTTCGGCGTGGCGGTAGGCCGCCTTGGCGCGGACGAGCAGTGACTCGGTGGCGTGCACCGATCGGTCGAGCAGTGCCGCCACTTCGGGCACCGGCAGCCCGTCCAGGTAACGCAGCACCAGCACGGCGCGGTGGTGCGGGGTCAGGCGGGCCAGCGTGTCGCGCACGTGGACGGTGTCGACCGGGTCGTTGGTGTCGGCCGGTGGGTCGCTGTGCTCCCACAGCTCCTCCAACGCCTGGCGTTGCCGGCCGGTGCGCCGCCAGTGGTCGACCAACTTGTGGCGCGCGGTGCCGATGAGCCAGGCCACGTTCACCTCGGCGCCGCGCTGCACGGCGGTGGCGGCTGCCAGGAACGTGTCGGAGGTGAGGTCCTCGGCGGTCGCCGACGACTCGCAGCGGCGCACCAGGTAGCCGTAGACGTGCGGCAGGGCATCGTCGTACAGGTGCAGAAGGGCGCTCACGGGGGGTTCATCGTTCGGCGGCATGGTGCTCCGTCGCGATGTTTCCAGAAATCTTCCCCCTTGTGGGTCGAACAGGTGTTCGGTAAGGTCGCGACCTTCCTATGGGGTTCAACAATCCGAACATGCCCTGGTCCGAGGTCGAGCGGCTGCTCTCCTCAGGGTCCGAGTCACGTGGCAAGGATGGTCGCGCCCCGGGGTCCCCGTCGTGGAACGCAGGTGGCGACGGGCCGGCGTGGGGCCGCAAACGGCAGCCGTACGAGCCCGATGCCACCCAGCCGCTGTGGCGGCCCGACCCGGTGCACGTGCCCTACGCCGAACTGCACTGCCACAGCAACTTCTCGTTCCTCGACGGCGCGTCGCACCCCGAACAGCTGGTCGAGGAAGCCGCCCGCCTGGGGCTCGAGGCATTGGCCCTCACCGACCACGACGGGTTCTACGGCATCGTCCGCTTCGCCGAAGCGGCCCGCGCCGTGGGCCTGCCCACCGTGTTCGGCACCGAGATCACGCTCACCCCCGGGCTCGACGGCCGCATGGCCCGCACCGAGGCCGACACCCAGCGCCAGGTGCACACCGGCATGCTGCCCGACACGCACGCGCCCGACCCCCACGGCCAGCACCTGGTGGTGCTCGCCGACGGCCCCACCGGCTACGCCCGCCTGGCCCGGGCGCTCAGCCTGGGGCACCTGGCGGGCGAGAAGGGTGTGCCCCAGTTCGGGCTGCTCGACCTGGCCGACACGGTGTGCGGCCACGCCTGGGTGCTCACCGGGTGCCGCAAGGGTGCGGTGCCGCAGGCGCTCGTGCAGGAGGGGCCGGCCGCGGCGGCTCGCGAGCTGCATCGCCTGATCGACCTGTTCGGCCGCGACCGCGTGCTGGTCGAGCTGTGGGACCACGGCCACCCCATGGACTCGGTGCGCAACGACGCGCTGGCCGAGCTGGCCGCCCGTCACGACCTGGGCGTGGTGGCCACCAACAACGTGCACTACGCCACGCCGCAGCAGCGCCGCCTGGCCACCGCCATCGCAGCCGTGCGTGCCCGGCGCAGCCTCGACGACCTCGACCCGTGGCTGCCCGCGTCGGCCGGCGCGCACCTGCGCAGCGGCGGTGAACAGCTGCGCCGCTTCGCCCGCTACCCGGGTGTGGTCGAGCTGGCCGCCGAGGTGGGCCGTGCCGCGGCGTTCGACCTGTCGCTGGTGGCGCCCAGCCTGCCGCCGTACCCGTGCCCGAACGGCCCCGACGGGCAGCCGCTCACCGAGATGCAGTACCTGCGCCAGCTGGTCGAGGCCGGCGGGCGGCGCCGCTACGGCGAGCGGCCCGGCGCGCACGAGGACCTGTCGCTTCGCGCCAGGGCGTGGCGCACCATCGACCACGAGCTCGACGTCATCGAACACCTCGGGTTCGCCGGCTACTTCCTGGTGGTGTGGGACATCGTCGAGTTCTGCAACCGGGCCAACATCCTCTGCCAGGGACGCGGCAGCGCGGCGAACAGTGCGGCCTGTTACGCGTTGGGCATCACCAAGGCCGACGCCGTGTCGCTGGGCCTGCTGTTCGAACGGTTCCTGTCCACCGAGCGCGACGGTCCGCCCGACATCGACCTCGACATCGAGAGCGACCGCCGCGAAGAGGTCATCCAGTACGTGTACGAGCGCTACGGCCGCCACCACACCGCGCAGGTGGCCAACGTCATCACCTACCGGGCGCGGTCCGCGGTGCGCGACATGGCGAAGGCGCTCGGCTACGCCACCGGTCAGCAGGACGCGTGGAGCAAGCAGATGGACGCGTGGGGCACCGTGTCCACCACCGCCTCGCAGACGAGATCCGACGGCTCCGCCGATCACGACGTGCCCGGGGCCGTGCTGGAACTGGCCGCCGACATCGAGGACGCGCCACGGCACCTGGGCATCCACTCCGGCGGCATGGTCATCTGCGACCGCCCGGTCATCGAGGTGTGCCCGGTCGAGTGGGGGCGCATGGACAAGCGCAGCGTGTTGCAGTGGGACAAGGACGACTGCGCCGCGGCCGGGCTGGTGAAGTTCGACCTGCTCGGCCTGGGCATGCTCAGCGCGCTGCACTACGCGGTCGATCTCATTCGCGAGCACCGCGGCTACGAGGTGGACCTGGCCACCATCCCGCAGGAGGACGACGTGTACGCCATGCTCTGCCGGGCCGACACGGTGGGCGTGTTCCAGATCGAGTCGCGGGCGCAGATGGCCACGCTGCCGCGGTTGAAGCCACGCCGCTTCTACGACCTGGTGGTGGAGGTCGCGCTCATCCGCCCCGGCCCCATCCAGGGCGGGTCGGTGCACCCCTACATCCGTCGCCGCAACGGGCAGGAGCCCATCACCTACCTGCACCCGTTGCTCGAGAACTCGTTGGGCAAGACGCTGGGGGTGCCGCTGTTCCAGGAGCAGCTCATGCAGATGGCCATCGATGTCGCCGGGTTCACTCCTGCCGAGGCCGACCAGCTGCGCCAGGCGATGGGGTCGAAGCGCAGCCGGGCGCGCATGGAGCGGTTGAAGCAGCGGTTGTTCGACGGCATGGCCGAGCGGGGCATCACCGGCGCGGTGGCCGACGAGATCTTCGTGAAGATGGCCGCGTTCGCCAACTACGGCTTCCCCGAGAGCCACTCGGTGTCGTTCAGCTACCTGGTCTACGCGTCGGCGTGGATCAAGTTCCACGAGCCGGCCGCGTTCTGCGCGGCGTTGCTGAACGCGCAGCCGATGGGGTTCTGGAGCCCGCACTCGCTGTGCCAGGACGCCCGCCGCCACGGCGTGGTGGTGCGTTCGCCCGACCTGAACGCATCGCTCGCCACCGCAACACTCGAGCCGTGCGACGACAGCGTGGGCGGGGTGGCCGTGCGGCTGGGGCTGGGCAGCGTGCGCGGGGTGGGCGCCGAACTGGCCGAGCAGATCCAGGCCGGTCGCCCGTACACGTCGTTGGAAGACCTGGTGCGCCGCGTGCCCGGGCTCGACCTGGCTCAACTCGAGGCGCTCGCCACGGCCGGCGTGTTCGACGAGTCGCTCGGGCTGGAACGCCGCGAGGCGCTGTGGGCGGTGGGTGCGGCCGCCCAGTCGCGGCCCGACCGGTTGGAGGGCGTGGTGGTGGGGCAGCAGGCGCCGCGGCTGCCGGGCATGGACCCGGTCGAGACCGCCATCGCCGACCTGTGGGCCACCGGGGTGGCGCCGAACGGCCACCCCACCCAGTTCCTGCGCGACGCGCTCGCCGCCCGCGGTGTGGTCACCTCGGCCGGGTTGTGGCACTGCGAGCCGCGCAGCCGGGTGCTGGTGGCCGGGGTGGTCACGCACCGCCAACGCCCCATGACCGCGCAGGGCACCACGTTCATGAACCTGGAGGACGAGACCGGCCTCATCAACATCGTCGTGTCGAAGGGGTGCTGGGCGCGCCATCGCAAGGTGGCCAGGGGAGCGGCGGCGCTGCTCATCCGCGGCCGGCTGGAACGCGCCGAGGGCGTCATCAACATCGTCGCCGAAGAGCTCACCCCGCTGCCCGTCGCCGCCAGTGCCGGCAGCCGCGACTTCCGCTGATCGTGCCGCGGTCGGGACGGTACGGTGCCCGCATGAACGCCATCACCGTCGGCGACCTGGTCGTCCAGCCCGTGTTCGACGGCACGGCCACGCTGCCCGCCAGTGCCTGGGGCAACGCCGACTGGACCGCGCACCGGCACCTGCTCGACGAGCACGACTCGATGACCGTGCCGGTGGGTGCGTTCCTGGTGCGCGTCGGCGACCGGCTGGTGCTGCTCGACGCCGGCGTGGGTGACGTGCGCAACGAGATGTTCGACGGCGGCCGCCTGCTCGACAGCCTGCGTGCCCTCGGCGTGGCACCGGACGACATCGACACCATCGTGGTCAGCCACCTGCACAGCGACCACATGGGCTGGCTCGTCACCGAGCAGGGGTCCACGTTCCCGAACGCCACCATCCACGTGGGTGCCGCCGACTGGGCGCACTTCGTCGACGGCGAGAGCGACGGTCCGCGCCGTGCCGAACGCATGCGCCGTGTCGAGCACCAGGTGTCGCTCATCCACGACGACGGCACCACCGTCGCGCCCGGCCTCACCACCCGGCACACGCCCGGGCACACACCGGGCCACACGAGCACGGTCATCAGCAGCGGCACCGAGCGGCTCATCGTGCTGGGCGACGCGCTGCACTGCCCGGCGCAGCTCACCGAGCCCGAGTGGCAGTTCCTGTACGACGTCGACAAGGACCTGGCCGTGCGCACCCGCCAGCAACTGCTGCGCGACGCCGAGGAGCCCGGCACCAGCGTGCTGCCGTGCCACTTCGCCGGCATGCAGTCGGCCCGTCTGCTGCCCGCCACCGGCGAACGCCGGTGGGTGCTGTCGGCCTAGATGCGCTGTTTCGTCGACGTGGCCAGGTAGGCGCCCAGCAGCGCCACCGCACAGCCCACCACGGACAGCACGGCCACGGTCTCGTGCCGCACCAGCGAGCCGAGCAACAACGACACCACCGGGATGAGGTACACGCTGGCCGAGGCGCGGCTGCTGCCCAGCCGGCCGGCGTTGGCGGCCATGGTGACGTAGGCGAGCGCCGTGCCCAGGCTGCCGAGCGCGACCATCGACCAGAACGCGCTCCACGTGAAGTGCACGTCGCCGAGCGACGCGATGCCGAACGGTGCGACCAGCACGAACGCCACGCCCTGCACCCGCCACATGAGCGGGATGCTGCCGTACTTCTGCTGCAGCGGCACCGCCACGTTCAGGGCGAAGCCGTAGAACACGAGTGCGATGAAGATGAGGCCGATGCCGAACCACGAGTTGTCGCCGCCACCCGACGGCAGGGCGATGAGCACCACACCGAGGAACCCGATGGCCAGGCCGACGATGGCCTGACGGCGGGGCAGTTTGTGCGCCATGAACGCGGCGACCGTGGTGACGAAGATGGGCGTGGCGCCGTTCAACATGCCGGTGACCGACGACGACACGTGCTGCTCGGCGAACGGGAACAGCGACAGTGGGATGGCCATCCAGATGACGCCCAGCAGTGCCACCCGTGGCCGGTCCACCTTCTCGATGCGACCGTTGCGAGCAGCTGGGAAGCACGCCAGCGTGAGGAACCCGAACAGGATGCGCATGGGCGTGATGAGCGCGGCGGGGAACGCCTCGAGCCCCTCGGCGATGAAGAAGAACGACGTGCCCCACACGAGGCCCGGAACGGCCCAACGCGCCCACTCGGTCGGACCCATGTGAGTGGTCGGGGCGGGGGCGATGCCGGCGGCGGATGACGTCACCCGGGCAGCGTACGGCGAGGGGCGCGGGGAACCTGGCGGATTTCGGACGGTACGATCCGCACATGACGATGCCGTTCAGGTTCGGTTACCAGGCTCGCGGTGGCACGGTCGACGAGTTGCGCGAGCAGGCTCGTCGTGCCGAGGACGCCGGCTTCGACCTCATCCACACGTTCGACCACCTGAACCCGGCCTGGGGACCCACGCTGCCGTTGCTCTCCATGGCCGAGGCCACCACCCGCCTGCGCGTGTGCCCGCTGGTCATCAACAACGACTTCCATCACCCGGTACTGCTGGCCATGGAGTACGCGAACCTCGACCACCTCACCGGCGGTCGGGTGGAGCTGGGCATCGGCGCCGGCCACTCGTTCACCGAGTACACGGCCATGGGGTTGCCGTTCGACCCGCCCGCCGTGCGCAAGGCCCGCATGGCCGAGGCCATCGAGATCGTCCGCCGTTTGTTCGACGGCGAGACCGTCACGTACGAGGGTGAGCACTATCAACTGGCCGACGTCACCACGCAGCGATCGCTGCAGCCCCGCCTGCCCATCCTGGTGGGCGTGAACGGCGGCAATGCGCTGGCCCACGCGGCCGTGCACGCCGACACCATCGGCCTCACCATGCTGGGCCGCACGTTGGAGGACGGGCACAACCACGAGGTGCGCTGGCAGGCTGCCCGACTGGACGACACCGTGCAGCACATCCGCTCGTGCGCGGCCGGGCGTACGCATCCGCTGGAGTTGAACGCGCTGGTGCAGGTGCTCGAGGTCACCGACGACCCCGAGGCAGTGCTGCGCGGCATCGTCGACGAGGTGCCGTCGCTGACGCTCGACGACGCTCGGCTCACCCCGTTCATCGCGGTCGGCTCGCACGACCAGATCGCCCAGCACCTGCTGCACTGCCGCGAGCGCTGGGGAATCAGCTCGTTCGCCGTGCGCAACATCGACGCGTTCGCGCCGGTCATCGAACGCCTGCGGGTGGTCGACCTCGCCCCTTAGCGCAGCAGCGCGCGCAGGCGGGCGTCGGGCTCGGGGCGGGCGCCCAGGTGCTCGATGACCCACGCCGAGATGGTGGTGGCGAAGCGGGCGGCCGCCACGGCATCGCGGTGCTCGAGGTAGTGGGCCAGGAAGCCGCCGGCGAACGAGTCGCCGGCGCCGGTGGCGTCGACCAGGTTGTTGGTACCGGCCGGGATGTGCGTGGCATCACCGTGTTCGTAGACCAGCGCGCCGTCGGCGTCGAGCTTCAGCATGATGAGCGCCTTCGGATACAGCTCGGCCAGCGCCGCGGCGATCTCGATCGGCTCGGTGAGGCCGCCGGTCAGCACGCTGCCCTCCTCCTTGTTCGGCAGGAGGATGTCGATGCCCAGGTCCTGTGTGACGGCCAGGAAGTGGTCGACGCCCATCTCGCCGATCATCTGGAACGAGCCCGGGTCGAACGACAGCGTCGCGCCCGACCGTTGCGCCAGGAGCGCCGCTGCGCGTGCAGCGGCACGGGGCGGGTCGATGAAGAACGACCACGCCGTCATGTGCAGGTGCTGGGCGCGCGTGATGGGCGCCTTCGGCAGCTCGGACGGCAGCAGGTAGAAGTCGGCGCCGTGGCCCGACACCATCGAACGCTCGCCGGTGTGGTCGACGAACACCGCCACCGAACCGGTGAGGTGCGCCTCACTCTCGATGAAGTGGGCGACCACCTTCTCGCGCTCCAGGTCTTCCTGGGCCAGTTGCCCGAACCGGTCGCGGCCGATCTTGCCGATGAACTCGGTCGGCTGCCCGGCCCGGCTGGCCCACACCGCCACGTTCGCCGCGCTGCCGCCGGGGGTGAGCATCACCTCGCCGAACGTGTCGCCGCCACGCAGGAGCTCGCTGTTGGTTCGGATGAGGACGTCCCAGGCGAAGTCGCCGACGACGCACATGGGGCCTGCCACGCCGGGCACGGTATCAGTGCCGCGTGCGAGTTCCAGCAGACGCACCGGCCGCGATGACGCCCAGGCCGATGAACACCGTGCCCGCCACCCAACGGCGGACGAACGGCAGCGCCCGGCCGCGCAGCAGCACGTCGCGCAGCCCGCTGGCCAGCAGCGAGTAGGTGCCGT
Source organism: uncultured Acidimicrobiaceae bacterium (assembly GCA_966112835.1). Taxonomy (GTDB): domain Bacteria; phylum Actinomycetota; class Acidimicrobiia; order Acidimicrobiales; family Ilumatobacteraceae; genus UBA668. The sequence goes on from CBHWEI010000010.1 coordinate 13,617, forward strand.
CGGTGCACGCACCCATGAGCACGAACACCATGCCCAGCACGAACACCTGCAGACCGGGCCGCCCCAGCTCGGGCTTGATGAACTGCGGCAGGAACGACAGGAAGAACAGCGCCACCTTCACGTTCAGCACGTTCACGACGATGCCCTGTGTGAACGCACGCCGTGGGCTGACACCGGCCTGGTCGGGGTCGATCTCGGACGGCTTCGACATGAGCGTGCGCACGCCGACGTACACCAGGTAGCCGGCACCGAGCCACTTCACGGTGTTGAATGCCGTCGCCGATGCGGCGATGACCGCCGACAGGCCCACTGAGGCGGCAACGGCGTGGACGGCGTTGCCGAGTGTGAGGCCGGCCACCGCGGCCAGCCCCGAGGTGCGACCGTCGCTGACGCTGCGGTTGACGATGTAGATGACCGCGGGCCCCGGAATGATGAGCAGGATGAACGACGCTGCGGCGAACGCGGCGATGGTCGACGGACTGGGCATGGCGGCGACCCTATTCGTCAGATGCCGACGTCGACGGGTCCTTTCGGCGGGCCGTCGCGCAGCAGGGTGGTGAGGTGCCCGACGAGGTTGCGCGGCACCAGTTGCAGGTGGTCGCCCAGCTCGTGGAGGTGCCACCAGCGCATGTCGAACACGTGCTCGGCGTTCAGCTGCTCCCACGACATGACGGGCTGCGGTTCGAACGCCGGGGTGTGCACCACGTAGATGCGTTCGCGCTGGCCGTCCCACTGCCCGTCGATGAACGGGATGACGTGCACGCGGTCCCACACGTGCGGCCCGATCTCGGCGCCCACCAGCCCGACCTCCTCGGCGAGCTCGCGGTGCAGTGCGGTGTGGTCGTCCTCGCCAGGCTCCAGGCCGCCGCCGGGCAGCGCCCAGAACTCGCCGTCGGGGAACTGGAACTGCACGAGCAGCACGCGATGGTCGGGGTCGACCACGATCGCTCGCACCGCGGGGCGGATGCGCAGGCCGGGGGTGTCGGGCGTGTCGGTCACTCGTCGGGGCGTTCGTTGAGCCCGTCGTTGAACGCGCGGTACATCTCGTAGATGCTCTTGCATTCCTCGCACAGCGGCAGCTGCTTGGGGTCGCGCGACGGCACCCAGACGTGGCCGCACAGCGCCTCGAGCGGGGTGCCGTAGATGCGGGCCTCCAGCACCTTGGCCGCCGCGTTCTCGCCCGGGTCGGTCTTCACGATGTGCGCCGCCGTCGGCTCACCCGTCTGGGTGACCTCCTCGGTGTCGGGCGTGAGGGTGGGAAGCGGGCTGAGCTGGCTCACGGATGACAGTCAACCACAGCCAGGCGTTACCATGGCGGGCGATGCCGCTCTACGAATTCAAGTGCAAGGAGTGCGACGACACCTTCGAGGTGCGTCGTCCCATGAGCGAGGCGAGCGACCCCGCCACGTGCCCGCAGGGCCACGACGGCGCGGTCCGCCTGCTCAGCGTGTTCGCCAGCGTCGGCGCGTCGTCGGGCGGTGCCCCGGCCCCGGCGCCCAAGGCCGGCGGCCACGGGTGCGGCGGCGGCTGCGCCTGCGCGCACTGAGTCAACGCAACGACGCCAGCTCCGCGGCCAGGTTGGCCTTCGCCCGCGACTCGCGTTCCTGGTGCATCAGGTCGGTGGTGAACAGGCGCGGCAGGTCCAGGAACCGCCGCAGCACGTCGGCCCGGCCCACCTTCCACTGTTCGGGCGTCACGTGGGCGTACTCGCCGCGCACGCCCTGCACGTAGGCGGCGTAGTCCTTCGGTTCGCCGCCCAGCACCGCCAGGTCGGCGTCGACCAGCACCGCCTCGTCGGGCGAGGCTGGTGCGTGGCCTGCCGTGGCCATCACCAGCCGGTGCACGGTTGCGACGCGGTCGCGTGGCCAGCCCAGCTCGGTGGCCGTGCGAGCCGCCAGGTCGGCGCTGATCGCCTCGTTGTCGGCCCGCGTGGGGTCGTAGACGGCGTCGTGGCACAGCGCCGCAAGGCGCACCGCGTCGGCGTCGACGGGCGGTGCGGTCCACGGTGCGGTGTTCGCGGTGATGATGCGGTCGACCTGGCGGATCACCCACATGGCGTGCGTGGCCGTGTGGTAGCGGCGGTGCGGTTCGCGGTGCCGTGCGAGCAGCGCGTCGACAAGCTGGTCGTGCCCGCCGCCGGCGAGGTGATGCCACGCAGCGCGCAGTTCGGCCTCGGGTGCGCTCATGGGTGTGATGGTATGGCGAGATGACCGTGCTGATCGACGAGCCGCGCTGGCACCACATGGACCGGGTGTGGAGCCATCTGGTGAGCGACCACAGCCTGGACGAGCTGCACCGCTTCGCCGAAGAGGTGGGCATTCCCCGCCGCGGGTTCCACGGCGACCACTACGACGTGCCCCAGGAGTACTACGACGCGATGGTGGCCCACGGAGCCGTGCCCACACCCAGCCGCGAGCTGGTGCGCCGCCTGCGTGCCGCCGGGCTGCGGCTGACGCCGGCCCAGCGCCGCGCCGCCGACTGACCTCGCTCATGCCGCGAACCGAGACGGTTCGCCGAGCAGTTCCCGCGGGCAGCGCGGCCCGCTGGTGCCGAACACGAACCACTCGAGCAACTCGATGCCCCGCAGGCGGCAGCGGTCGCTGGCCTCGAGCCACCGGTCGATGTCGCCGGGCAGCAACCCCTGGTCGGGTCGCACGCTGGTGACCACCATTGAGGCGACCTCGGGCCGGTGCTCGGCACCCGAGGCCATCGCCTCGACCACGTCGAGCACGTGGTCGGGGCCGATGGAGTTGCCGATGGCCAGCAGGATGCCGCCCATACCGTCGGCGTCGAGCAGGAAGACGAGCGTCTCCGGCCCGGTCATCGCGGCGCGGGCCATGAGGTAGAGCGCATCGGTGAACGTGCGCACCGGCATGGAGAACGGGATGGTGGTGGTGGGCATGACGACCTCCGGTTGGGCCCGCGCGAAAGCGGGCGGAACGACGGGGGAAGTCGTGCGACGAACAGTACGGAAGGGGTGTGAGGGGGTTCGCCTAGGGTGCGGCGGATGGGCCTCGTGCTGCTCCCGGCCGTCGACGTCGCTGGTGGAGCCGTCCGAGGGGCCGACCCCGGTGTACGGCCGCTCGCAGCGGCGCAGGCGCTGCAGGCAGCCGGTGCCGAGTGGATCCACCTCGTCGACCTCGACGCGGCCTACGGCCGTGGCCACAACCGGGCGCTGATCGCCGCCATCGTTGGTGCACTCGACATCCACGTCGAGGTGGCCGGTGGCGTGGTCGACGAACCGTCGCTGGACGCGGCGCTGGCCACCGGGTGCAGCCGTGTCGCCATCGGCACGGCCGCCCTGGCCGACGCGGCATGGTGCATGCGGGCGATCGCGGCGCACGGCGAGCGCGTGGCGGTCAGCCTGGACGTTCGGCCGGCCGAGGGCCCGGTCCAGTCGGCCCCGCACCGGCTGGTGGCCCGCGGCGTCGGGTTGGACGTGGGCACCTTGTGGCCGACGCTCGCCGCACTCGATGCGTCCGGCTGCCGACGGGTGATCGTCACGGACGCCGGCCGCGACGGTGCGCTGAGTGGCTTCGACATCGCGTTCTACACCGCGGTCGCTCGTGCGACGTCCGCGCGGGTGATCGCGTCGGGCGGGGCGTCATCGCTCGACGACCTGGCCGCGGTGAAGGCGGTGTCGATGGTGGTGCCCAACCTGGAGGGCGTCGTGGTGGGTGCTGCGCTGCACAGCGGGCGCTTCACCCTCGCCGAGGCGCGCTCGATCGCGCGGTGACCGGCCCCGGGGCGGGGCCGGTCAGGCTGCGAACAGGAAGTCGATGGCGGTGTGGAGGTGTTCCAGGTCGGTGACGAGGATGGGCCATCCGATTTCGGTGCCGTCGGGTCGGTAGGTGCGCCACAGTCCCTCGGCGTCGCGGATGGTGGTGACGCCGCGTAGGTGTGTGTTGCGGTTGTGGTGGTCGCATTTGGGGCCACCGTTGGCGATGTCGGTGGGTCCTCGTTTCGACCAGGGGATCAGGTGGTCGGCTTCGCATCGGTCGCCGGGGACCGGGCATCCGAGATGGGTGCATCGTGGTGCCGACAGCAGGACCGCTTCGCGGAGCGGCCCGGTGAACAGGCGTCTTCGTCGGCTCATGTCGAGCGTGACGCTGTCGGCGCCGTACACGACCCGGCGGACCTCACCGATCGCGGATGCGGCGACCACGGCGCGGGGGTCGAGGACCCGGCCGCGGGTGTCGCGGCAGTGCCGCTTCGGGGCGTGGGAGGGGGCGATGGGTTCGGGGTTGCCACCGAGCGCCTTCTCGAGCGTTCGTTCGAAGGTGGCTTCGTCGATGACGAGATCGATGGTGATGTTCGGCCCGGCCTCGTCACTGCCGGCGGCGGCACCGAAGATGCGGCACAGGGCGTCGAAGTGGCGTTGGGCGTTGGTGCGCAGCATGAGCCCGGCGGACATCTTGTCGCCGTGGCGGGCGGCCAGGATGTCCCATTCGGTCTTCCATTCGTGGTCGGCGAAACGTTCCAGGACGGCTTGCAGCATGACCCCGTCGAACGCCGGGCCCTGTGCGTCGAGGTAGGCGCGTTCGCCGACGAAACGCACCGCGGCGCTGCGGTCGCGTACGGCACGGTCGTGGCGTTGGCGGGCGCCGTCCTCGTCGGCGAGTTCTTCCCAGTTGCGCAGCACGGTCGCGAAGTCGTCGAAGGGCAGGTCGCGCCCCGCCGACGTGAACAGGCTGTCGGCGTCGTCGAGGTGCTGGCGCACACGGGGGTTCGCCGCGACCTGGGCGGTGGCGTGCATCTGGGCGACGCCCAGTTCGCCCGCGAGCGCGGATGCGGTGAAGTCGGGCAGTTTCCTCATGGCCCGACCGAGTTTCACCAGCCGCGACGTCTCCGGGCCGGACCAGTTGTTCGTGGCCCTCCCCCAATCGGCGACCTTCCGATGGTCGTCGAGCACGTACGTGGCCGAGTCCTCCACACGCTGGACCATCAGCGCCGTCGCGGCCTCGACCTGGCGGCGCAACACCTCGAGCGCGTGCGCGTGCCGCTCGATCTCGGCCGGCGACATCATCACCAGTTCCTCGACGCTCGGCACCCGCAACTCCATACGGCCATCATGAACAACGGGTGTGACAGAGTTCCCCCGGCTATGGTCGGCGGCATGGCCGACGTCACCATCTACCACAACCCGAATTGAAACTCCTCCGGCAATGCCGTGAGCATTGCGAAGGAACTCGGCGTCGACGCCGACATCGTGCTGTACCTGAAGACGCCGCCCGACGAGGCGACGCTGCGAGCCATCATCGCCAAGCTGGAGGACCCGGTGACCGACCTGGTCCGCCGCGACAGCCTGTGGCAGAAGCTGGGCCTCACCGAGGCCGACGCAGTCACCGAGGACCAGGTGGTCGCGCTGCTGGTGAAGCACAAGCAGCTCCTCCAGCGGCCCGTGCTGGTCACGAAGAAGAAGGCCATCATCGGCCGTCCCAAGGACCGGGTGCGCACACTCCTGGGCGGCTGATGGCCGGCGAGGGCTAGTGGCGGCGCTTGCGGCCGCGGATGGCCTGCAGCACCAGCAACAGCAGGATGGCGCCCACCGCGGCGACCAGCACTGAACGGAAGTCGAACTCGGTGACGCCCTTGTGGCCCGAGGCCTGGAACAGCGCGCCACCGATGAGCGCGCCGATGACACCGACGGCCACCGTGTAGAGGCAGCCGGACCGGTCGTCACGCGTGATCATGCGCGCCACGAGGCCCGCGAACAGTCCGACGAACACCCACGAGAAGAAACCCATGGGCCACACCGTATTCGGCTCTACGACCGGGCACGCCCAGGCGTAGTGTCGACCTCGTGGGGAAACGGTCCGGATCGCGCTCGTCGTCGCCCCGCACACCGTCCCCCGGCAGCGGCGGCTGGAAGCTGCTCATCGCCATGCTGCGCGAGCAGCGGGCCGGCCTGATCGCCGGCATGGTGGTGGGCCTGGCATGGAGCGCGGGCAAGGTGGCGGTGCCGAAGCTCACCAGCCTGGCGGTGGACCGGGCCATCCTGGGTACCGGATCGCTGCTGTTCTGGGCGTTGCTCATCGCCGCCATGGCCATCATCGCCGGCATCTTCACGGCGTGGCGGCGCTGGTTCGCGTTCCGCGAGAGCCGGCTCACCGAGACCAAGCTGCGCGAGCAACTGTTCGCGCACATTCTTCGACTGCATGTCGCCTACCACGACCACACGCAGACGGGTCAGCTCATGAGCCGCGCGTCGAGCGACCTGCTGCAGATCCAGGGCTTCGTGGTGATGATCCCCATCACCGCGTCGAACCTGGCGATGGTGATGGCCATCGTCGTCATCCTGTTCGTGCAGCAGCCGATGCTCGCGCTGGTGGCCCTGGCGCCGCTGCCGTTCCTGAACCTGCTCGCCACGCGGTTTTCGCGCAGCATCCACCCGGCCGTGTTGGCCGTGCAGCAGGAGCAGGCGCAGTTGGCCACCGTGGTGGAGGAGAGCGTCAGCGGCGTGCGCGTCATCAAGGGCTTCGGCGCCCACGAGGTGACGGCGGCTCGGCTGCGCACCGAGGCCGACGACATCCGCACCGTGTCGCTGCAGGCAGCGCGGGTGCGCAGCGCTTTCCTGCCGGCCCTGGACCTGCTGCCGAACCTGGGTCTGCTCGCAGTGTTGGCCATCGGCGGACACCGGGTGCTGAACGGCGAGATGTCGCGCGGGCAGATGCTCGAGTTCATGCAGTACATCGGTCTGCTCATCTTCCCGCTGCGCAACCTGGGCATGACGGTCGCGTTCGGACAGCGCGCCGCGGCGGCGCTGCTGCGCGTGAACGAGGTGCTGTCCACCGTGCCGGCCGTGGCCGACCCGGCCGAGCCGAAAGCGCTGCCGGCGGGCGACCGGGTGGGCGCGCTCGAGTTCCGCCACGTCACGTTCGGCTACAGCGCCGACGCACCCGTGCTGCGCGACTTCGACCTGAGCGTGCCGGCCGGCGCGTCGGTGGCCATTGTGGGTGCCACCGGCGGCGGCAAGAGCACCGTGGCTCGCCTGCTGGTGCGGTTCTACGACGTGGAGTCCGGCTCCATCATGCTCGACGGGGTGGACGTGCGCGACGTGACGTTGGCCGACCTGCGCCACGGCGTGTCGATCGTGTTCGAGGACACGTTCCTGTTCCACGACAGCGTCGGCGCGAACATCGCGTTCTCGCGGCCCGACGCGTCGGCGGACGACGTCCGCCATGCGGCGACCCTGTCGGGTGCGCACGACTTCATCGTCGAACTGCCCGATGGGTACGACACCATGATCGGTGAGCGCGGCTACTCGCTGAGCGGCGGTCAGCGCCAGCGCATCGCCCTGGCCCGCGCCATCCTGGCCGACCCGCGCGTGCTGGTGCTCGACGACGCCACGAGCGCGGTCGACCCCAGCAAGGAGCACGAGATCCGCGAGGCCATGCGCACGGTGATGACCGGCCGCACCACGCTGGTCATCGCCCACCGGCCGGGCACCATCGCGCTGGCCGACACGGTGGTGCTGCTCGACGACGGTCGTGTTGCCGCCACCGGCACGCACGACGAACTGCTCGCCACCAGCGAGCGCTACCGCGAAGTGCTCGCCGCGCTCGCGGAGGACGACGACGACCTGGACGAGGTGATGGGCTGATGTGGGCCGGAGGAGCCGTCAGCGACGAGGACCGTCTGGACCGCGCCGAGACCGGCCGCGTGCTGCGCCGGTCGCTGCAGTTCGCCCAGCCGTACCGGCGCACCATCTGGTGGGCCATCGCGCTCGTCTGCGCGTCGACGGTGTGCACCCTGGCCGGGCCGGTGCTGGTGAAGTTCGGCCTGGACCACGGCATCGGGCAGGGCAACACCCGGGCGTTGAACCTGGCCGTGGCCGGCTACGTGGTCATCGTGGTGGTCGGCTACTTCGTCGGCCGCCTGCAGTACCTCGCCATCAACCGCGCCGGCGAGGGCTTCCTGCGCGACCTGCGCGTGACCGTGTTCGACAAGCTGCAGGCCCAGTCGATGGCGTTCTTCGACCGCAACAAGGCCGGTGTGCTCGTCAGCCGCATGACGGCCGACATCGAGAGCATGGGCGAGCTCATCCAGTGGGGCCTGCTGCAGTTCGTGGCGGCCGGTCTGCTGCTGGTGATGACGCTCATCCTGATGACCGCGATGAGCTGGCAACTGACGCTCATGGTGGTGCTGTTCGTGGCTCCCGTGCTGGGCATCGCGTCGGTGAAGTTCCAGCGGCAGTCGAACGTCGCCTACCTCGACGTGCGCGAGCGGGTGGGCACGAATCTGTCGAACCTGCAGGAGGGCATCACTGGGGTTCGCGTCATCCAGGCCTACGGCCGCGAGGCCGAGCAGACCCGCCGGTTCGTGGCCACCAACCGATCGCTCTACAAGTCGCACCTGCACAGCGTGAAGATCAGCACCTGGTACTTCGGGCTGGTCGAGTGGTCGGGCATCACGTCGATCGCGCTCATCATCGGTGTCGGCGGCTTCCTGGTGCACCATGGTTCGGTGGCGTTCGGCACCGTGGCCGCGTTCGTGCTGCTGCTGGCGAACCTGTTCGACCCGGTGCAGCAGCTGTCGCAGCTGTACAACACGGTGCAGAGCGCCGCAGCGTCACTGCACAAGCTGTACGGGCTGATGGATGCCGAGCCCGACGTGGCCGAGCACCCGCGACCGGTCGAGCTGCCGGCCGAGGGCGAGCTGATGGCGCACCACATCACGTTCGCGTACGACGGGTCGGATCGGCCGGCACTGCACGACGTCACCATCGGCGTGCGCCCGGGCGAACGGCTCGCGCTGGTCGGCCCCACCGGCGCCGGCAAGAGCACGCTCGCCAAGCTGCTGTCCCGCCTGTACGACCCCACGTCCGGCTACGTCACCTACGGCGACGTCGACGTGCGGCTGGTGTCGTTGGCATCGCTGCGCGAGCGCGTGGTGGTGGTACCCCAGGAGGGCTTCCTGTTCGGTGGCACCATCCGCGACAACATCCGCATCGCCCGCAGTTCGGCCAGCGACCAGGACGTGGCCGACGCGCTGCAGGCCATCGGCGTGTTGGAACGGTTCGAGGAGTTCCCGCACGGTCTCGACACCGAGGTACGGGAGCGCGGCTCACGCCTGTCGGCGGGTGAGCGTCAGCTGGTGTCGTTGGCGCGCGCCGCGCTGGTGGACCCTGCCGTGCTGGTGCTCGACGAGGCCACCAGCAACCTCGACCCCGGCACGGAGGCCGTGGTCGAGCGGGCGCTCGAGCGGTTGATGGAGGGCCGGTCGGTCATCGTGGTCGCGCACCGGCTGAGCACGGTGCGCCGTGCCGACCGCATCGCTGTCATCGACCATGCGCGGCTGGTCGAGTTGGGCACGCACGACGAGCTGGTCGCCCAGGGCGGCCGTTACGCCGCGCTTGCCGACGCGTGGGCTCGATCGCAACCGGTGGTGGATCCGAACTAGGCCTTGTCGAAGATGAGAACGAACTCGAGCAGGCCGTTGTCCTCGGTGGTGACCGTGGCGAACGAAGGGTTCGGGATGCCGTAGTCGGCGAACACCACGGGGATCTGGCCCAGCACACCGATGCGGCCGTTCTTGAACGTCGCCTGCAGGTCGAACGTGACCGACTTGGTGACGCCGCGCAACGTCAGATCACCGGTGGCGGTGGCCGTGATGGTCTCGCCCTCGCCGGGGATCGCACCGAAGTCGATGGGCTGGGTGAGCGTGAACGTGGACGTCGGGAACTGGTCGACCGTCATGACGCGAGTGTTGAACTGGTTGTCGCGACGGCTCTCGTCGCTCTTGAACGTGGTCATGTCGACCGTCCAGTCGCCCGTCGTGGCCCTGGTGCCCTCGATGGTGAACTGACCCGTGATGGCGTTCGTGCGCCCGTTGGCGGTGGTGTCGAACCCGTTGATGCTCTCTTTGACCCGGTAGCCCACTTCGCTCTCGGCGGCGATGTTCCAGGTGCCGTCGACGCCGCTGCTGGTGGCTGCGGTGGTGGTGCTGCCGGCGGTGCTGTCGCTGGTGGGGGTGGTGCTGCCGCTGGACGAACCTGCGGTGGTGGTGGTGCCATCGAGCTTGTCGATGACGTCGCCCTGGTTGAACTCGGCATCGGGCTTGTTGAACACCTTGGCATAGATGAACGATCCGCCGACCACGAGCACCGCGAGTGCGACGAACCCGATGGCGATCTTCTTCCAATGACGCTTCATGCGTTTCCTTACGGCGTGGCTCGGGGGGTGGTTCGTTCGATCATTGCAGAGACAAGGTTGTGGTGCACGTCGGGTCGAACGCTGTGCCGGTGCGCCAGACTGTGCAGATGACCGCGACCGCTGCCCTCGCCCGATCCGTCCCCAAGTCCGCGAACGCCGTCGGCGTCCCCGTCGCCACCACGGGTGCCGTGCCCCGGTCGTTGGGGCTCAGCCGCGCCGCGCTCGCCGCGCACGGGTTCGAGGGCAAGCCCGGCCAGGTGCTCGTGGTCCCCACCGCTTCCGGCCCCACGCAGGTGGCTGTCGGCGTGGGCGAGCCCGGCGCACTCACCGCGCAGATCCTGCGCAACGCTGCCGCCGCCGTGGTGCGCGCCGCCGGCAAGGCCGCCGTGGTGGCCACTTCGCTGGCCGACCTGCCGGGCGTCGACCCGGTGGCCGCCGCACAGGCCGTCACCGAGGGCGGGCTGCTGGCCGCCTACCGCTACGCCGGCATCAAGAAGGTGCCCAACACCACGGCGCTGCAGCAGTTGGTGCTGGTGGCCGGCGAGGCCCGCGCCAAGGGCGTGGCCACCGGCGTCGAGCGCGGCACCGTCACCGCCGCAGCGGCATCGCTGGCCCGCGACCTGGCGAACACGCCGCCCGGGCACCTGAACGCACGCGACATCGCGGCGAAGGCCGTCGACCTGGGTGCGCAGACCGGCCTGACCGTCCAGGTGTTCAACAAGGACCAGCTCATCGCCATGGGCTGTGGCGGCATCGTGGGTGTGAACAAGGGCAGCATCGAGCCGCCGCGCATGGTCCGCCTCACCTACACGCCGCGCAACCCGGTTGGTCACCTCGCCCTCGTGGGCAAGGGCGTCATGTTCGACAGCGGCGGCCTCAGCCTGAAGCCCACCGACGGCCAGGTGAGCATGAAGATGGACATGAGCGGCGCCGCCGCCGTACTGGCCGCCATGACAGCGTTGAAGGCGCTGAAGTGCCGGTCGAAGGTGACCGCCTACCTCATGTGCACCGACAACATGCCGTCGGGTTCGGCCACGAAGATGGGCGACGTCCTGACGTTCCGCAACGGCAAGACCGCCGAGATCCTGAACACCGACGCCGAGGGCCGCCTGGTGCTGGCCGACGGCCTGTCGATGGCGGTCGAGGACGCCCCCGACGCCATCGTCGACATCGCCACGCTCACCGGCGCCGTCATGGGCGCGCTGGGCCTGAAGATGGCCGGCGTGTTCACGAACGACGAGCCGCTGGTGGCCAAGGTGAAGGCGGCGGCGGCGTCGGTCGACGAGCCGGTGTGGCAGCTGCCGCTCGAGAAGGGCTACCGCAAATTGCTCGACAGCAACGTGGCCGACATGAAGAACGTCGGCGGCCCCTACGGCGGCGCCATCATCGCTGCGCTGTTCCTGCACGAGTTCGTGGGCGAGGTGCCGTGGGCGCACCTCGACATCGCCGGCACCATGGAAGTGCCCGCCGACGACGGCTGGCAGTCGCGTGGTGCCACCGGCTTCGGCACCCGTCTGCTGATCGACCTGGCGTTGAACTTCGCGAAGTGACCGGTCGGGCGATCACGCGATGATCGCCCGGTCGGCGGCTTCGGCCGCCGCCGCGGGCGACACGCCGACCGCCAACAACTGCCGTTCCAACAGCTCGGGGTCGTCGCCGGCCTCGAGCATCGCCCGTGCCAACGCGACACCGCGCTCCAGCTCGGCGAGCGTGGTGGTGCGCACGGTCCAATGACGGTGCTGCTGCTGCAATCCATCGGGCATGCGCGCCAGGTGACGTGCCGCGACCGGCGGCAGTCGGCGCCGCACCGCCAACCCGCCGTGGATGGGCTGGCACACCCCGAACAGCACACAACGTTGCAGCGCTTTCACGAACGTGTTCGACGTGGCGGTGCTGTAGGACAGGCCCAGTTCGTGCGCGGTCTCGCCCAGGTCCAGCTCGTAGCCGAGTGGGAAGCGGTCGAGCCCGCCCACCAGACGGCGGAGCGCCCACATGGCACTCGGTCCGATCACCCCGAGCCAGAAGAGTTCGACGTAGGTGCTGCGCACGTCGTACCCGACGCTGTCGACGACGGGGTCGTGCCAGGGCACGACCATCAGGGTGGGCTCGGTGGGCGCGAAGTCCGTGGACGGCATGGGCGGCTCCTTCGGTGCGGCGTCGACAGTGGGGGAGTCGTCACCACACTGCGCACGGCGAGACGCGTCGATCGGCAAAGTCGCCCGGGAGCCGGGGCCTGGTCAGCCTTGTTCGATGAAGCCGAACTGGGTGAAGTCACCGGTCCACGCGACGCTGGCGACATCGAAACCGGTGGCATCGGTGAGCGAGCCGTCGTCGTGGACGAAGAAGAGATGATCCGTGCTGCGGGGGGCGCAGCCGGTGTTCGTCTCGGCAGACCTCACGTGACCGTCGGCGTCGAGCTTCAGGAGGGACGTCGGCTCGACGCTGACGGTCACGGTTTCCACCATCGCGCCGGCAGGGGACGGCAGTGTGGTGGCAGTCGTCGGGGTGCCCCAGCACACGGGGACCTCGACGAGGACAGGAACCGCGGGAGCGGCGGTCTGCGGGGCCGCCGGGGTGGCGCGTGCGGCGAGCGCGACACCGGTGAGGGTCAGCGAACCGACCAGGACAGTTGAGGTCAGCAATGTACGAGTGGTGAACGCGACGTGTCGCATGACGACTTCCCTCCGCCGAGGCGCAACCCGTCGAACCATGCTGACGTGCTGTGTTGCTCACCCTTTTCATCGGCACCCGTGCCGATTCCTTGACGATCAGTTGCGCGTGGCGGTCGACACAGTTGAAAGAATGAGCCGATGGACGATCTGCAACGAGCCACCGAGTGGGTGCGCGCGGCGCAGCGCGTGACGGTGCTCACCGGCGCCGGCATCTCCACCGACTCGGGCATCCCCGACTTCCGTGGCCCGAACGGCGTGTGGACGAAGAACCCCGCGGCCGAGAAGGCCTCGACGTTGCAGCACTATCTGGCCGATCCGGAACTGCGGAAGCTGGCCTGGCGCAACCGGGTGACCTCACCGGCGTGGGACGCGCAGCCCAACGCAGCGCACCGGGCGCTGGTGGATCTGGAGCGGCGCGGTCAGCTCGAGGCGTTGGTCACCCAGAACATCGACGAGTTGCACCAGAAGGCCGGCAACGACCCGACCAAGGTCATCGAGGTGCACGGCACCATGCACTGGTCGCGCTGCTGGGGTTGCAACGACCGGCGACCCATGAAATCGGTGCTCGAGCGCGTGCGCGCCGGCGAGGAGGACCCGGCATGCGAACGGTGCGGGGGAGTGCTGAAGAGCGACACCATCTCGTTCGGGCAGGCGTTGGTGCCCGAGGTCATCGACGCCGCGCTCGCCGCCGCCGAGCGTTGCGACGTGCTGGTGGCCGCCGGGTCGTCGCTCTCGGTGTTCCCGGCGGCGAACGTGGTGCCCCGCGCGAAGAGCGCCGGGGCCCGTGTGATCATCCTGAACGGCGAGCCCACGAAGATGGATCGCTTCGCCGACGCGCTGGTGCTGGGGCCGTTGTCGGCCACCCTGCCGGCACTGTGTGCGAATCCCGACTGAACGGGTAGTCTTTTGCCATGGCAACGTTCCGTGACCTTCTCTCCGCCGCCAAGGCCGAGATCACCGAAGTCGACACCGCGAGCGCCGAGGGCCTCATCGCCGGCGGCTCGCTCGTCCTCGACGTGCGCGAACCCGACGAGTACGACCAGGGCGCTCTGCCCGGTGCGGTGCACATCCCCCGTGGCCACCTCGAGGCCCAGGTGGAGGGCAAGCTGCTCGACAAGAACAAGCCGGTGGTCGTGTACTGCGCCGGTGGCGTGCGCAGCGCGTTCGCGGCGAAGACGCTGCAGGAGCTGGGCTACACCGACGTCGTGTCCATGGCCGGCGGGTTCGGCAAGTGGAAGGACGAGGGCCGTGCCTGGAAGACGCCCGTCGTCCTCACGGCGGACCAGAAGAACCGCTACATGCGCCACCTGCTGCTGCCCGAGGTGGGCACCGAGGGCCAGGCGAAGCTGCTCGGCAGCAAGGTCCTCATGCTGGGCGCCGGTGGCCTCGGCTCGCCGTCGGCCCTGTACCTGGCCGCCGCAGGCGTGGGCACCATCGGCATCGTCGACATGGACGAGGTCGACGCCAGCAACCTGCAGCGCCAGATCCTGCACAACCTGGACCGCATCGGCGACCGCAAGGTGGACAGCGCCAAGAAGACCCTCACGCTGCTGAACCCCGACGTCGACGTCGTCACCTACGACACCCGCCTCGACGCCACGAACATCATGGACATCATCAGCGGCTACGACGTCATCGTCGACGGCGCTGACAACTTCCCCAGCCGCTACCTGCTGAACGACGCCAGCGTGAAGCTGGGCATCCCGGTCGTGCACGGCAGCATCTTCCGCTTCGAGGGCATGGTCAGCGTGTTCCACCCGCTGCAGGGCCCGACGTACCGCGACATGGTGCCCGAGCCGCCGCCGGCCGAGCTGGCCCCCAGCTGCGCCGAAGCCGGTGTGCTCGGCGTGCTGCCCGGCATCGTCGGCAGCATCCAGGCCCTCGAGGTCATCAAGGTGCTCCTGGGCATCGGCGAGCCGCTCATCGGTCGCATCCTGTCGGTCGACACCACCGACATGAGCTTCCGCACGTTCAAGCTGCGCCCCGACCCGGCCAACGAGGTCACCTACGCCAACCGCGACCGCATCATCGTGCAAGAGCTCGAGGGCCTGTGCGCCCCCGGCCTCGCCCACTGACGCAGTCAGGGTGCCCGATCTCATCCTGCTGAACGGTCCGCCAGCCAGCGGAAAGTCGACGATCGCAGCGCGGTTGGTGGCACGCCGACCGCTCGCCTTGAACCTCGACGTCGATGCCGTGCGAGGTGCTCTCGGTGGATGGATCGATCGGCCGGACGAGGCAGGACTCGCCGCTCGGAGGCTCGCAGTCGCGATGGCGACCCAACACCTCGGCGATGGCCACGACGTCGTCGTCCCCCAGTTCCTTGCTCGCGACACCTTCATCGGCGAACTCGACGTCGTGGCGCGACAGTCCGGCGCGCGTTTCGTCGAGGTCGCACTGGTGACGACGCGAGACGACACCATTCAGGCCTTCCAGATGCGAAGTGCCGCACCGGAGAACCAGCAGCACCGTGATGCGCTTCACCTCGTCGAGCGGTCGGGTCCGGGTGACGGGCTCGCCGAGATGCACGATCGACTCATGGACTTCCTCGACTCCCGACCGAACGTGCGCCGGGTCGAGATCGTTCGGGGTGACATCGAGTCGACGCTCCGGCTCGTCGAAGCAGCGATCGCCGACTGAACTAGGCGGCGAGTTCCTCGCCGGGGACCTGGAGTTCGTCGCGCTCCTGCAGCACCACGCCGGCGATGACCAGGGTGGCACCGGCCAGGTCGGCGACCGTAGGCACCTGGTTCAGGGCGATGAGGCCGACGAGCATCGCGGTCACCGGCAGCAGCGCCAGCAGCAGCGCGAAGCGGCGCATGGGGATGCGGCGCAGCACCACCTGGTCGATGGCATAGCCCACGGAGGACGACAGCAAGCCCACCAGGAAGCAAAGCCCCAACAGCCGCGGCGTGGTGAGCACCTCGCCCAGGTGGCCGAACCCGAACGGCATGATGGCCAGGCCACCGATGACCAGGCCCACGCCCAGCCCGCTGAGGCCGCGGTCGAGGGCGGCGACGCGGCGGCCGAGCACGATGTAGGTGGCCCAGAAGCCGGACGCCATCAGGATGAACAGCACGCCCAGCGGGTCGCCGCCGATCTCGACGCCCGACAGGATGATGACGCCCAGCGCGGCCAGCACCAGCGCGATGGTGTTGCGGCGGGTGCGGGTGAAGTACGCGGCGACGGCGATGGGCCCGATGAACTCCATCACCACGCTCTTGCCCAGCGGCAGCCGGTTGATGCCCAGGTAGAAGCACAGGTTCATGGCCGCGGTGGCAAGGCCGAACACAGCGGCGGCGCGCAGGTCGTCGCGGGTCCAGCGGCGCTGGTCGCGCCACGAGATGAGCAGGATGGGCACGGCGCCGAGCAGCACCCGGAACACCGCGACCGTGGCGGGTGGCAGCTCCTCGAACAGGCGCACGGCGATGACGGCACCCGTGTACTGGGAGATGCCGGAGATGACGAACAGCGCCTCGGGCGACGCGGTGTGGAAGAACTTGCTCGGGGAACGCACGGTGCGGGCTGCGCCCGAAGTGGTCAGTCGAACAGGTCGGGATCGGTGCGGCAGATCTCCTGCCACAGCGGCTGGAAGCTCAACCAGCCGGCGATCGGCGATGCCGTGTTCTCGCGGGTGTAGACGGCGTCGTCGTGGGGGATGAGCTGCGGCGTGCCGGCGGCCATCGCCAACAGCTGCGCCTGGCAGCTGCGGTCCATGCTGAGGAACCAGAACGCGGCCTCGTCGACCGTGGCGCCCACCGTGAACAGGCCGTGGTTCTGGTGGATGGCGGCCTTGCCGGTGGGGAACTGGGCGACCAGCTCGCGGCCGTCCTCGATGCCGAACTGCACGCGGCCGCGCTGCGCGGTGACCACGGTGTGGTCCTCGTAGAAGATGCACGAGTCCTGGGTGATGGGGTCGAGCTTGATGCCGAGCGAGCTGAACGCCTTGCCGTGCACGCTGTGGCTGTGTGCCGCGGCGATGACCTCGGGGCGGGCCTGGTGCACGGCCGAGTGGATGACGAACGCGGCGCGGTTCACCGGGCGGGTGCCGTAGACGACGTTGCCGTCGTGGTCGACGAGGATGAGGTCGCTCACCTTGATGTGGCGGAAGCTGACGGCGAACGGGTTCACCCAGAACAGCTCGGGGAACTCGGGGTCGCGCACGGTGATGTGCCCGGCCACGCCCTCGCCGAAGCCGACGCGGCCGAAGACGCGCAGTGCGCCGGCCAGCTTCTGCTTGCGGTGCAGGCGCTCCTCTTCGACGGTGGCGAAGGGTGCGGGCAGGTCGAGGTTGACCTGCTTGGGGGTGAGCTCCACCCCGTCGATCGTGCGGATGCCGGACTCGGTGACGGTCATGTGCCCCAGCCTATGCGAGCGAGACCAGCGCGGCGTTGGCGAGCTGTTCGGGCAGCAGGTCGAACAGCTCGTACAGGTCGGCGATGGTGCCGGACTGGCCGAACGCGTCGACGCCCACGGGCGTGACCCGTTGCCCGAACACCGAGCCGATCCAGGCCAGCGAGTGGCTGGCGGCGTCGTGCACGGTGACGACAGGGGCCCGGCGCTCGTCCGCCGTCAGCAGCGCCGCCAGGTGCAGAGAGCCAAGGTCGGCCGGTCGTGCGGCTCGTGCCGCGGTCTGCAGCTCGCTGCGCCACTCGCGGTACAGGCGGTCGGGTGAGGTGAGGTCCAGCACCGTGGCGGCGACGCCTTCGTCGGCCAGCAGACGGGCGGCGTGTACGGCCTCGGGCAGCACTGCGCCGCACCCGGCCAGCACCACGCGCGGCGCGTCGGCGGGCAGCGCCGGGTCGGGCTCGATCAGGCGGTAGCCGCCGGCCAGCACGTGGTCGCGGAGCACGGCTTCACCCACACGGTCGCGCGTCGCGAGGTACGGCGACTGGTCGGCCGGCCGAGTGCTCAGGCGCAGGTACAGGCTGTCGCCGCCGGGTGCGCTCAGGCGGCGCACGCCGTCGCACAGCAGCCAGTCGAGGGGCTGGGCGTAGCACGGCTCGGCGTAGGTCATGCCCGGCAGCTCCAGCCCGATGGACGGCGTGATCGTGCTCTGGTGCGCGCCACCCTCGGGCGCCAGCGTCACGCCGGCCGGGGTGCCGACCAGTACGAACCTGGCTCCGCTGTAGAGCGCGTAGATGAGCGCGTCGAGCCCGCGGCACACGAACGGGTCGTACACGGTGCCGATGGGGACGAGGTGCTCGCCGTGCAGCTCCTGGCCCAGCCCCAGCGCGTGGAGCGCGAGGAACAGGTTCATCTCGCTCAGGCCCAACTCGATGTGCCGTCCGGTGGGCCCCTGCTGCCAGCGCAGCAGGCGATCGGGACCCAGGTAGTCGGGCTGCTCCTCGGGGTGGAACACGCCGAACTTGTTGATCCACCCGCCCAGGTTGGTGCTCACGCTCACGTCGGGCGACAGCGTGACCATCCGCCGGCTCACTTCGTCGACCGTGCCCAGCCCGGTGAGCAGGCGGCCGAACACCTCCTGCGTGCTCACCGGCTTGCTGCCCGTGGCCGCGCCCACGCCGTCGGGCACGGGCAGTTGCGGCCGCGGCGCCGGGGCGACGTTGTTCACCTCGGTGCCGGCGCGCACGCAGATGCGACCGGCGGGTGTGTCGGCCGGGAAGCGGTCCCACTCGTCGTCGGCGGTCAGGCCCATCTCGGCGCGCAGCGTGTCGATCTGCGCGGCCGACAGGAGTGCGGCGTGGTTCAGCGGGTCGCCGGCGATGGGCAGGCCCCAGCCCTTCACGGTGTAGGCGAACACCACGCTGGGCCGGTCGGTCACCGCGTCGCACGCGCGGTACGCGTCGAGCAGCACACCCAGGTCGTGCCCGCCCAGGTTCAGCACCAGGGGCACCAGTTCGTCGTCCGACAGGTCGCTCACGAAGTGCCGCACGCTCGCGTCGGCGTCGTGCAGGAAGGCCGGTCGCAGGTCGGGGCCGCGCAGCGAGAACAGGCTCTGGTAGCGCTCGTTGCTCATCTCGTCGATGTGCCGGCGCAGTGCGTCGCCGCCGGGCCGGGCGAACGCGGCCAACTGCTGGCTGCCGTACTTGGCCTCGACCACGTGCCAGTCGCTGCCCTCGAAGAACTCCATCAGCTTCTTGATCTTCTGGCCGG
>CBHWEI010000011.1:0-31729 GCA_966112835.1 uncultured Acidimicrobiaceae bacterium
GAGCAGGGCGCCATCTGGGTGCCCAGCTGGATGCGGCAGATGGAGAGCGCGTTCGAGGCGTTCGTGAAGCACGAGGAGCGCGTCCGCGACCTGCAGATGCGACCGAGCGAGTACGTGCGCCGCTCGATGAAGTTCACGCCCTACCCCACCGAGGACGTGCGCTGGATCATCGAGCAGGCCGGCCCCGAGACGGTGCTGTTCAACAGCGACTACCCGCACGTCGAGGGCGGGCGTCGCCCCATCGAGCGGTTCGAGCGCAGCCTGGGCGACCTGCCCGAGACGGTGCGCCAGGCGTTCTACTGCGACAACTTCCTCGCGCTCATGGGCGCCGGCGCCCGCCACCTGACGAACGCCTGAACTGGTTGCATTGGTTCCCGGAAACCGGGAACATACGCAACCAGAAGCCGATTTGGAAGGAATCGCAACCAGAAACCACGGGGCCCGCGGCGGGGGTCAGGCCACCATGGTGAACTCGTCGCGGCCTGAGAAACGGCCCTTGCCGCTGTTGGGCAGCTCGATGAACGTGCGGCCCGGGGTGAGCAGGATGGGCTCGCCCTTCTCGTCGACGAACTCGAACGGGTCGAGCCGGTCCTTGCGGCTCCACGTGCCGTTCACCACGCGACCGCCGGTGAACACCGACACGTCGCCGCTGCCCGTGGAACGACCGTCGGGCGACCGCGGGTCGGTGCTGCTGGAGTAGTAGTCGAGCCAGACCACGACGACGTTGTCGGTGGTGACCTGCGTGCCGTCGGCCAGCTTGTGCGTGCGGTCGTCCTGGTCGCGCAGATAGGTGCCCGTGGCCGCGTCGTAACGCCACTGCACGAAGACCTGCTCGATCTGCAGGTCGAAGCCGGTCATCGGGTAGCCGGCCGTGGCGGCCTCGCCCTCGGCCCGGTAGCGGTACTGCTGCACCGGGCCGGTGCGATCGGGCCCCGCGTTCGATCGCAGCTGCGCGGTGTCGGCGTGCGTCTTGTGCGGCCGCCGCTTGTTGGGGTCGAGCTCCCAGCCGGGGCCCTGCCCCTCGGTGACGAGCAGCAAGTCCGAGTTGCGCAGCAGGGCGATGTTGCCCTTGTTGCCGCCGCTGCACGCGAAGACCGCACGATTGAACTCGCCGACCAGGTTCACGTCCTGCTCGCGGCACGAACGGATGGGCCCCACGAAGTCGACGTCGCGACTGTGGAACACCGCGGCGAACCGAGTGGGTCCGGCGCCCCACGCCTCGAACACGATGTCGGCATCGTTCAGGCCGGTCTGCGGACGAGCGCCGCGGTCGTTGCTCACCTTCACCACCAGCGCCACCCGGTCGAGCAACGCCTGGTCGGTGAGTGGCAGGCCGGTGAGCGGCTGCACGGGGCCCGACACCGTCGTCGTGGTCGCGGCCTCGGTGGTGGTGGTCGCCTCGGTGGTGGAGGTGGTGGTCGAGTCGGCCGACGTGGACGGCTCGCCGGTGGTGTCGACCGGCTTCGCGGCCGAGTCGCTGCAGGCGGCCAACAATGCCGCGCCGGCGGTGAGGGCGAGCAGCTGCCGCCTCGACATCAGGGGGTCTGTTGCCATGCGGTCGACCCTAGAAGGTGCGCCTCGGCGCCGCAGCGAAATCCACGTGCATTCCGTCACCGTTCATGCGAAGGTACGTACATCGGAACGAGTGCGCCGAGGGCGCAGAAGGGAGGACGAGCGAGATGACCATCGTTGCCACGCCCCTCCCCTTTGCACGTCCCCGCACCGGCCTGACCCTTTCCTGACCCCCGGTGCACGTCCGCTCTGGAGCACCTCATCATGGAATTGGAATACGACGACCACGACGAACCGTCGTGGTCCACCTACCGGGACGCCGCCCGCGGGCCGCAACCGGTGCCCGACTGGGTGGTGCGCGACCCGCGCGCCATCGACGACGACCTCGGCGTCCTGAAGACCGGCAAGGAGGCCGAGGTGTCGCTGTTGCGCCGCTCGGTCGACGACCGGTCGTCGCTGATGGCCGTGAAGCGTTACCGCAGTGCCGAGCATCGCCTGTTCCACCGCGACGCCGGCTACCTGGAGGGCCGGCGCGTGCGCCGCAGCCGCGAGAACCGGGCCATGGCCACGCGCACCACGTACGGCAAGGAGCTGATCGCCGGCCAGTGGGCGGCGGCCGAGTTCGCCGTGCTCGCCCGGCTGTGGATGGCCGGCGCCGCAGTGCCGTACCCGGTGCAGCTGCTGGGCACCGAGCTGATGATGGAGTTCATCGGTTCGGACGACGGCGTGGCCGCCCCGCGCCTGGCCCAGGTGAGCGCCACACCGGCCGAGGCCCGCGACCTGTACGGCCAGCTGGTGCACACGCTGCGGCTGATGGCCGAGGTCGGCTACGCCCACGGCGACCTGTCGGCGTACAACGTGCTCGTCGACGACGGCCGGCTGGTGGTCATCGACCTGCCGCAGGCGGTCGATGTGGTGGGCAACCCGCAGGGGTTCACCTACCTGCGTCGCGACTGCGAGAACATCTGCACCTGGTTCGCCGCGCACGGCGTGCCCGAGGCCGATGCGTCGAGCCTGGCCGACGACCTGTCCGCGCTGGCCGGCGGCGACTAGGGGGCTGGCCGGCGGCGACGAGGCCTCGCCGGCGGCGACTACGACTGATCGGCCGGATAGTCGGCGTACGACGCCTTGAACACGCCCTGGTGCAGCAGCACCGTCGCGACCGGCGCGCCGGCGTCGTCGGTCAGGCGCGTACGCGTCCAGTAGCTCTCCACCCGGCGACTCTGCCCCAGGCCCACCACCTCGTGCGTGAGGTGGTAGGTCTCGTCGACGAACACCGGCCGGTGGCGGGCCACCTCCAGGTCGATGAACAGGCCGACGGCCGGCCCGCGCACGGGCAGGTGCACACCACCCTTGTGGGCCAGCACGCTGAGCATCTCGGTGGGCACCACGGCCCGACCCCACGGCGACGGCTCGCCCGGCCGATACCAGGCCGACGGCTCGGTCATCAGCCGCACCTTGTCGGCCAGCGAGAACGGGTACAGGTTGCCGTTCGAGCCGTCGAACGACATCGACGTGGTGGACGACGGCGACAACCAGCCCACCTCCAGCCGGTCGATGATGAACAGGTCGCCGGCGTCCTTGGCCAGCATGCGCGCCAGCCGCTCGCCCAACTCCGTGGGCTCGTCGCCCAGGGTGAGCGACGCCGTGAGCACCGGCTCACCGGTGCGCTTCACCGCGGTGCCACGGGCCGAGGCCGGGCCGGTGCGCGTCACCGTGGCCTGCACCTCCTCGCCCTCCACCACCATGGTCTCGAAGTGCGCGCTGATGCAGCCCCGCTGGAACCACTCGCTGCCCCACAGCTCGACGGCCAGCGGGTCGAACTGACTGAAGTGCGTCGGCCCTTCGATGGGTGCACCGGGGAGGCCCAGACGATCCGCGGTCGCGTCGTCGTGCACGCTGGTGTGGCCGTCGTACTCCTGGTCGGCGAGCATCTGCCGCGGCGAACGGAACGGGCCCACCAACTGGTCGTTATCGCGGGTGATCGGGGTGTCGAAGCCATCTGCCATGGACGGCATCCTCGCGCCTGCGGCCGATCACTTCGTTGCCAGAGCCGCCCGGATGACGTCGGCGATCTGCGGTGCCCGATACGCCGAGTAGGTGCCGGTGAGGTGGTGCTCGTCGCGGTAGACGACGATGCCGTTGATGACCGGCGGGCAGAACGAGTCGGTGCAGAACCAGTTCGACACGTCCACGAACGACGCGCCGTGCTCGTTCGCCGCCGACGCCAGGTTCATGATGCGGTCCTGCTTGACGCCTGCGGCACGGGGCACACCGCACACGCCGATGTTCGACTTGTGCGCGTTCAGGCACTCGGGGATCTTGTCGCCGGTCATCTTCGGCACGTCGCCGATGACCAACGCCTTCGCGCCGCCGAAGCGAACGGTGTCGATGCTCTGGCCCAGCCCGTCGCGCCAGGCCGCCAGACCCGCCGGGCCGGGGCGGCCCACGACGGTGCGCCGCGACAGCATGGGGAACACCACCAGCGCCGGGTGCAGGCTGTTGATGTAGGCCAGCGCGTTGGGGCGCCACTGGTCGCACGCGGTGTAGACCACGTTGTTCACGTCGGGGTTCTGCGCCGAGTACACGGTGACGTTCGCCGCCGGGCACCCCTGCTTGGTGACCATGACGATCTTCCAGTGGTTCGCCTTGCCGGCCGCGTCGAGCGCACCGAACCACGCCGCCGCGTGCGAGTCACCGGTGACGGCGACGAGCGTGGGCGAGTTCACGTCGCCGTAGAAGCAGCCCTCCTTCGGCACGACCGCGTTCCACGTGACGTGGCAGCCGTTCTCGTACAGGATGGGGCCGTCACCGGCCGCCTTCCAGGCCGGCTGGTCGGGCGGCAACTGCGACTCCGAGGCCGACGCGGCGACGTCGTCGAGCACCGGCGGCACGGCGATGAACGGCGGCGGCGCGGTCGTGGTGGTGGGCGGCACCGTGGTGCTCGTGGTGGTCGTGCTGCTGGGCGCCACCGTGGTGCTCGGGAGCTCGGCGATGGTGACCTCGGCGGGCGACGGCGGCAGCGTCTCGATGACCGGCGGGACCGACGTGGGGGCGCTGACGGCCAGTGTGTCGGCCGCGCATGCGGACAGCACCAGCAGCGACACGAGCGCGAGCCGTCCGACAGCGGCCTGCGGCAGGTGGCGGGGTGCTCCGCGCATGCTGCAACGGTAGCGATCACGGCCGAAAACCGGGTGGCGCCCGGCCCAGTTGCAGCGGCCCGGTCGCAGCGGCCGGTAGCGGTGGTTCAGCGGCGGGGCACCATGTCGGCGTACTCGGGGTGCAGGTCGATGAACTCGGCCACGAACCAGCACGACGGCTGGACGTCGCGAGCCAGTCGGCGCAGGTCGTCGAGCGTCGCCCGCACCAGTTTCGCGGCCAGCCCGCGACCGCGGAACTCGGGCAGCGTCACGGTGTGCGGCAGCACCACCAGTGACCCGTCGTCCTGGTAGTCGGCGTACGACGCGACCTGCCCGTCGATGACGAGCTCGTACCGGCTGAGCTCGGTGTTGCGGCGCACGGTGCCGTCGGGCTCGCTGTTGTTCACCATCGCACCACCTCCGGGTCGCTCCCATTCTGACCCACCGTCGGGCACCTCGCTACGGTGACGCCATGGAACTGCAGGATCGCGTGGTCGTCGTCACCGGTGGTGGCTCGGGAATCGGTGAGGCGCTGGCCATCGCCGCCAAGGCCGAAGGGGCGCGCCACGTGGTGGTCGCCGACCTCGACGGCGCACAGGCACAGCGCGTGGCCGCGGCCGTCGGCGGCACGGGCGTGGCCATCGACGTGCGCGACGAGGCCGCCATCCGCACACTGGTCGACGACACCGAGGACGCGCACGGCCCCATCGACCTCTTCGTGTCGAACGCCGGCTTCGTCACCACCGCCGGCCTGGAGGACTCGAACGACGCCATCCAACGGATGTGGGAGGTGCACTGCATGGCGCACATCTACGCGGCCCGCGCCGTGCTGCCGTCGATGATCGCCCGCGGCGAGGGGTACCTGTTGAACACCGCCTCGGCGGCGGGTCTGCTGACGCAGATCGGCAGCATGTCGTACAGCATCACCAAGGCCGCCGCGGTGTCGCTGGCCGAGTGGCTGGCCGTCACGCACCATCACCAGGGCATCCGTGTGTCGGTGCTGTGCCCACAGGCGGTCCGCACCAACATCGTCACCAACAGCCCCGACTTCCAGGGGGTCGACCCGGCAACCGGTGCGTCCATCATCGAGGGTGGTGTGGCGTCGGGCGACGGCGTGCTCGAGGCCGCCGACGTGGCTGCGGTGTGCATCCAGGCCATTCGCGACGAGCGCTTCCTGGTGCTCCCCCACCCCGAGGTGGCCACCTACGTGGAACGCAAGGCCACCGACCGCGACCGCTGGCTGGCCGGCATGCGCCGCTTCCAGTCCGCTCTGCACCCCGACGGCAACCTCCCCGGCGACGCCATCGCACCCCGCTAGCCCCGGAGCGCTGACACCGCGCATCAGGCGACGGCGTGTGCGAAGCGCCGCACTCGCAGGTGCAGGTGATGCGCGCCGGTGACAGGACCGAGGAACATCAGCGGGCATGCCCCGGCGATGACCGCTAATCCCTGCTCACGACACAACTGGACCGCCTCGGGCGACCACGCACCCGGGCTGCCCACGCCGCGGAACAGCCAGACCATCGACACGTCACGCAGCGCGCACTCGCGGACGGCCGCCAGTGCAGCCGGGCCCTCGAGCACGATGATCACCGCATCAACCTCGCCCGGCACGCTGCGCAGGTCGCACCAACAGGGGATTCCCGCCACGGACGCTCGCCGCGGGTTGACCGGCACCACCTCGTACCCGTGCTGCACGAATGCGGTGGCGACCGTCGAGCCGAACTTCTTCGGGTCGTCGGTCGCACCGATCATCACCACGCGTTCGTGCGCGAGGAACCGCTGGACCAGCGCGACGTCCACATCGGGCTCTTGCTGCGCCCGCACTCGCCGGCCGGCGACGATGAACGCGACACCGATGGCCGCGTACACCGGCTGGAAGGCGCTGAACTCAAGGAGGAACGCGAGCTGCACCACGATCCAGGCCACCAGGCCCCAGCCGAGCACGATCGCCGTCGGCCCGGTGGACTGTTCGCCGCGCCACGCACGCATCATCAGCACCGTGAACGGCACTGCGACGAACAGCAGCAGCGCAATGCCCGCGAGCACGGGACTGGCCAAGGGCAGTCGCCCGTTCAGCCGATCGCCGAACGACAACCAGCCGATCACCAGACCGATGGAACCGAAGTACGCACCGACCGCCACGAACAGGGCGCCTGACGCCAGCAGGCGATGCCGCCGTGGAGCGCGCGCGAACGTGCAGTGGGAAGCATCCATGTGTGCATCGTGCGCGCCACGACGGCGGCGGAGATAGGGCTGAAGGTCCGGCCCGGCCACCGCACGGCGTGCCACTGGTCACCACACGCCGGTACCGTGCCGGCATGGCCGTGCAGCTCGACGACTCCTTCGCCCGGCACCTGGCCGGCCTGTACGAACCGTGGCAGGCGGCGACGTTCCCCGACCCGCAGACGCTGGTCTACAACCACGCGCTCGCGGCGGCGTTGGGGCTGGACACCGACGGGCCGCTCGATGCCGCCACGCTCACCGGTCAGACGCTGCTCCCCGGTTCGCGGCCGCTCGCCCAGGCCTATGCCGGCCACCAGTTCGGCAACTACTCGCCGCGCCTCGGCGACGGGCGAGCGCTGCTGCTGGGCGAGCTGGTTGCCGACGACGGCGCGCTCTTCGACCTGCACCTGAAGGGCTCGGGTCGCACCCCGTTCGCACGCGGTGGCGACGGCAAGGCCGCCGTCGGCCCCATGCTGCGCGAGTACCTCATCAGCGAGGCGATGCACGCGTTGGGCATCCCCACCACGCGGTCGCTGGCCGTGGTCGCCACCGGCGAACCCATCGCCCGCGAGCAGATGCTGCTGGGCGCCGTGCTCGCCCGGGTGGCCGCCAGCCACCTGCGTGTCGGCACGTTCCAGTTCGCCGCGGCAACGGGCAAGCCGCAGCTGCTCGCCGACCTCACCACCTACGCCATCGAGCGGCACCACCCGTCCGCAGCCGGCGACGAGAACCCACCGCTCGCGCTGTTCCGCGCCGTGCTCGAGGCACAGGCGTCGTTGATCGCACGATGGATGGCGGTCGGCTTCATCCACGGTGTGATGAACACCGACAACATGACCATCTCGGGCGAGACCATCGACTACGGGCCGTGCGCGTTCATGGACCGCTACCACCCGGGCACCGTGTTCAGCTCGATCGACCACGCCGGCCGGTACGCGTACGGCAACCAACCGCGCATCGCCCACTGGAACCTCGCCCGCCTGGCCGAGGCGATGCTGCCGCTGTTCGCGGACACAGAGGACGAGGCCGTCGCGTTGGCCACCGCGGTGCTGCAGACCTTCCCCGAGCGCTACGACGCGCACTGGCGCGAGCAGGTGCAGGCGAAGCTCGGCCTGACGTCGGCAGTCGACCGCGAACTGATCGACGACCTGTACTCCCTGCTGGCTGACCAGGCGGTCGACGGCACCGTGTTCTTCCGGTCGCTCTCCGATGCGGCGCGGGGTTCGGCCGACGGCACTCGCGCGCTGTTCGCCGATGCTGCGGCGTTCGACGCCTGGGCCGCTCACTGGAGGGCGGCGCTCGCGGCCGACGAGCGACCGGCCGCCGAGGTCGCCGCGGCGATGGACCGGGTGAACCCGGTGTACATCCCGCGCAACCACCTGGTGGAAGCCGCCCTCGACGCCGCCGCGGCCGGCGACCTGGACCCGTTCACCGAGCTGCTCGACGTGGTGTCGCAGCCGTTCACCGAACGACCCGGGCTGCAGCGCTACGCCGAACCGGCATCGCTCGACGCCCCACCCCACCGCACGTTCTGCGGCACCTGACGGCGTGGTGGGGCTGTGACGGCTGTCTAGTCACTTGCTTCAACTGACCAGAACGAGTAGACATCCTGGGACCGGCTCGGCGTACGGGCCATCCCTCACCAGGAGAAACTCGATGTCGCAGTCGTTCCCCGTCACCCGCCGCACCCTGCTCCAAGGGGCGGGCGCCTCCGCCCTGCTCGCCCTGCTCGCCGCCTGCGGCAGCGACGGCAACGCCACGGCCACCACCGCCCCCGGCGGCACCAGTGGCTCCACCGGCGGCAGCACCGACACCACGGCAGCGGCCAGCGCCCAGGAGATCGACACCCTGACGGTCGCATTCCCCAGCTCCATCTCGAACCTGTACCCCGGGCAGGAGGCCGGCAACTTCAACTACTACATCGCCGCGCTCATCGCCGAGGCCCTGGTGGCACCCGACAGCACCGGCAAGCTGGTCGGCGCACTGGCCGAGTCGTGGACGAACCCCACGCCCACCACCTACGTGTACAAGCTGCGCAGCGGCGTCACGTTCAGCGACGGCTCGGCCTGCACCGCCGACGACGTCGTCTACAGCGTCGGCCTGGCCAAGGACGACACCCTGTCGCCGAACACCGCCTACTACTGGGCCAACGTCGACAAGGCCGAGAAGACCGCCGACGACGAGGTCACCATCACCCTCGCCTCGCCCGACATGGCGTTCGAGTGGGGCCCGTGCGCCGCCAACGCCATGTGGGTCACGGCCGAGCGCTTCGTGAAGGGTGGCGAGATCGGCACGCCGGCCGCCGGCCTGGTGGGCACCGGCCCGTACAAGGTCGTCAGCTTCGAGCCCGACAAGGGCGTCGAGCTCGAGCGCATCGACACCTACTGGGGCGGCAAGGCCCCGGTGAAGACGGTGAAGATCGAGTTCATCCCCGAGGAGACGACCCGCCTGCTCGCCCGCAAGTCCGGCGACATCGACATGGCGGTCAGCATCTCGCTCGACCAGGAACAGCAGTGGAACGACACCGACGCCACCGACGTGCTGTTCGCCCCCGACAAGAGCTATGTCGGCATCGACTTCAACACCGCGGTCGAGCCCTTCGACGACATCCACGTCCGCAAGGCCATCGCCCTCGCCTGCGACCGCGCCACCTACGTCGAGAAGCTGCTGAACGGCCACGGCGAGGTCGCCACCGCGCTCACCGTGCCCCAGCAGATCGAGTCGGTCGTGGGCGACGCCGCCCACGAGAAGCTCGCCACCGTCTTCCAGATGGACTACGACCTCGATGCCGCCAAGGCCGAGCTCGCCCTGTCGAAGGTGCCGGACGGGTTCAGCTGCAAGGTCGGCGTGTCCTCCAGTGCCCCCCAGGTCAGCCAGTTCTTCCAGGCGCTCGCCGCCACGGCGAAGGACATGGGCATCACCATCGAGGTGCAGGAGATGCCGGTGGAGCAGTGGTACGACACCATCGGTTCGGCCGACTGGGGCCTGGCCTACATGTGGTACTTCAACGCCACCGGCGACCCGGCCGAGCTCATCAGCTGGTTCCTGGCCGACGGCAACCCCGCCTCGTACAGCAACCCGAAGGTGGCCGACCTGCTGGCCCAACAGCGCGAAGAGGCCGACCCGGCCAAGCGCGTCGACCTCATCATCGAGGCTCAGCAGGTGGCCATGGCCGACCTGCCGTACGTGCCGCTGTGGTGGGGCGAGGCCGCCACCGCCATCAACGACAAGTACACCATCGAGGACTTCGGCCCGTACACCCTGTTGTCGCCGTGGACGTCGCGCATTCTCACCAAGGGGTGAGGAAGCGGTTCGCGAAGGGGTCGCTCGGACGGTTCATCGTCGTCCGCCTGGCCGCCACGCTGCTGCTGTTGCTGGCGTTGTCGTTCATCGTCTTCGGGCTGTTGCACCTCACGCCGGGCGACCCGGCGCGCAACCTGCTCGGACCGAAGAACCCCTCACCCGACGCACTCGCGGCCATCCGCGCCAAGTACCGGCTGGACGAATCGTTCCTGCGCCAGTACTTCCTGTGGCTCAACGACGTGCTCCACGGCCGGCTCGGCACCAGCATCCGCAGTGACGTCCCCGTCACCACGCTGCTCGCCGACCGGTCGTGGCTCACGTTCCAGTTGGCCATCATGTCGTTCCTGCTCACGGTGTTCGTCGGCGTGCCACTCGGCATCGCCGCGGCGTTCCGCGCCGGTGGCTGGTTCGACCGCACCATCAGCGTCACGTCCATCGTCGGCGTCGGCGCGCCCACCTACGCCGTCGGCCTGCTGCTGCTCTACGTGTTCGGCGTGTGGCTCGACATCTTCCCCGTCTACGGCAGCGGCGACGGTGGGCTGGACACCTGGTGGCACCTCGTGCTGCCGTCGGTGACGCTGGCGTTCGGCATCGGCGCGCTGGTGTTCAAGCTCACCCGCACCGCCGTGCTCGGCGAACTGCAGCAGGACTACGTGGCGTTCGCCCGCAGCCGTGGCCTGTCGCGGCGGCAGGTGCGCGGGCTGGTGCTGCGCAACGCACTCATCCCGGTGGCCACCAGCCTGGGCCTGGTCTTCGGGTTCCTGTTCGGCGGCACCATCCTGGTGGAGGTCACGTTCGCGCTGCCCGGCATCGGTGGCCTGCTGGCCAGCTCGGTCACGTTCAAGGACATCCCCGTCGTGCAGGCCATCACCCTGCTGACCGCCACGGTCATCGCCCTCACCGCGCTCGCGGTGGACCTGCTGTACTACGCCGTCGACCCGCGAGTGCGCAAGCGAGGCCTGCAGTGAAGCGCCCGCCCCTCACCCCCATCGTCGCGGCCATCCCGCTGTCGGTCGTTGCCGTGTTCGTCCTCGGCTCGCAATGGCTGGCACCCGACGCCACGCAGCAGGACATCCTCACCGGCGTCACCCCGCCCGGTACGCCCGGCCACCCGTTCGGCACGGACCAGCTGGGTCGCGACATCTGGCAGCTCGCCGTCGCCGGCGCCCGCTCGGCCGTGGTCGGCCCCATCGTCATCGCGCTCGGCTCGATGGTGCTCGGGCTGTTGCTCGGCACCCTGGCCGGCTACATCGGCGGCGGGCTCGACCTGGCGCTGTCGAAGTACGCCGACCTGTTGCTGGCCCTGCCCACCACGCTGATCGCGCTCGTGGTGGCCGGCCTGGTGGACGGTGGCTACTGGATCACCGTGCTCGTGCTGGTGGTGCTGTTCTCGCCCACCGACATCCGCATGGCGCGTGGCGCGGTCATCGCCCAGTCCACTCGGCCGTACATCGAATCGGCACGCGTGCTCGGCCTCAGCCGGCGACGCATCATGTTCCGGCACATCCTGCCCAACGTGCTGCCCATCGCCTTCACCACCATGCTGCTCAACGTCGCCTTCGCCCTGGTCGCCATGTCGGCCCTGTCGTTCCTCGGCTTCGGCGTGGGCCCCGGCACCCCCGACTGGGGCCGCCAGCTCAGCGACGGGCGCGACCTGCTCGGGCAGAACTGGGGAGCCGTCGTGGTGCCCGGTCTGCTCATCATCATCACCGCCGCGGCCATCAACCTGATGGGCGACTGGCTGCAGGAGCGGTTCGAACAACGAGCGGGGCAGCGATGAACGCGCTCGAACTGATCGACCTGTGCGTCACCGGACCCGGCGGGCCCATCGTCACGCGCATGGACCTCGCCGTCGCGCCCGGTCGCACCGTGGCCCTCGTCGGCGAGTCCGGATCGGGCAAGTCGATGACCGCGAAGGCCCTCACCGGACTGCTGCCACGCGGCGTCACCGCCACCGGCACGGTGCGCCTGGGCGACACCGAGGTGCGGCTCGACCACGGCCCCAGCGTGCTGGAAGGCCTGCGCGGCCGACGGATCAGCCTGCTGCTGCAGAACCCGTTCACCAGCCTCAGCCCCGTGCACCGCTGCGGCATGCAGATCGCCGCCGCACTGCCGGCCGACCGCCGCGGCGACCCCGCCGAAGTGCTGCGCCGCCTGGACGAGGTGGACCTGCCGGCACGAGTGGCCAAGCAGTACCCGTTCGAACTGTCGGGCGGCATGCGCCAGCGTGTCGCCCTCGCGGCCAGCCTGTCGTCGGACCCGGAGGTGCTCATCGGCGACGAGCCCACCACCGCGCTCGACGTCACCACCCAGCGCGAGGTGCTCAACCTCATCGCCCGCATCCAGCGGGAACGGTCGATGGCGCTGCTGCTCATCACCCACGACCTGGGGGTGGCCCGCGAGCGAGCCGACGACATCCTGGTGATGTACGCGGGACGACTCGTCGAGACCGGCTCCGGCGGCGACGTGTTCGCCACCCCACGTCACCCGTACACGGCGGGCCTGCGCGACAGCGAACCGCCGCTCGACGACCGACTCCAGCGGTTGCCCGCGATCGCCGGCTCGGTGCCCCGCGCGTGGGACGTGCCCCAGGGCTGTGTGTTCGCGCCCCGGTGCGCCCGCGCCGATGCACACTGCGTCGAGCAGACACCGGTGCTCGACCACATCGACAGCAGCGCCGGCGACTCACGTCGCGTCGCCTGCTGGAAGCCGCTCACCGAGGGCGAGCAGATGCAGGCGGTCGAGGTCCGCGTCAGTGAGCCGGCACCCACCGGCGACGAACTGGTGGTGGTGCGCAACCTGACCAAGCGCTTCGGCGACGACACCCCGCCCGCGCTCGACGACGTGAGCATCACCGTCGGCGTCGGCGAGGCCGTCGGCATCGTCGGCGAGTCGGGCTCGGGCAAGACCACCCTCGCCCGCTGCCTGGTCGAGCTCGAGCGGGCCGGCAGCGGCACCATCACCTGGGCCGACGGCGACACCAGCGCACGGCGGGCGCAGATCGTGTTCCAGGACCCGACGTCGGCACTGAACCCGTCGATGACCATCGGTGCCACTCTCGCCGAAGCCCTGCGCGCCGGCGACCGCGACCGCTCAGAGGTGGCCGAGTTGCTGGCGCTCGTCGGCCTGCCCGAGTCGTACGCACGCCGGCGACCGAGCGCGTTGTCGGGCGGCGAGCAGCAGCGCGTCGCCATCGCCCGCGCCATCGCGCCGCGCCCACGGCTGCTCATCTGCGACGAGCCGGTGAGCTCGCTCGACGTGTCGGTCCAGGCGCAGATCCTGAACCTCATGAACGACCTCATCCGCGACCTGGGCATCGCCCTGCTGTTCATCACCCACGATCTGGCGGTCGTGCGGCAGGTGGTGGAGCGCGCGTACGTGATGCACCACGGCCGCGTGGTGGAATCTGGGGTGATGGACGAGTTGATCCGCGCACCGCAGCACGACTACACCCGTCAACTCTTCGCGTCGGTGCCGGGCCGATGAGCAACGCCCACGAGCACGCCGCACCCGGCGACGAGAGCAGCGTGGTCCGCAGCGCCGTGGCGGCCAACATGCGCCGCGCCCGGCTGGCCCACGGCATGAGCCTGCGCGACATGGCCGCGCACACCGGGCTGAGCACCGCCCTGCTCTCGCAGATCGAGCGCGAGGTGGCGAACCCCACCGTCGCCGCGCTCACCCGCATCGGCCAGGCGCTGAACCTGAGCTTCGCCGAGCTCACCCGCACGGCCCTCACCGCGCCCGAGATCATCCGCGCCGGCGATCACACCGGCGAAGGACCCCGGGCGCGCATGCTGTTCTCGATGATGGAGCGACGTCGCTTCGACATCTCCGAAGGCGTGCTGCCGCCCCACACCGCAGGTGTGGCGAGCGACCACGGCCGCGGTTCGGTCGAGCACGGCTACGTGGTGGCCGGGCACGTCACGCTGACCGTCGGCGACGACCACTACGTGCTCGACACGGGCGACGCCGTCCGCTTCGCCTCGTCCATCCCGCACGCGTACAGCACCGACGACGTGGAGGCCACGCTGCTCACCGTCGTCGTCTACGCCGACGAGTGACCGCCATGACCACGTCCACCCGCCGCCTGCTCGCCCTGCGCGCACCGTTCCACGCCTCGCTGTCGCCCGACGGCAGCCGCCTGCTGCTCACCACCTCGCACGTGCCCGACGGTGGCGACGACGAGATGCTGCTGACGACCGTGGTCGACGTCACCACCGGCGCCGAGGCCGCCGTCGCGGCCATGCAGCCCGGCGACCACTCCGCGGTCTGGGCACCCGACGGCGTCCGCATCGCGTTCTGCACCCGCGCCGGCGACGACGACGTCATCGCGGTCGCCGACTCGATCGACGGCGCGGCACGGGTGCTGGACGGCAGCGTCGGTGCGAACGGCACGGCCAGTTGGTCGCCCGACGGCACGCACCTCGTCGTCGCGGCTCGCCGCGGCATCGCGGCCGACCGCACGCGGCCGTATCGCTGGACACGTCCGTACCCGGCGTTCGACGGGCTCGGCCCACTCGACGACCCGCCGCAATTGCGCCTGGTCGACGTCACCACCGGCGACGGCCAATGGCTGACCGACGACGACTGGCGATGGAGCACACCGGTCTGGTCGGCCGACGGCACGCGCCTGGCCACCAGCGTCGGCATCGACCCCGCCGGCCGGCTGAGCGGCTCGTACCTGCGCATCGTGCACCTCGACGGCACCGTCCACGAACCGGCCGTGGCCGGTGGTCGCGGCGTGGTGCCCGCCTGGCTGCCCGACGGCCGACTGGCAGTGCTGGTCGCCGAGCCGCGCACGGGTGCGCTGGGCGGCGACGCCGCGCTGTTCCTGGTGGACGGAGCCGAGGTGCGCCGCATCGACGTGCCGTACCTGTTCGGCGACGTCTACGCCGACAACCCGGCCATCCTGCCCGAGACCCACGACCACCTGCTGCTCGCCGACGCCGACGGGCATCTCGTGGTGCGCACCGGCGCACGCGGTCGCATGGGTGCCATCCGCCTGCACCCCGACCGCCCTGCCGAGGCGACGACGCTGCTCGACGGCGACCGTTGCTGCACCACCATCGCGCTGGCGGACGGCCGCCTGCTCTTCACCACGCAGACCAGCACCGCGCCCGCCGAGGTGGCGGTGCGCGAGGCCGACGGCACCGAACGACTGCTCACGTCGTTCGGGCACGGCCGGGCCCGAACCGTCGACGTGCGCCGGTTCACCCTCGACACACCCGAGGGGTGGCCACTCGACGCATGGTTCGCCGCGCCCGCCGGCGCGACCGGCGCGCTGCCGACCGTCGTGCTGCTGCACGGCGGACCCCACTTCACCTACGGCGAAGGCTTCCACCTGGACCTGCACGCGCTCGTCGACGCCGGCTTCGGCGTGCTCTACCCCAACGTGCGCGGCTCCACCGGCTACGGCGCCGCGTTCGCGCAGGCGGCGCACGGCGACTGGACCCAGGGCCCCACCCGCGATGTGATGGCCGTGGTGGACCATACGGTGCAGTCGGGCTGGGCCGACCCCACGCGCCTGGGTGTCACCGGCAACTCGTACGGCGGCTTCCTGTCCGCGTGGTTGGTGAGCACCACCGATCGGTTCCGTGCGGCCGTCATCGAGAACCCGGTCACCGACCTGGTGTCCATGTACGGCACCAGCGACATCGGTGCCACGTACTTCCCGCCGCAGATCGGTGGCCGGCCGCACGAGCAGTTGCAGCGCTACCTCGACCAGTCACCGCTGCTGCAGGCCCACCGCTGCACCACGCCGTGCCTGTTCGTGGTGGGCGAGGTGGACCGCCGCTGCCCGCCGCCGCAGGCCTGGGCCATGCACCGCGTGCTCACCGACGCGGGCACGCCGAGCGAGGTGCTCGTGCTGCCCGGCAGCTCGCACGAGGGCAGCACCTACGGGCCCGTGCCCGGACGCCTGGCCCACGACGACGCGCTCGTGGAGTGGATGACCCGCTGGCTCGCCTGACCCCTCGCGTCACGCAGAACTCGAGTTCGGGAGAAGGGGCTCAATTGGGGAGGGTCAGGCGGTAGACGCGGGTGGCCGTGGCGCGGAACATGGCGTCGCGTTCGTCGGCGGTGAACGGCGCGGCGATCTTCTTCAGCGCGTTCCACAGCACCTTGTACGACAACGAGAACCGGTCGACCGGGAAGTTCGACTCGAACATGCACCGGTCCGGGCCGAAGCAGTCGATGGTGTGCAGGTAGTAACGCTCCTGCGCGGCGACGAACTCGTCGGACGTGGGCGGCCGTTCGGCGGTGTGCCAGCCGAAGCCGTTGTCGGGCATGGCCAGGCCACCGAGCTTGGCCACGACGTTGGGGCACTCGGCGATCTCGGCGATGTCCAGCTTCCACTGCTCGAAGATCTCGTCGCGCTTCCCGGCGAACTGCCCGACACCCAGCGGGGTGCCGAAGTGGTCGAGGACCATCAGCGTCTGCGGCACGGAGCGGGCCAGCTCGGCGAACTCGCGGTTCTGGTGGTGGTAGTGCCACGTGTCGTAGCTGAGGCCGCGCTCGCCCAGTCGGGCCACGCCGGCACGGAACGCCGGGTCGGCGTACAGGCCGGCTTCGGCGCGGCCGGGGATCATCAGCACCTCGGGCTCGAGGGCGTGCGAGCCCGCGTGACGGATGCCGCGGAACAGCCCGGCGCCCGCCGCTTCGTGGGCGTCGAGCACCTCGTCGAGGTGGTCGGCGTCGCGCAGGTCGGCGTGGGCGACGATGCCGCCGATGAGGTGGCGCGGGTCGCGGGTGGCCACTCCGGCCACGAACTCGGTCTCGCCCACGGGCGCCAGATGTGCCGGGCCGTCCAACCGGTAGGCGGCGTGGCACTCGACGAACACGGTGCGCTCGACATGGTGACCGGCCGCCACGGCGTCGGCGGTGAGCTCGGGCAACCCGTACGGCAGCGAGCCACCGGGCGGCCACAGGTGATGATGCGGGTCGACGATGCGCTGCCGCGGATCGACGATCTCCTCGTCGACCAGGTTCAACCAGTCCTGACTCATCGGCTCTGCCACACCGTCAACGATTCCACATTTCTGTACTGTCTCCGACGGTGACCGCTCACGACACGAACCCGCTCACGCGCGCCCAGGCCTACGCGGCCCTGACCGCACCTGGACAGCCCTACGAGCTGCGCACGATCGACACCGACCGCGGCCCCATCCGCGAGTTCGTGAACCTGCCGCGCACCATGCCCGAGCTGTACGCCGCGAACGTCAGCGATCGCGAGTTCCTGGTGTACGGCGACGAGCGGCTCACGTTCCGCCAGGTGTACGAACGCATCACCGCCATCGCACGCGTGCTGCACGACGAGTTCGAGGTGCGCAAGGGCGACCGGGTGGCGATCTCCATGCGCAACTACCCCGAGTGGATGCTCGCGTTCGGCGCCATCACCTGCATCGGTGGCATCGCCGTGGCGATGAACTCGCTGTGGCAGACCGACGAGATGGAGTACGCGCTGGTCGACTCGTCACCGAAGGTGCTGGTGGCCGACCGGGAACGCCTGGAGCAGTTCCGCGAGATCGCCGACCACAACGCCGAAGTGCGCGGCATCAGCACCATCAGCGTGCGCGCGCCCGGCGAGGCGAACGATCTGTACGCGCTCATCGACGCGTTCTCGCCGGCCACGATGCCCGACGTGGAGGTGCTGACCACCGACCCGGCGATCATCCTCTACACGTCCGGCTCCACCGGCCACCCCAAGGGTGTGCTGTCGGACCACCGCGGCGTGCTGGCCGCCCCCTACGCATGGGAGCTCGACGGCGCCCAGCTGCAATTGCGTGCCCCGAAGAGCGACGAGCCCGCGCCCATCGAGCCCGGCGAGTCGACGCAGTACACACCCTGCGCACTGCTGGGCATCCCGCTGTTCCACGTGATGGGTCTGCACGGCGGCTTCCTGTCGTCGTGGCGGGCGCAGCGCCGCGTGGTGTGCATGACCAAGTGGGACGTCGCCGCAGCAGCCGAGCTCATCGAGCGCGAGCGCGTCACGTCGTTCAGCGCACCCCCGGCCATGACGGGCGACCTGGTGCGCGAGGCCCAGCGATCGAACCGCGACCTCAGCTCGCTCGCATCGGTGGGTGGCGGCGGTGCGGCGCGGGCGCCCGAGCAGGTGCGCCAGATCGACGAGACCTTCCAGGGCGTCATGGCCAGCATCGGCTGGGGCATGACCGAGACCAACGCGGCCGGCACGTACCTCATCGGTGCCGAGTACAGCGCCAACCCGTCGAGCGCCGGCTTCGCCCTCGGCCCGGTGGACCTGCGCGTGGTCGACGAGCACGGTCGCCCACTGCCGGCCGGCGAGCGCGGCGAGCTGCAGGTGCGTGGCTCGATCATGTTCATCGAGTACTGGAACCGACCCGATGCGATGGCCGAGTCGTTCGCCGAGGACGGCTGGTTCCGCACCGGCGACGTCGCCTACCTGGACGAGCAGGGCCTGCTGTTCGTCGTCGACCGCATCAAGGACCTCATCATCCGCGGCGGCGAGAACATCGGCTGCGGCCAGGTGGAGGCGGCGCTGCTCGCCCACCCGCACGTGGTGGAGGCCGCGGTGTACGCCGTGCCCGACGAACGACTGGGCGAGGACGTGGCCGCCACCGTGCACGGCACGCCCGAGCTCGACGTCGACGAGCTGCGCACGTTCCTGGCCGGCCACCTGGCCAAGCACGAGGTGCCCCGGTACATCTTCACCACGCCCGAGCCACTGCCGCGCACCGCCACCGGGAAGCTGTTCAAGCGGCAGCTGCGCGACGAGTCGGTGGCGAACCTCGCCCACTGACGCGACACCGCTCGACGCTCCTCGCGGGCGAGCTCAGGCGAGGTGCTGGTCGAACCAGGCGAGCGTGCGCGACCGCGCGTCGGCCGCAATGTCGGCGTCGAACACCGACGGCCGATCGTCGCAGTTGAAGCCGTGCTGGCCCTGCGGGTAGCGCACCACCTCGGTGGGCACCGGCCGGGCCGCAGCAACGGCGCGCAGGCGCTCGACGTCGTCGAACGGGATGCCCTGGTCCAGGTCGCCGTACAGGCCCAACCACGGCACCTGGATGCGCTCACCCAGCTCGAGCCCGGTCGGGAAGCCGAACCGGCCCTGGGTCAACCCGCCGCCGTAGAACGTGACCGCTGCCCCCAGGGCGCGAGTGGCCGCGGCGTACAACGTGACGCTGCCGCCCATGCAGAACCCGACGATGCCGACCCGGTCGGGGCCGTAGCCGAACAGCGACAGGTACGACATGACCGAGTCGAGGTCCGAGTCGATGCCCTCGCGGGTGAGTGTCATCATCACCGGGAGCGCGCCCTGCAGGTCCTCGTACTCGAACACCTCCACATCGGCACGGTGGAACAGGGCCGGCGCGACGGCCAGCCAGCCGTGCTCGGCCAGCCACTCGCACACGCTCTGGATGTGTGGCGTGACGCCGAACGCCTCCTGGATGACCACGACGGCACCCCGCGGGGCGACGGTGGGTTCGGCCATGAAGAGCGACATCGGACCATCGGGGGTGTCCACTGCGAGGATGCGCATGCGCCCACAGTAGGACCCCGTGCACGGTCCGTCGTCGTCCGACCCGAGATCGGGCCGCGACCCCGGCATGATCCGGGCATGATCAGGGCGTGATCAGGGCACGATCAGCGGCTGGCAGGCCTTGGTGACGGCCTCGATCTCGGTGGTGTCACCACCGTTGGTGAAGCGCTGCTCGAGCGCGACGAACTCGTCGAGCGAGTACTGCTGTTGGAACGTGTCGAGCACGCATTCGCAGTACTTCGTCTGCCCGTTGCTGCCCTCGTTGCACGACGTCAGGAAGTTCTTGCGCACGTCGTCGGGGTACTTCGCACCCTTCGTGGACGAGTCGTTCGAGCGGGTGGCGAAGAACACGCCCAGGCCCACCACCAGGGCCAGCACCACCGCCCCGGCGACGATCCACAGCGTCTTCGAGCCCGATGCCGACGCCGGCGCGGACGTCGGCGCGGGTGCCGGAACGCCGCCGAAGCCCGGCTCGTGCGGCGGCGGAGGAGGCGGCGGGACCGAGCCCGACGGGGGCGGCGGCGGAGGCGGCAGCGACGACATGGCCAGCAGTCTGCAACGGCGCGCATCCCCGCAGCAAGGACCTACGATCGACGGGGAACAAAGGAGCTTGGAATGTCGAACGAATGGGGACCTCTGGCGGCACTGGCCGGTGAATGGCACGGCGAGGGCGGCCTCGACACCGCGTACTCGCACGCCCGGCAGGAGGTCGTGGGCACGCCGTACCTCGAGAAGGTGACGATGAAGCCGTTCGGCCCCGTCGACAACGGTCGTCAGCACCTGTACGGCCTGGACTACAAGACGGCCATGTGGCGTGACGACGAGGAGAACCCCTTCCACACCGAAGTGGGCTACTGGCTGTGGGACGCCGCCACCGGCGAGGTGCTGCGCGGCTTCGTGGTGCCCCGCGGCATCACCGTGCTGGCCGGCGGCATCGCCGCGGCCGACGCCACCAGCTGGACCATGACGGCGGGCAACGGCTCGGTGCCGTACAGCATCGGCGAGAACACCTACCTGGCGGCCAACGCCAGCACCCTCAGCTACGAGGTCACCATCACCCTGGGCGATGGCACCTGGAGCTACGAGGAGACCACCATGCTGCGCATGAACGAGTTCGCCGAGCAGTTCGCGCACACCGACCGCAACACGATGCACCGCGTCGCCTGATCGCGCCGCGCACTTCGTCAACCGCTTTCGTCATGCGCCACCTCGCCGAACTCGTCGCCGAGGTGGCGCATCGCGAGCGGTTCAGCGGCGTCGTGCGCGTCGACCGCGAGGGGCGGACACTGGTGGACCTGGCGTTCGGTCTGGCCGATCGCACCCACGACATCGTCGCCACCACCGACACGGTGTTCGCCACGGCGAGCATCACGAAGGGCTTCACCGCGCTGGTGGTCATGCGCCTGGTGGAGGACGGCGTGCTGGCGCTCCACACGACGGCCCGCTCGCTGCTCGGCAACGACCTGCCACTGGTGGCCGACGACGTCACCGTCGAGCACCTGCTCGGGCATCGCAGCGGCATCGGCGACTACTTCGACGAAGAGGTGGCCGAGCACATCGACTCGTACGTGCTGCCGGTGCCCACCCACACCCTGGACAGCGTCGAGGCCTACCTGACCGTGCTCGACGGGCGTCCCACGGCCTTCCCCGCCGACGAACGTTTCACCTACTGCAACAGCGGGTTCGTGCTGCTCGCGCTGCTCGCCGAGCGCGCCAGCGGAAGCACCTACTTCGACCTGGTCCATCGGCTGGTGTGCGCGCCAGCCGGGCTGACCGACACCACGTTCGAACGCAGCGACACCCCTCGCCGCCGTGTGGCCCGCAACTACCTCGACACCGACGGCTTGCGGACCACCGTGCTGCACATGCCGCTGCTCGGCGGTGGTGACGGCGGTGTGCACACCACCACGGCAGACCTGCACGCCCTGTGGACCGCGCTGTACGAGGGCCACGTGGTGCAGCCGGCGACGCTGCAACAGATGACCACGCCGCGCAGCGACCCGCCCGAGCACCGCGCCCGCTACGGGCTGGGCTTCTGGCTGGGCGCGGCGAACGACACCGTGTACCTGGAGGGGTACGACGCGGGCATCGCAGCTCGTTCGCTCCACCGCCCCTCCACGGCCACCACCTGCACCGTCATCGGCAACACCAGCGAACCCACCTGGCCGCTGGTGAAGTCGCTCACCGACGCACTCGACCTGTGATCGCCCGGTTCGACGACTTCCGCACCGGTCGGGCGATCGTGCTCGACGACCCGTTCGACGTGCGCGAAGCATGGACCCTGGACGACGTGCGGCCGCTGGTGGCCGCCGCCGAGGCACACGCCCGCGACGGTGCGTGGGTGGCGCTGGTGGTGACGTACGAGGCCGGACCGGCGTTCGACTCTGCCCAGCGCGTGCACCCGCCCGAGCCGGGCCTGCCGCTCGCCTGGTTCGCCGCGTGCCACGGGGTTCGCCACACGTCGGTGGTCCGCCGCGGCCGTCGCGCCGTCACCGTGCGCGACATCGAACGCCGCGGCGGATGGGACTGGTACGCCGACGCCGTCGACGACATACGCGAGATCATCGCCAGCGGATCGGCCTACCAGATCAACCTCACCGACCGGCTGGACGGCCGGCTGGAGGGCGACCCGGCCGACCTGTACTCGCGCATGGCCGAGGCGCAGCGCGGCCGTTACAACGCGCTCATCCGCATGGGCGACCACACGCTGGTCAGCGCGTCGCCCGAGCTGTTCTTCGACGCTCGCGGCAGCACCGTGCAGAGCCGCCCCATGAAGGGCACCATCCGCCGGGCCGCGCGCCCCGACGACGACGCGGTCGCCGCCGAGCAGTTGGCCGCCTCGCTGAAGGACCGCGCCGAGAACGTGATGATCACCGACCTGTTGCGCAACGACATCGGCAGGGTCGCACGCATCGGCAGCGTCCGCGTGCCGTCACTGCTGCGCATGGAACGTTACGAGACCGTGTGGCAGCTGACGTCAACCGTCACCGGCGAGATCGACGACCACCTGGGCCTGGTCGATTTGTTCGACGCGTTGTTCCCGTGCGGCAGCATCACCGGCGCGCCGAAGGTCAGCGCCATGCAGCACATCACCGCGCTCGAGCCGTGGCCGCGAGGCGTGTACTGCGGCGCCATCGGCGTGGTGCGGCCACTGGTGGAGGGCGAACCGCGACCGTGGAGCACGTTCAGCGTGGCCATCCGCACCGCGGTCGTGCACACCACCGACGGCCGGGTGGTGTACGGCGCCGGCGGCGGCATCACCGCCGACAGTTCGGGTGTGGACGAGAACCGCGAGCTCGAGGCGAAGTCCGCCGTGCTCACCACCGACCGGGCCGAGTTCCGGCTGCTCGAGACCATGCGGGTGCAGCACGGGCGCGTGCAGCACCTGGACCTGCACCTCGCCCGGTTGGAGGACAGCGCGCACCACTTCGACTTCGACGTCGACCCCGCACACGTGCGTGAGCTGCTCGTGTCGCTCGTCGCCGACATCGACGCGCCACATCGGCTGCGGCTGGTGGCGGGACGCGACGGGGCGATCGACACCACGGTCGACCCCATCGACGACGTGTCACCGCCGGTGCGCGTGTGCCTGGCCGAGCACGCCGTGAACAGCCACGGCGTGTTCATGGTGCACAAGACCACGCAACGCTCGCTGTACGACGGCGTCGCCGCTGCGCACCCGCACGTCGACGACGTGCTGCTGTGGAACCACGACGGCGACGTGGTCGAGAGCTGCCGGGCGAACCTGCTCTATCGCCTGGGCGACCGGTGGTACACGCCCCCACTGTCGGCCGGCGGGCTGCCCGGCGTGGGCCGCGCCGCACTGCTGGCCAGCGGCGAGGTGACCGAACGCGCCCTCACCGTGCACGAGCTCGGCGAGGTCGACGAGTTGGAACTGGTGAGCGCATTGCGCGGTCGGCGTGCAGCACACCTCGTCGATGGGGCAGAGTGAGCGGCGTGCACACGCAGGTGATGGGCATCGTCAACGTCACGCCCGACTCGTTCAGCGACGGTGGACGCTTCCAACACGTGGACGACGCCATCGCGCACGGGCTACGGCTGGCAGCGGAGGGCGCCCACATCGTGGACATCGGCGGCGAGAGCACGCGGCCCGGCGCACAACCGGTGGACTCCGACGAGGAGTGCCAGCGGGTGCTGCCCGTGGTGCGCGAGCTGGCCTCGCAGGGCATCACCGTCAGCATCGACACCCGCCACGCCGACACCGCCGAGCGAGCCATGGCCGCCGGGGCGCGCATCATCAACGACGTCACCGGCTTCGTCGACCCCCACCTGGTGCGCGTCGCCGCTGCCACCCGGGCACGGGTGATCATCAACCACATGCCCACCGACGACCCGCGCACCATGCAGGCCCACGCCCACTACGGCGACGTGGTGGCCGAGGTGCGCGACTTCCTGGCCCGGCGCATCGACGACTGCCACGAGGCCGGCATCACCGACATCGTCATCGACCCGGGCATCGGCTTCGGCAAGACCACCGCGCACAACCTGGCCGTGCTCGCCGCGCTCGACCATCTGGCCGACCTGCGCCGACCGGTGCTGGTGGGTGTGTCGCGCAAGCGGTTCATCGGCGACCTGTCGGGAGGCGCACCCGCCGACGAACGACTGGGCGGCAGCATCGCCGCCGGGCTGGCCGCCGTGGCCCACGGGGCGAGCATCCTGCGCGTGCACGACGTGGCCGCCCACGTGCAGGCCCTCACCGTGTGGCACGCGATCGCCGAGGCCGAGCTCACGTGAGCGGCGGCCGGGCCTGCGCGCGGCGTGTCAGCCCGACGCCGACGGCCGCCCTGGCAGGCTGAACCCGGCCACCTGCTTGTACTGCGCGGCGATGGCCTCGCGCTCGCCGGCGGCGAACACCTCGAGCACGTCGGCGAACCCCTGCGGCGCGCGTTCGTGCGCCAGGTCGAGCATGCGCTCGGGCCCGTGCTTGCGGTTCGACAGCACGATCGCCGCCGTCTTCGGGCGGCGGTCGTCGTCGTAGGCGCGCAAGGCTGCGTCGATGTCGCTCGTGCCGGCCAGCAGGTCGGCCAGGGTGAGCGCGTCGATGATGGCCTGCGACGCACCGTTCGAACCAATGGGGTACATGGGGTGCGCAGCATCGCCCAGCAGCGTGACACGGCCGTGCGTCCACCGATCCAGCGGGTCGCGGTCCACCATGGGGAACTCGTACGTCGCCTCGGCACCGCGGATGAGCGTCGGCACGTCCAACCAGTCCCACACCCACTCCTCGAAGCGGGGCAGGAAGTCGGCCAGGTCGCCGCGCTTGTTCCAGTCCTCACGCTTCGACAGGCCGATGTGCCGCCGGTCGAGCTCGGCGATCCAGTTCACGGTCTGCAGCCCGTCGGCATCGGGTTCGGTGAGCGGGTAGGCGACGAACTTGTGCGGCAGGTGGCCGGCCATGAACATGGACCGGCCCGTCAGGAACGGTGCGGTGCGCGTGGTGGCGCGCCACAGCACG
Source organism: uncultured Acidimicrobiaceae bacterium (assembly GCA_966112835.1). GTDB lineage: Bacteria > Actinomycetota > Acidimicrobiia > Acidimicrobiales > Ilumatobacteraceae > UBA668. The sequence continues at coordinate 25,175 of CBHWEI010000011.1, forward strand.
TTGCCGCTCGACTGGGGCATGCCCTCGTCGGGGTGGAAGGTGGCGCGGACCGCGGAGTGGATGCCGTCGGCGCCGACGAGCAGATCGGCCGTGTCGCGCACCACGGACTCGTCGCTGCGCCGGGCGAGCTCGACCTGCACGCGACCGTCGGGCTGCTCGGCGAACCCCTGCAGGGCGTGACCGGTGACGATGCGGTCGGCTCCAAGCCGCGCACGCGCCTCGTCGAGCAGCGCCATGTGGAAGCGGCCGCGGTGCACCGACAGTTGCGGCACCGGGTAGCCGGCGGCCAGGCCCCGCGGTTCGCGCCAGATGAGCTGGCCGTGCAGGTTGAAGAAACACAGCTCGGCGGTCGGCACCCCGAGCGGCAGCACCGTGGGCAGCAGGTCCAGCCGGTCCAGCTGTGCCATGGCGTGCGGCAACACGTTGATGCCCACGCCCAGCGGCTGCAGTTCGGCGACCGACTCGTACACCTGCACGTCGATGCCGCGGGCATGCAGGGCCATCGCCGCGGTCAGCCCACCGATGCCCCCTCCGGCGATGATCACCCTCATGGCGGGCGACGCTACCGGACCACCCGTCGCGGCGGCTGTGCCATCATCGCCGTGCCCATGGACACCACCGCCCTCTCGTTCGAGCTGCCCGCCGGCATCGACACACCGCAGGTGATCGTCGACCTGGACGCGCTCGACCGGAACATCACGACATGGGCGCAACGCATGGCGGCCCGTGGGGTGGGCCTGCGGCCGCACACCAAGACCAGCAAGTGCGTGCCCGTCATCCAGCGCCAGGTGGCGGCCGGCGTGGTGGGCCTGACCGTCGCCACGTTGGGCGAGGCCGAGGTGCTGGCCGATGCCGGCTTCGACGACCTGTTCCAGGCCTTCCCGCTGTGGGCGGGCCGCCCATCCACGGCCCGACGGCTGCGTGCCCTGCACGAGCGGGTGCGGTTCACCGTGGGCGTCGAGTCGGTCGACGCGGCCGTGGCACTCGGCGCCGCCGTTCGCAGCGCGCCCACGCCATTGCCGGTGGTGGTGGAACTGGACCCCGGCATGCACCGCTCCGGGGTGGACCCGACCGACGTGGTGCGCATCGCTCGCGCGGCCGCCGACGCGGGGCTGGACGTTCGCGGCGCGTTCACGTTCGGCGGGCACGGGTACGCCACGTGCGACGCCGCGCCCCGAGCAGCCGACGACGAGGTGCGCACGCTCGCGATCGCCGCGGAACTGCTGAGCGACGCCGGGTTCGCCACCGACATCCTCAGCGCCGGCTCCACGCCCACGGCCGTGCAGTCGGCACGCACACCGGTCACCGACGAGCGCCCGGGCACCTACGTGTTCCAAGACGCGCAGCAGGTGCAGCTGGGCACGTGCGCCATGTCCGAGGTGGCGCTGGTGGTGGCGGCCACGGTGGTCGCCTCGCACACCGACGGGCGGTTCGTGCTCGACACCGGCTCGAAGGCGCTCGCCGCCGACCGACCGGTGTGGGCCAAGGGACACGGCCTGCTGCCCGCGTACCCCGACGCCGAGCTGCGCTCACTGTCCGAGCACCACTGCGTGGCCTGGACCACCGGCCCGCGCCCCGCGGTGGGCGACGTGGTGGCCGTCGTGCCGAACCACTGCTGCGTGGTGGTGAACCTGGTCGACGAGCTGACCGTGGTGCAGGGCGGCCGCGGGGTCGACCGCTGGCCCGGGGCCAGCCGCGGCCGCAACGGCTGACGAGCCGCTCGGCTCAGGGTCGCGCGACGGGATCGGCAGCGCTGGGCTCGATGACCAGCGGCTTGGTGGCACCGGCCACCATGAAGCCGATGCCGACGGTGACGGCCGTGAGCACCAGGGCTCGCAGCACGCCCGTGTGGTCGCCGACCAGCCCGATGAGCGACGGCCCGGCCAGGAAGGCCACGTAACCGACGGTGGCAACGACGCTGACGCGGCCGGCCGCGTACTGCGGGTCGTCGGCTGCGGCGCTCATGCCGGTGGGGAACCCCAGCGCAGTGCCCAGACCCCACAGCACCATGCCGGCCAGCGCGGTGCCGAACGCCGGGCCGTACACCACCACCAGCACACCGACGAACGCCAATGCGGCGCTGACGCGCAGCACCGGGACGCGGCCGAACCGGTCGAGCAGACCCGGGCCGAACCAGCGGCCGAGCGTCATCGACGTCACGAACACCACGTAGGCGATGGAGCCCAGCGCGTCGCTGGTGCCGTAGCCGTCGATCGACGCCACGCCCAACCAGTCGTTGCCCGTGCCCTCGGCGAAGGTCATGCACAGCACGAACACACCGATGAGCACCGTGCGGCGCTCGGTCCACGCGGCGAGCGGGCTGCGGTCGCCGGCTTTCTCCTCGTGCTCGTCGGCCCCGGCCGGCATGAAACCGCGGCACATGATGGGCACGGTCACCATCACACCGCCGGCCACCACCAACAAGTGGGCGATGGGCGCGATGTCGAGCGCGTTCATGGCCGCGCCAACCAACGCGCCGGCGACGGTGCCGACGCTGAACGCGGCATGGAAGCGCGACATGATCGACCGTTCGAGCACCTGCTCGACGGCCGCGGCCTCGACGTTCATGGCGACATCCCACGCGCCGGCGCCGAAGCCGAAGAACAGCAGACCCGCGCCCACCATGATGGCGCTCACCTCGGTGCCCACCGCGGCGATGCTCAATCCGGTCATGCCCACGAACGACATGAGCGTGACCGTTCGCTGCGCGCCCAGGCGGTGCACGATGAGCCCCGACAACGGCAGCGAGATGAGCGAGCCGATGGCCGTCATGAGCAGGAGGCGACCGAGCGGGCCCGGCTTCAACTCCAACAGGTCGCGGATCTGCGGCACACGCGACAGGAAGCTGGAGATGACCACGCCGGCCAGGATGAAGACGACGTAGACGCTGCGGGTGGCCCGTTGGATCACCGGACGACGCTAACCGACGAGGGAGGTCAGGCGCCCCAGCCAGCTGCGCCGAGCTGCTCGCCGAGCGTCGTCAGCTCGCCCAGGAATGGCGCGCGATGGGCGTCGGTGGCGGCCGCGGCCAGCACCATCGTCAGCCCGTGGCGGACCGCGACGCGCAACCCGTCGTCGCTGAGCATCCCGGCTCCCCAGGCGAAGAGGGCACCGTTGTACGACAGGTAGATCTGACGCCCGAGTGCCGCAGGGTCCAGGTCGGCGCGCACGATGCCCTGCGCCTGCGCTTCGCGCATGGCGGCCACCTGCAGTTGCGCCGGGTCGAACACGATGGTGACGCGGCTCGCTGCCACATCGCCGACGGACGTGACCACCTGCCGGAACGCGACGCCGTCGGCGACGAACCGTTCGACCGACTCGGCCACCACGAAGGTGGCCATCTCGATCGGGTCCGTGGGCGGTCGCGAGGCGAGCGTGGCCACCATGTCGAGCAGCACCCGGTCGACCAGTGCCAGCAGCAGCTGCTCGCGCGTACCCACCAGGTTGTACACCGTGGCGGGCGACACCTCGGCGAGCTCGGCGATCTGCTCGGTGGTGACCTGGCGGTTCGGGAACTGGCCCAACAACCGCAGGGCGGCGTCCAGGATGGCGTCGCGGCGCTTGCGCTTGTTCCGTTCACGCAGCGGCAACACGGCGAATTCCGGCGTCCCACTTGACATGAATTGGAGCCTACTCTAGAACGAGAGCCCACTCCAAGAAAGGGGCCCCACGATGCACCACGCCGAGCAGATCCGCCAGATCGAATTGCTCCTGCACCGACTCGACACCGGCACCACGGTCGACGCCGGACAAGTGCACCTGCACGACCCGTCCGTGTACGTCGACCGCGAACTGGCCGCACGCGAGTGGTCGGCCTTCTTCCGCGGGCATCCACAGATGGTTGGCCTGTCCGGCGACCTCCCCCAGCCCGGGTCGTTCTTCACCATCGACGATCTGGGGACGCCCATCATCGTGTCGCGTGGCGACGACGGTCGGGTGCGCGCGTTGGTGAACGCGTGTCGCCACCGTGGTGCGCGCGTCGAGCACGCCGAACGTGGCACCACGCGTCGCTTCACCTGTGCGTTCCACCGCTGGACGTATGCACCCGACGGCTCGCTCGCCGGTGTGCCCAAACCCGACCACTTCGGCGAGGTCGACCGCAGCTGCCACGGTCTGGTCGAGTTGCCCGCGGCCGAACATCACGGCCTGTTGCTCGTGCACCCCGACCCCGACGGCGTCATCGACGTCGATGGTCTGCTCGGCCCCGAACTGTCCGCAGAGTTGGCGAACTGGCGGTTCGACGAACTGCAGTACCTGGACCGAGACCACTACGACGTGGCGTGCAACTGGAAGCTCGCCATGGACACCTTCGGCGAGACGTACCACTTCGGCGCGCTGCACGAGCAGACGCTGTTCAACGGCTTCCACGGAAACGTGCAGGCCTACGACACCTATGGCCGCCACCACCGCATGTTGCTGGTGCGGCGCAGCATCGACGACCTCCGTCACGTGCCCCAGGACCAGTGGCACATCACGGTCGCGGCGCTGCCCGTGTACTGGCTGTTCCCCAACGTGCAGCTCATGCCGTTCCAGGATGGCTGCTACCTGGTACGTGCCTACCCGGTGCCCGGCGAGCCAGGGCGTCACGTCAGCCGCATCACGTTCTACATCCGCCCCGGTGTCGACGAGTTGGTCGATGTGCAGCGCAACGACATGCACCGCACCATCGGCCAACTCTTCGCCGGCATCATCCGCGACGAGGACTACGTGATGGCTGCCAGCCAACAGCGCGCCGCCAACTCGGGTGCGCTGCAACACGTGCTGTTCGGTCGCAACGAGCCCGCGCTGCAGCACTACCACGCCACCTACCGTTCGGCGCTCGATGCAGCACTCTGATCGGGTCACCCGAACCGGCCCCACGGCCACGGCGACCACCGTATGACGTCGGCGGACACTCCGCGTGACCTAGCGTTCGCGCCACCGCACCACCCCGGAGGCCATTCATGAGCCAGGTGCACCGCACCTCGTCGGCCAATTTCGACGGCATCCCGTTCCACACCGCTCACCCGGTCCGCATCATCCACTGGGACGCCCCCGACATCGAGGGCGGGCTCGAGCTGCACGTCGTCGACTCGCCGGCGGTGGGTGTCGAGCGCGGCACGTTCCTGCTGCTCCACGGCGAGCCGTCGTGGAGCGTGCTGTACGAGGCATGGATCCCGCGCCTGAACGCGGCGGGCTTCCGTTGCGTGGCGCCCGACCAGCCGGGTTTCGGCCGCAGCGACAAGCCCACCGACGACGCCTGGTACTCGTACGAGCGGCACGTCGACGCCGTACGCCATGTCATCGACACCATGGACCTGCACGACATCCACCTGGTCGTGCAGGACTGGGCCGGTCCCATCGGCCTGCGCCAGGCCGTCGACACGCCCCACCGCTTCCGCCAACTGTTCATCTTCAACACGTGGCTGCACCACGACGACCACACCTACACCGACGGCGTGCGGTGGTGGCGGCAGGCGGCCACCGACCCCGAGCAGTTCGGCGGCGACATGCCCACCGGTCGCATCGTCGCCGGTTCGATGCGCCGCGACCACCACGACCGCGAGGCCGTCGTCGCCCTGTTCGACGCACCGTTCGACGGGTACGACAGCAAGGCCGGCGCCCGGGCGTTCCCGCGGATGCTGCCCTTCGCCGAGCCCGACGTGGGCGGTGCGGCGGCACAGCAGCGCTGCTTCGACGCCCTCACCGAATGGGACCACTGCCCGGTGCACCTCGCCTTCGGTGACGGCGACCCGGTGTTCCCGTTCGAGGCGGGCGAAGCGTGGGCGGCCACCATTCCCGGCGCCACCATCCACCGCATCGAGCAGGCCGGCCACTTCGTGCAGTACGACGCCCCGGCCGACTGCCTGTGGATCATCGGCACCCGGCTGGGCGACGTCGTCGAGCCGGCGCTCAGCCCACCAGGCCAGCGCGCCGTTTGATCTCCAGCACGACCTCGGTCTTTGCGTCTGCGTAGTCCTGCACGATCGTCCAGTCGCGCTCGGCGAGGTCGCGCTTGGTGCGCTCGTACAGGTCGCGGTCGTCGGCGTGGGCGCGCAGCCAGTCGCGGAACCCGAGCATCTGTGCGACCTCGCTGCAGCCCGCCTCGAACACGTGCAGATTCACCACCCGCGGCTGCCGCTGGAACAGGCGGTGACGGAACCAGTCGGGCTCGCGCAGCACGAACGTGTAGCCGGCGGCCTCGAGCTGCGGCAGGTACGAGTCCTCGTCGTCGATGTCGCGCACGCTGAGGGTGATGTCGATGATCGGCTTGGCGGCCAGACCCGGCACCGAGGTGCTGCCGGTGTGGTCGATCTGCACGGCGACGTCGCCCAGCGCCGCGGCGATGATGTCGCGTTCGCGTTCGAACGCGGCCGGCCACGCGGGGTCATAGTCGTGCAACTGCACCAGGCGCTGTCGTTCGTCGCTCACGCCGGCTCCTCCATCGTCTCGACCACACCCTCGCGCACCTCGGTGAACGACCGGACGGCCGGCTTCTTCCACCCGACCTCGGCGATCTTGCCGTGCGGCGGCCAGTAGGCGTCGCGGCTGTAGGCCCACCACTCGAACGGGTTG
>CBHWEI010000012.1:0-30437 GCA_966112835.1 uncultured Acidimicrobiaceae bacterium
GACATTCCCCCATTCTGACGCGGAACGCGCGAAAACCAATGGCAGGATGCTCGGCGTGATTCCTCCGGTGGTCGACGCTGCCTTCCTGGACAGCCACCCCGACGTCGTGCTCGCCGACGTCCGCTGGTACCTCGACGGGCGCGACGGGTACGCCGCGTTCGAGGCCGGGCACCTGCCGGGTGCCGTGTGGGTGGACCTGGAACGCGCCCTCGCCGCGCACGATCTGCCGGCCGCCGAGGGCCGCCATCCGCTGCCCACCCCGCACGATTTCGCCGCGGCGATGGGCCAACTGGGCATCGGTGACCACACCGTGGTGGTGGCGTACGACGACGGCGGTGGCATGACCTCGGGCCGGCTGGTCACCATGCTGCGCATGCTCGGCCGCGACGCCGCCGTGCTCGACGGTGGTCTGGCCGCGTGGGTGGCCGACGGTCGACCGGTGGCCACCGGGCCGGCACCCTCGCCGTCACCGGCCACCTTCACGCCCGCACCGTGGCCGGCCGACCGCCTGGCTTCCGCCGACGAAGCCCAGCAGCACGCCGCGGCCGGCGGTGCCGTCATCGACGCACGCGCCGCCGAACGGTTCACCGGCGAGGTCGCACTCATCGACCCCCGTCCCGGCCACATCCCCGGCGCCCGCAATGCGCCGTGGGCCTCGGTGCTCGGGCTCGACGGGCGGTTCAAGCCCGCCGCCGAACTGCGCGAGCACTTCGCCGCACTCGGCGCCGACGACGGCGACACCATCGCCTACTGCGGCTCGGGCGTCAGCGCCTGCATGAACGTGCTGGCGATGGAACTGGCAGGGCTCACCCCGCCCCGCCTGTACGTGGCCAGCTGGTCCGGCTGGTCGGTGCAGGACGACCGCCCCGCCGAGCTCGGCCCCGCCCGACCCTTCGACGACGGAGCACCGTCACATGGCTGACGCCGCCGAACCCGACGACCGCGACGACGGCACCGACACCGCCGCCGCACCCGCCAAGCCGGCGAGGACCGGGGTCGGTCTGGCCGCACTGCGCGACCTGCGCCGCACCCGCCAACTGCACCGCCTGGGCAACCTCGACTGGTTCGACGCCGCCTACCGCGTGTACCTGTTCGGCGGCTTCGGTGGCGTCGCCGTGCTCTGGATCAGCGCGTCGATCAAGGACGAAGAGGTCGCCGCCTCGGTCGCAGCCGACGTGCTGCACCACGCGCCCGCCGTGCTGGGCCTGTTCGTGGCCATCGCCTTCATGGCCGGCATCCGCGGCGGCGCCCAGGGTGGCCCCATCGCGCTCGAGGCCGCTGACGTCACTTACATCATGCTCGCCCCCATCGACCGGTTGCGGGCCCTGTTGAAACCCGCTGCGCAGCGTCTGCGCAGTGCGATGTTCAGCGGCGCGCTGGCCGGTGGCATCGTCGGCCAACTGGCCGGGCGACGGTTGCCGGGCGACCTGCCCCCGTGGTTCGCCGCGGGCGCGCTGTACGGCGCTTGCCTGGCCGCAGTTTGGGTGGGCGCGGCAGTGCTGGCCCACGTGCTGCGCGTGCCTCGCTGGCTGGCCACGTTGCTGGGCCTCGCCGTGGTCGGCGCCCAGGCGGCGGCCATCGCCTACGACGTGCCGGGCCCGACCAACCTGTATGGCAGCATCGCCCTGTGGGGCTGGCGCTTCCGGGCGGTCGACCTGGTGGCCGTGGGCGTCACGCTGGCCGTGCTCGTCGTCGGGTTCGCGCTGCTGCGCCGCATCTCGCTCGACGCGCTCGCCCGTCGCAGCGCGCTGGTGGCCCAGCTGCGCTTCGCCGTCACCATGCAGGACCTGCGCACGGTCATCCTGCTGCGCCGCCAGCTGAACCAGGAGCACGCTCGTCGTCGCCCGTACCTGAAGGTGCCGGTGGGCGGCCGCGGCCTGGGCCTGACCGCCACCGTGTGGCGTCGCGGCTGGCACGGCCTGCTGCGGTTCCCGCTGCCGCGCCTGGTGCGCATGGCGGCCATCGCCGCAGGCATGGGAGTCCTGCAGGGCATGGTGGTGCGCGGCACCACGCCGGCGTTCCTGGGCACCGCCATCCTCGGCTTCGTGCTCGGGCTGGAGGTCATGGAGCCGCTCTCGCAGGAGGTCGACCAGGCCGATCGCGCCGACGCGCTGCCCGTCGAGCGTGGCGAACTGATGGCACGCCACCTGCTCGCCCCGGCCACGGCACTCATCCCGTTCGGTCTGCTCGCCGGCGTGGCCGCGTGGCTGACGCTCGGCGCCAACGGCGATGCCCTGGCGCCCGCGCTCGTCCTGGGCGTGCCCACGCTGCTGGGCGCGGCGTGCGGTGGCGTCGTCAGCATCGTGCGCGACATGCCCGACCCCACCAGCGCCCCCACGCAGCAGACGTTCATGCCGCCCGAGATGGTCGGCTTCACCACGTTCCTGCGTCTGGCCTGGCCCATCATCGTCAGCATGGTCACCACGGCCACCGTGCTGCTGCCCCGGGCCGCGTACGACCTGGGCGACTCGGCCACCGGTGCGGCCATCCGCGGGTCCATCGGCGCATTGCTCGTCGTCGTTCTCGTCTTCCAGTGGGTGCGCCTGCGCGACCGCCTGCGCCGCAAGATCAAGTCCTTCATGGAAGAGGGACGCAACTACACCGCGCAACAAAGGAGCTCGGCATGACCGCCGCCCTCAGCACCCACGGGCTCACCAAGGACTACGGCGACCGGCCCGCGCTCGAGCCGCTGGACCTGGAGGTGGCCGAGGGGCAGCACATCGCGCTCGTTGGGCACAACGGCAGCGGCAAGACCACGCTGCTGCGCATGGCCGCCGGACTGCTCGACCCGTCGGACGGCGAAGTGCGCATCATGGGCCACCCGTCCGGTTCCATCCAGGCTCGCCGTTCGCTCAGCTGGCTGAGCGACACCCCCACGTTCTACGACGACCTGTCGCTGTGGGAGCACCTCGAGTACGTGGGCCGCCTGCACGGCGTCGCCCAGTGGGAGGACAAGGCCGACGAACTGCTGACCCGCCTGAACCTCTCTGCACGGCGCGACGACATCCCCACCACGTTCAGTCGCGGCCTGCGCCAGAAGGCGGCCATCGCCCTGGGCATGGTGCGCCCGTTCGACGTGCTGCTGGTCGACGAGCCCTTCGTGGGCCTCGATTCGAACGGCAAGGAGACGCTGCTGCAGCTGCTCGACGAGGCCGCCCAGGTGGGTGCGACCCTGTTGGTCGCCACCCACGAGCTGGCGTTCGTGAGCCGCGTCACCCGACTGCTGGCCCTGCGCGACGGCGCCGTGGTGTACGACGGGCCGCCCGCCGACGCCGATGTGCACGCACTCGTTCTGCCCAGCTGACCTGGCCCTTCCCTGAAGTTCGGCTGAAGGCCGACGATTCCGTCGGGAACGGCGCGCTACTCTTCGCAGCATGCAGGAGTTCTCTTCCGTCAGCGCATCGTCCTACGACCCCGCGGCGCTCGCCGCCAAGCTCACCGAGAAGTCGGGCGAGGGCTGGTCGGTCGTCAGCATCGTCCCCACGGGTGGCGATGTCACCGCGTTCCTGGTGCGTGAGTCCGACGGCAGCGCCGCTGCCGCGGTCGTCACCCCGGCCGCCGAGCCCGTCGCCGCCGAGCCGGCCGCCGCCGAGACGAGCAGCATCTTCGCTCCGGCGCTGGGCGCCACCGCTGCTGCGGCCACCGTCGCCGCCGCCGAGCCCACCCCGGCCGTGGCCGAGCCCGCCGGCTGGGCCGTCGCCCCCGAGGCTGCCTCGCCGGCCGCCGAGCCCGCTGCTGCCGCTGCCGCCACCACCATGGCGCCCATCGGCGACACCACCAGCTACCAGCCGGCCGCGCAGCAGACCTACCAGCCCGCTGCCGCTGCCCAGCCTGCGGCTGCCGCCACCCCGGCCGTGCCCGCCGGTTGGTACGCCGACCCGGCCGGCCGCTTCGAGCTGCGCTACTGGGACGGCAACACCTGGACCGAGCACGTCTCCCGCGCCGGCCAGCAGTACACCGACCCGCCCGTCGCCTGACCTCGACTTCTCTCTCTCCTCCAGCGCAGGGCCGAGACGACCCATTGCGCGCCTGCGCGCTGGCAGCATTGCGCCGGCCGCGGCCGGCCGCGTCGCGTCACGAGGCGGGACGAAGGGTCGTCGAGGAGGAGCGGTAGCCGAGGAGCGAAGCGATGCGAGGCCCTCGCCGAGCACCGAGGCGTGCGACGACCGACGAGCCCGTAGTCCCGCCGGCCCCGGGACGCGTCGCCAGAGCGGTGGGCACTGGTGACAAGGGACCCTGGGCCGTGCTCACCCCACCTGGGTAGCCTCGGCTCCATGCGCGCCACCTCCATCGGTCATGCAGGCATCCTCGTCGACACGGTCGACGGCTCCATCGCCTGCGACCCCTGGTTCCTGCCGCAGTTCCACGGCTCGTGGTTCGTGTTCCCGCGCAACGACCAGCTCTCGCCTGAGCTGATGGAGCGCATCTGCAACCCGACGTACCTGTACATCTCGCACATCCACGCCGACCACCTCGACGAGGAGTTCCTGCGCGAGCGGATGAACAAGGACACCACGGTCCTCATCCCCGGTTACCCGACGCGCGAGCTCGAGCGCATCCTGCGCAGCTACGGCTTCTACAACATCGTCCGCACGGTCGACGGTGAAGAGCTGGCGTTGGGGCCGAACCTGAAGATCGCCATCCACGTCGAGACGTCCATCACCGACGGCCCCGGCGGCGACAGTGCCATCGTCATCAGCGACGGCACGGGCCGTCTGGTGAACCAGAACGACTGCCGCACCAACGACCTGCAGGCGTTGCGCAACCACGGTCCGGTGGACCTGCACTGGCTGCAGTACTCGGGCGCGATCTGGTACCCGATGGTGTACCAGGAGACGCCCGAGCGCATGCGCGAGCTCATCGATGCGAAGGTCGACAGCCAGTTCTCGCGGGCGATGCGGTACGTCGAGACCATCGGTGCGCGTGCGGTGGTGCCCAGCGCCGGCCCGCCCGCGTTCTTGGACCCCGATCTGTTCCAGTTCAACGTCATCGATGGCGACGAGCTGAGCATCTTCCCCGACCAGATCAGCTTCATGACCATGCTGGGCGAGGCCGAGCACCGGGGCATCCTGGCCATCCCCGGCACCGAGATCGAGTTCACCGCGGGCAGCGACTTCACCGTGACGCACCCGCTGCCGCAGGCCGAGGTCGACGACATCTTCGGCCACAAGCGCGCCTACCTCGAGCGCTACCAGGCCGACTGGCTGCCGTGGCTGGCCGACATGAAGTCGAAGTGGCTCGCTCCCACGCCCGACCTGCTGCGCACGGTGAAGGCCTGGTTCGAGCCGCTCATGGCCATGGCCCCCACGGTGTGCGACGCCATCGGCGACATCGTGGTGTTCCACGCCGGCGACCTGGCCATTGCGCTCGACTTCCCGCGGCGCGAGGTCCGCGAATGGAACGGCGAGGAGCACGGCTTCTGGTTCGAGGTGCAGCGCGAGCTGGTCGAGACGGTCGTCGCGTCGAGGGCCAACGACTGGAGCAACGCGCTGTTCCTGTCGTGCCGGTTCACTGCCTGGCGCAAGGGTCAGTACAACGAGTACGTCTACAACTTCTTCAAGTCACTCGACGTCGAGCGCATGCGCCGCACCGAGAGCGAAGCGCTGCGCAAGCTCGACCCCGATCGTGGCGGCATGGCCGACGAGGACATCCGTCTGGGCGACTGGATCGTGCAGCGCGCCTGCCCGCACCGCGAGGCCGACCTGAGCGTGTTCGGCGAGATCGAGGGCACCGAGCTGGTGTGCACGCTGCACGGCTGGCGGTTCGACCTGGAGACCGGTCGCTGCCGCAACGCCGACGACCGCCCCCTCCGAGTCCGCCGCGCCACCGATTGATGGTCGGGACTGGCCTCCGCTTCGCTTCGGCTGCTCCCTCGATGGCCGGCCGACGACTGAGGTCGGGTCCGGGCAGCGACACGCGATGCCGCCGCTCAGAACGACGCAGTGATGCGTGGGCGCCGATCAAGCGAGATAGCCGGCGTGCCTCATCGAGGTCGAACTGGTTGTGCTGGTTCCCGGAATCCGGGAGCAAACGCAACCAGAAGCCGATTTGGGAGGAATCGCAACCAGAATCCAGATGGGGTCAGTAGAGACTGAGGCGGTAGGCGAAGCGGTAGGTGCCGGGGGCGATGCAGTACTGCGGCAGCACGTCGGGGCCGCACGTGGCGGTGCCGATGCCGCGGTGGGCGACGTCGAGGTGCACCACCAGCTCCTTGCGCGGCACCAGCTCGGTCTCGGTGGTGGCGGCGTACAGGTCGGCGGCCTCGAAGTGCGTGGCCGAGCAGTGCAGCGCGGCCGGCTCCAGCACGTCGACGCGCAGGGCCTGGTCCTTCTTCGGGTCGACCAGCTCGAACCAGCGGCAGTCGGTGCGCAGACCGAACTCCTGCGGCACCAGGTAGGGCGCCTGGTCGGGCGCCTGCTCCCAGGTGCCCAGCATGGCGCTGCGGTTGCGGTCGGGGTAGTTCTCGTGCGGGCCGCGGCCGTACCAGCGCACCTGCGAGAACCGGCCGGGCACGGCGAACGACACGCCGATGCGGGGAAGGTCGGCCAGTGACGGCGGCACGACGACGGTGTGGCGGTACTCGACGCCACCGTCGACCTCGACACGCTCGACGCGATGGTCGACCAGCGACTCGGCGGGCAGGCGATCGACGCCGGCCTCGAGCCACTCGCCAAGGGCCCGACCGCCCACGCGGATGCGTTCGCGTAGTTCGGGCATGAGCTTGAAGCCGTCGTTGTCGGTGGCGGCACGCCACAGCGACAGCTCGACCGGACGCACGAGCAGGCGATCGATGGCGCGCGTGCCGCCCTCGGCATCGCCGACCGCGACGTGGCCACGGCTGACCGTGTGCAGCGTGACCTGATCCCAGGCGGCGAGATGACCCTTCGGTGCCCACCAGTGATCGGCCTTGGTGGTCCAGCGCACCGACAGCAACGCTTCGCCGTCGAGTGGCACGTCGCACGGCAGCGGCACGTCGACCGACGACAACGGCGCCACGGCCGGCAGCTTCAACGCGCCACGGCGCACCACGGCGCCGTCGACGAGCAGCTCCCACTCGGCGCGCAGCCAGGAGAGGTCGGTGAACGACTGGCGGTTCGACACGCGCAGCGTGCCCTTGCGGCGACTGGCGGCCACGGTGACGGGGCGGTACACCCACGCGACCTCGCGCATGGCCGGGTGCGGTTCGCCGTAGCTGCCCACCAGGCCGTCGGCCACGAAGTTGCAGTCGTTCGGCGTGTCGCCGAACTGGCCGCCGTAGGCGAGGCGCATGGTGCCGTCGGGCAGCACCTGGCGGATGCCGTGGTCCTTCCACTCCCACAGGAAGCCGCCCTGCAGACCGGGCGTCGACGTGATGACGTCCCAGTAGTCGGCCAGCGAACCGTTGCTGTTGCCCATGGCGTGGCTGTACTCGCACAGGATGAGCGGACGCGTGCCCAGGCCGTCGGCGCCGTACTTCTGGATGGCGTCGATGGGCGCGTACATGGGGCAGACGATGTCGCTGGCCGGCAGGCCGCCGTCGACCCAGCCGGCGTGGAACACGGCGCCCTCGTAGTGCAGCGGACGTGACGGGTCGGCGTTGCGTATCCACCCGGCGAGCGCGTCGTGGTTGGCGCCGTAGCCGCTCTCGTTGCCAAGGCTCCACAGGATGATGCTGGGGTGGTTGCGGTCGCGCTGCACCATGCGCGCCCCGCGCTCGAGCCACGTGCTGCGCCAGCGCGGGTCGTCGCACAGCGACGTGTTGTACGCGTGGCTCTCGATGTTCGACTCGTCGATGACGTACATGCCCAGCTCGTCGCACAGGTCCAGGAACGTCGAGTCGTTCGGGTAGTGCGACGTGCGCACTGCGGTGATGTTGTGGCGGCGCATGGTGAGCAGGTCGGCGCGCATGTCGGCCTCGGTGACGGCCTTGCCGCGCTCGGGGTGGTGGTCGTGGCGGTTCACGCCGAAGATCCACACCGGCTGCCCGTTCACCAGCAGCTGGCGGTCGCGCACTTCCACGTGGGTGAAGCCGACCAGCTGGTGCGTGGCCTCGGCGACGACGCCGTCGGGCCGGATGAGCTCGATGTCGACGCGGTAGCGCGACGGCGACTCGGCCGACCAGGCCTGCACCTTCGGCACGCTGAACGAGTGGGCGGAGGTGAAGCCGCGGAACACGTAGGGGATCTCGTGCGCGTGCGGCACGGGCTGCAGCGACGGCTTGCCCACCACCTTGCCGTTGGGCGCGGTGAGCGTGACGCGCGTGGTGTACCCCTTGGCGGGCGCCTTCGTGAAGCGCGCCGAGGCCAGCACGCGCAGTTCGCCACGGCCTTCGTCGACGTGCAGGTCGGCGTTGCACACGACGTCGCCGATGCTCACCGGTGAGCGCGCTTCGATCCACACGCCGCGGTGCAGACCGGCCATCCACCACTGGTCCTGGTCCTCCACGTAGCTGTGCGCACTGAAGCGCATGACCACGATGGCCAGGTGGTTCTGACCCGACTGCACCAGGTCGGTGATGTCGTACTCGCTGGGCAGGCGGCTGTCGGTGCCGTAGCCGACGAACTTCCCGTTCAGGTACACGACGTGGACGCTCTCGGCGCCGCCCACGTGCAACACCACCCGGTGGGCCTTCCAGCCGCGACCTGTCACGAACGAACGCCGGAACACGCCGGTGGGGTTGTGCTCGGGCAGGCGCGGCGGCGGCCCGTCGAACGGCATCTGCACGTTCGTGTAGTGCGGCAGGTCGCCGGTGTCCTGCACGGTCCAGTTGCCCGGCACCGCCACGGTGCGACCGGTCGCGGGCGTGGGGCCGGTGACCGCCGAGGCCGGCACCGCGTCGGGCGTGTCGAACAGGCGGAAGTGCCACTGCCCGTCGAGCGACTTGCGCGCGTCGTCGCTCAGTGGCAGGGGGACGTGCATCGGCAGACGGCCGATGGACACGACTTCAGGATGGGCCCAGGGCCGCAACGTGCCCACGTCGGGGAGCACGGCTCAGCCCCCGTGGACCCAGACGGGCGTGCCCAGCGGCACGAGCCCGGAATCCCAGATGAAGTCCATTGCCTGCGTGCTCACCCGCACGCAGCCGTGCGATGCGGGGTAGTTGGGCACGCTGGTCATGCCGTGGATGGCCACGCCGCCGTGGAAGTACTTCGGCCGGTAGATCTTGCCGAGGTCGCCTTCCCACCAGCCTTCGGGGCGCTCGCGGTTCGTCTTCCACAGACCGTTCGGGGTGACCGCGTCGCCCTTCTCGATCTTGGTGGGGTCCTTCTTGTTGGTCGCCTCGTACGGGATGCCGCTGCCGGTGGACGTGTTCAGGGTCCACACGGTCTTGCCGTTCTGCACGATGAACAGCAGCTGCTTGGTCTTGTCGACCTCGACCAACGTGCCGGTGTTCGAGGCGCCGTGGGCGCGGTCGCCGAAGTTCTTCAGGTAGGCGGCGGTGTCGGTGTCGACCTTGCCCGATGCCTTCAGGCCGACGTACTTCTGGAACGCCATCACGGCCTGCGTGGTGGCGAAGCCGTAGTGGCCGTCGTGGCCGCCGGTCCAGAAGCCGAGCTGCTCGAGGCGCATCTGCACCACCTGCGTCGCGGCGCCACTCTTGCCGCCGACCGCCTGGATGTCGCCGGCGAACACGCCGACCTTCTCGACGTTGCTGGGCAACGTGGGCAACGGGGCCACCGTGGTGGTGGGCGCAGCCGTCGTGGTGGGTGCCTCGGTGGACGTGGGTGCCTCGGACGTGGTGGGCGCCTGGGTGGTGGTGGGCGCGGCCGTGGTGGTGGGCGCGGGATCGGTGTTGGCCGCGTTCGACGCGGACGAGCACGCCGACGCAAGAGTGGCGAGCAACACTGGCGCGGCCAGCAACAGAAGGCGGTTTCGTTGGTGCGTCATGGGTGAGGGGGCCCCGAGCGATCGGCGAACGTTCACCGTCCAGGCTAGACCCTCACGTCGTCAGAAAGTCGGCAGCTCGAACCACACCGTCAGGCCGTACTTCACGCCCGACTTCAGGGGCGTCGCCTGGTGCGGATGGGTGACCAGCGAGGGCCACACGACCAGCTCGCCGACGGGCACCTGCGAGTTGTCGACGCCCTGCCGGGGGAAGTCGAGCACGGCGCCCTCGTAGCCCTCGTTCAGGCGCAGCGAGGCCGACACCTGGGCCACGTCGTGGTGCATGCGCAGCTCTTCCTGCTCGCCCAACGCGTACTTGATGACGAACACGTCGCGCAGGCCGTGGTAGTCGATGTACGGCCACACGGTCTGCAGCTGCGGCCAGATGCGCACGCCCAGGTCGATCTCCACCGCCTCGAACAGGCGTGGGCTGATGATGGCCAGCGACACCTCGTGCCCGGGCACCGGGTCGTGCGGCTGGGGCTCGAACGCGCCCACCGCCTCGGCGGCGCGGATGACCGTGGCGCAGAAGCGCGGCGTCCAGAACGGCACGGTGTAGATCTCGTTGCCCAGCTCGGACAGGCCCTCGCGCTCGTCGATGGCGCCCTTGTAGCCGAGGATCTGCTGGAGGTCGTCGAAGGGCGCGGAGCGGTCGTCGTCAGGCACGACGCGATCGTGTCAGAGATCGTCCGCCGACAGCGACCACGGCGTTCGCGGCACCCGGGCCATGTCGAACCGCTCGACCAGTTCGGCCGCGGTCACCGGTTCGTCCGCCGCGCACAGCGCCAGGCTGAAGCCGAGGCGCGACAGCACCTGGGCCGCGCTCACGCCGCGGGCCGCCAGGTCCTGCAGGGTGACGGCGCCGTGCCGCTTCGCCAGGCGGGTGCCGTCGGGCGCCAGCACCAGTGGCACGTGCGCGTACTGCGGCTGCGGCAGACCCAGCAGCTCCTGCAGCAGGCGCTGCCGTGGCGTGCTGGTCAGCAGGTCGTCGCCGCGCACCACCTGGGTGATGCCCTGCGCCGCGTCGTCGACCACCACGGCCAGGTTGTAGGCGGGCACGCCGTCGTTGCGGCGCAGCACCACGTCGTCCACCCCGCCCTCGAAGTGGCCTGCCACCAGGTCGTCCACGGTGAACCGCTCGCCCTCGGTCCGCAGCCGCCACGCCGGCCGGCGACCCTCGCCGCGCAGCCGGGCCAACTGCTCGGCGGTCAGCTCGCGGCACGTGCCCGGGTAGGCGCCGTCAGGTACGTCGCCGTGCGGTGCCTGTGCGGCCTCGCGGATCTCGCGGCGCGTGCAGAAGCACTCGTACACCCGGCCGTTCGCGCGCAGCGTGTCGATCGCCGCCTCGTAGCGGTCGAATCGCTCGGATTGGCGCACCACCACCCCGTCGGGAACCATCCCGAGGGCCGCGAGATCGGTCAGTTGGGCCCGTTCGTGCTGAGGCGACGACGTCACCCGGTCGAGGTCCTCCATGCGCACCAGCCACTCGCCACCCTCCGCGCGAGCGGCCAACCAGCTGACCAGCGCCGTGCGCAGGTTGCCCAGGTGCAACGAGCCCGTGGGAGAGGGGGCGAAACGGCCACGCATCAGGCGATCAGTATCCCCCGGACCAACCCTCATGAGGTCGTCAAGTTCTCGGCATGACGTGCCGAAGAAGAAGAACGTCGAAACGCGCCAGACGAAGGCGCGAGTGCAGCGGAGTGGACCGAATGCCGGAACTGGCCATCTTGGGAGTGGAGGAGGCTCCGCGATCGTTCGTGCGCGAACGCGCGCTCGAGATCGTCACCACCAACCTCACGCCGGCCCCGTTCCTGCTCCTGCCCTTCGTGCTGCTCACCAGCACGCTGCTGCGCAGCTCCATGCCCACCGACCGTCTGGGCTGGTGGTCGATCGCCGCGGTCATCAGCACCGCGTTCCTGTTCCTCGCGCTGTACCGCTACTACCTGCGCACCGATCTGCGTTCCACGCCGCGCACGACGGTGCTGCTCGTCGGGTTCTCGCTGTTCACGCTCGGCGTGGTGTTCGGCATGTCGCCGTGGGTGTCGGCCGGTGCCGAGGTGGACCTGGTGCTGGTGTTCACGCTGTTCCCGGCGGTCGCCGCGGCCGTGGGCTGCATGGTGACCATGGGCCGGCTGGACCTGTACCTGGCGTTCGTCGTGCCGCTGATGGGGCTCACCACCACCACGCTGCTCATGTCGGACCAGTCGCACCTGAACGGCCTGGGCTACCTGTCCATCTGCTTCGCCGGCGGTCTGCTGGTGCTGCACCACGTGGTCAGCCGCAACACCATCGAGTCCATCCGCGTCGCCTGGCGCAGTGAACGCCTGGTGCACGACCTGGCCCACGAGCGCGGCGAGATGACGGCCATGAACGCGCAGCTCGCCGCCACCAACACGCGCCTCGCCCACCAGGCGACGCACGACCCGCTGACCGGCCTGTACAACCGGCGCGGCACGTTGGAGTTGCTCGAGCAGGTCATCAACGAGGCGACGCCCGACAACCCGCTCGGTCTGCTGTTCTGCGACCTCGACCGGTTCAAGGCCGTGAACGACGCGCTGGGTCACCGCGGTGGCGACCGGTTCATCACCATCATCGCCGACCGTCTGCTGCGCAGCCTCGAGCCCGGCTCGGTGGCCGGCCGCATGGGTGGCGACGAGTTCGTGGTGCTCATGCCGGGTCTGGACATGGCGGCCGCTGCCGCGGTGGCCAACCGGCTCGTCGGCGTGCTCGCCCAGCCGGTGTACGCCGAGGGTCGCGAGATGCCGTCGTCGGTGAGCGTCGGCGTGGCCGTCGGCCCGGGCCACGGCACGACGGCCAGCGAACTGCTGCGCCACGCCAACGCTGCGCTCTACCGCGCCAAGGCCGGCGGTCGGAACCGCGTCGAGCTGTTCAACGAGTCGATGCAGGACGAACTGCTGCGCCGCCTGGAGGGCGAGCAGGCACTGCGCCGCGCCATCGACGACGGCGAGATCATCGCCTTCTTCCAGCCCGAGATCGACGCCACCACCGGCGAGGTGGTGGGTGCCGAACTGCTCGCCCGCTGGGTGAAGCGCAACGGCTTGGTGGTGCCGGCGAGCGAGTTCATGGGCTTCGCGCAGTCGGCCGCGCTGCTGGACCGCATCACCGAACGGGTGATCAACAGCGCCCGGCCGCACATGCGCCGCCTCACCATGCTCGGCCTGCCCGACGACTTCCGCTTCCGCATCAACATGGCGTCGGGTCACTCCGACACGCGATGGCAGCAGGACGCGGTCGCGGTGATGCTGCACGATCTGGACCCGCGGGTGATCACCATCGACGTGCACGAGGGCGCCGTCACCGGCGACCTGGGCGGCGCCGCTGCGAACCTGGCCGGGTTCCGTGCTCGCGGCGGCCGCGTGTGCCTGGACGACTTCGCTCGCGGCGTGTCGTCGCTCAGCCTGTTGCGCCGCCTACCGCTGGACGAGGTGCGCATCGACCGCCTCTCCATCGACACCATCGGTGCGCACCCGCACGACCGGGCGATCGTCCGCTCGATCATCGCGCTCGTGCGCGAGATCGGCCTGGCCGTCACCGCCGATGGTGTGGAGACCGGTGCACAGGCCGACGCGCTCATCGCGCTCGGGTGCGTGCGTCAGCAGGGTCACCTGTACTCCACGGCACTGCCCGCCGCGGAGTTCGAGGACTTCCTGCTGGCCCGCATGGCCGAGCGCTACGCCCAGCTCGGGTCCGGCGCGACCACCTGGCGTACCGACGATCTGGCAGAGTGATGCCGTTCGGGTGATCGACGTCCGTCGGCGCCCGCTTGCCGGATCCGGTCCGGGGGTGTGCATGTTCTGTCCATCGTGTGGAGTTGCCACGGAACCGCAGCAGCGGTTCTGCAACGCGTGCGGCACCGCGCTCGCGACCGCCGCCGTGTCACCCGGCGCGATGTTCCCGGCCCCCACGGCCGAGCAGGCCGCGACCGAGCGGGCCACGACCGAGCAGGTCCGGACCGCGGCCGACGCACCCACCGCGCAGGAAGCGGTCGTCGCCATCCCTCCCGGTCAGATCCCGCCCATCGACAGCCCGGCGTTCGACGAGATGTTCGAGACGCAGAAGTTCCGCGTCGTGCCCCAGACCACACCGACGCAGGAGCAGATCAGCACGGCATGGCCGGCGGCAGCGACCGAGTTCGTCGACCCCGACACCACCGACGCCATCCCGCGCATCACCGAAGAGGCCAACTTTGTCATCCCGCTCCCGCCGGCCGAGCCGCCGGCGGTGCCGCTGCGGTCCACCATGCTCGTCCTCGCCGTCGCGGCTGCCGCCGTGGGCGTGGCATCGGCGTTCCTCACCGTGTTGCGCTACCGCGTCACGGGCGACGTGAACGCCAGCATGCGCCTGGGGTTGAACGGCATCTCGACCAACGCCCGGTTCGGCACCATCGTGGCCGCCGCGCTGCTGATCATCGGCGCGGCCATCGGCCTCAGCGGCCGTCGTTTCGGCACCGGACTGGCCGGCGGCGCGGGCCTGGCGCTCACCGGGTTCATGGCCTGGCTGGTCGGCGACGCCGTGTCCATCGTCGACACCTTGAAGCGCGGCTTCGGCGAGAGCTCGTACCGCTACACGCTGTCCACCACGCTCGACGTCGGCTTCTGGATGGCCGTCGCCGCAGCGGTCCTGGGCGCGGTGGTGTTCCTGCTGTCGTTCACCGCGGTGGGCGACGACCTGCTGCCGAGCATCCATCCGGCCGTCGGCGCGGTGGGTTTGCTGGGCGGCCTGGCGCTGGTGGTCGGCCCCATGCTGCCCACCGGCGGCGCGACCTTCGCCGACAACTTCTCGGGCGACGTGGGCATCGGCCCGGCGCTGTGGTGGAAGAGCCGCCTGTTCCTGGAGTTGGGCATCAGCCATGCCCAGGTGCCACCCATCACCACGTGGATGCGCATCCTGGTGCTGCTCCTGCTGGTGGTGGGTGCCTACCTGGGCTTCATCGCCGGGTCGCGCTGGGGTGTGGGCATCGTGCTCGGCGCGTTGTCGGTGGCCATCTGGCAGTGGGTCACCTCGGTCGTCGAGGCGGGCTCGCTCCCCTGGGGCATCGCCGGCGGCAGCCCCGGGCAGAGCGGCTTCCCGCCCAACGTCGTCACCACCGTCGGCCTGGTCGTCGTGGTGCTCGCGCTGGTGGCGGGTGCGGCGATGGCCTACCTGCCGCGAAGGGCCGACGCGGCCACGTCGTGACCGTGGCGCACCGCCGCGGCGATGTCGTCGCCGCCGGCCAGCGCCAGCAGCAGACCCGCGGCGAACGCGTCGCCGGCGCCGGTGGTGTCGCGCACGTCGTCCAACCGCACGCCAGGCACCGTGATCGCGTCGAGGCCGTGCTGCAGCACCACGGCCGGCGCCGACCCGTGCTTCACCACCACGGTCGCGCCCCCCAGGCGATCGGGGTGCAGCCCGGCGCCCAGCACCTCGGCCTCGAGCTCGTTGGCCAGCACCACGTCGGGGCGCAACGCGGCCATGCGATCGAGCGCCACGTCGGCGCCGTCGTGCTGCAGCAACGCAGCCGACGACGCATCGACCGACACACGGATGCCGCGCTCGTTGCACCACTGCGCCAGCGTCGTGGTGGTGGCCGCCAGCGGCTCGCCCACCAACGAGTAGTAGGGGATGTGCAGAGTGTGCAGCCCGTCCAACCACGCCAGGTCGGGGTCGGTCAGCTCGGTGCACGCGGCGCGGTCGGCCAGCATGGTGCGCTCGCCCGACGGGTCGACCAGCACGACGATGGTGCCCGTGCGGCCGCGCCACCGCACCACCACATCGGCGCCCACGGCCTCGAGCTGCTCGGTGAGCCAGCGGCCCGTGGGGTCGTCGCCCACCTGACCGATGAAGCGCGCCCGTCCGCCGGCCCGGCATGCGGCCTCGATCATGTTCGCCGCGCTACCGCCGCGCCGGCGGGTGACCACCGACCGGGTGTCGCTGGCGACGTTTACGTCCTCCAGCAGATGGACGACCACGTCCTCGACGAGGTCTCCGACGGCACCCAGCAACGTATTCACGGTTGGTGATACTGGCGCACCGCGTACCCTTGGCGCCATGAGCGAGAGCGTGAAGGACCAGATGCAGGCCGCGTTGACGGTGGCGATGAAGGCGCGCGACGAGGTGTCGCTGTCGGCGTTGCGCCAGGCGCTGTCGGCCGTCGCGGTGGCCGAGACCGCCGGTGCCGAGCAGGTGGTGCTCACCGACGAGCAGGCGCTGGCCGTACTGGCGGTGGAAGCGCGCCAGCACCACGAGACGGCCGATGCGTTCGTCACCGCGGGCAGCACCGAGAAGGCCGCACGCGAGCGGGCCGAGGCCGCCGTGCTCGAGGCATATCTGCCGGCCGCGCTCGACGAAGCCGCGCTCGACGGCATCATCGCCGACGAGATCGCCGCCGCGGCCGCCGACGGCGCCACCGGCATGAAGGCCATGGGCCGGGTGGTGTCCGCAGTGCGCGGCAAGGCCGGACCCACCGCCGACGGTGCTGCCATCGCCGCCAAGGTGAAGGCCGCGCTCGCCGGCTGACGCCACACCGGCGAACCACACCGGCGACCCCCGCCGGTGGATGCCGGTGCTAGGTTCCCGCGCCGATGCGGGACCGACGACGGGTGCTCGGCTGGAGCCTGGCGACCAGCGCCGTGCTGGCCGTGTTCGCGCTGCTCGCCGCGATGCCGCCCATGAGCTCGGTCGACGATCGCATGCGCCGCGACGCGGTGTTCGTGCTCGCGTCGGGGCACGGCACGTTCATCAAGTACTCGATCGTGTTGTCGGCCGTCGCAGTGGTGCCGTACCGGTTGGGCCGCGCCATCGGCCTGGGCCAGTGGACGATCGACCAGTTCGTGCTGCTGGTGTGGGTGGCGTGGTCGTTGCTCATCGGCGCGCGCCTGCACGCGTTGCGCGGCACGAAGTTCGCTGTTGGCGTGGTGACGCTGACGACGTTCTCGATGTTCTCGCTGTACGTCACCGGCTTCAACGCCGAGGCGTTCGCGCTGATGCTGGTGTCGTACGGCGCGCTACTGACGCTCGACGGCGGGCGCACTCGCACGCGCGCCATCGGTGCGGCCGTCATGGCCGTGGGTGCGGCGTGCATCCCCGTGCAGGTCTTCGCGCTCGGCGTCGTCGGAGTCGTCATGCTGGTGCGCCGGCGCAACCCGTGGTTCGTGGGGGCGGCCGTCGCCGCCGCGGCGATGGTGGTGGCCGACGCCACGTGGTCGAACGGGCACCTGAGCTTCAGCAAGTACGTGGAGGACGAGATCGGCCGGTTCTCGGAGCTGTTGCCGTGGGGCAACGTGGCGCGGTTCGGCTATCCGCTGGTCTTCGGCCTGGTGGGCATCCTGTTCTCGTTCGGCCGTGGCCTGGTGTGGTTCCAGCCGGGGCTGTTCCTGCGATCGGTGCGGACGTCGGACGACACCGACGTGGTGCGCACCTGGCGGCGAACGCTGACGCTGCTCGTCATCGTGATGGTCCCGCTCTACTCGAAGTGGTGGGCGTGGTACGCGGGGTTCGCGTTCGGGCCGCGCTTCTTCCTGTTGGGCGTCGTGCCGGCCGCCGTGGTGGTGACCGAGCGGCTGCAGTCGGCGCATCGGCTGGGCGCCTGGATGCTGGGCGCGCTGCTCGCGCTGTGGAGCGCGTGGGTGTCGATCGCCGGCTCGGTGTTCTACATGCTCCCGGCGGCCAACCGGCAGTGCCGCATCGAGCACTTCCGCTACGAGCCGCTGTGCTGGTTCTTCCCCGAGTACTCGGCGCTGCTCGGTCCGCTGTGGGAGGACTGGCACGTGACGGGCATCGAAGTGGTCTTCATGGTGGTCGCCCCCGCGGTGATGGTCGGCCTGGTGTGGTGGCTCACGCCGCGGCCGCAGTGGCGTCAGTTGGGCACCTCGACCGTCACCCTGGCGCGCAGCGCCCGACCCTGAGGGGCCGCGGGGGATACCCGGATCGGCAGGACCCCGCGGGCCATACTGGCCACATGCCGACTGCACACGAGCCTGGCTCCAACGAACCGCACATCCCCGACGAGGCCGAGCTCGAGGCGTTCGACGCCGACAACGACGGCCACATCGGGGTGCTCGACTCGGAGCGAGCTCGGTTGGGCATCGTCGACGCCGAGCTCGAACAGGCGGCACAGGAGGGCGGCGTGAAGGGCAAGTTGGCCGACATCGCCCACAAGGTCATCGACAAGCTCGACAACGACTGAGCCGCGTGTCGTTCCGCCGTCCCGCCGCCATCGTGGCCGCCGCCTCCGTGGCACTGGCCTGCATGACGACCGCCGCCTTGGCCGCCGGCCAGCCGGTGGTGGCGCGTCCCGACCTGGGCGCCCCCATCGACTCCGGTGCGACGACGGTGGTCGTCACCGACCCCGGCACCACGCTGCCGCCCGACACCGTGCCGCCGAACACTGCACCGCCGACGACTGCTCCGCCGACGACTGCCCCGCCCACCACGGCGCCGCCCACCACGGCGCCGCCCACCACGGCACCGCCCACCACCGTGCCCGCGCCGAAGGGCATCGTGATGGCGCGGGACTCGGTGACCGCAGCGGGGTGGTTCCACGTCACCGGCGTCACCGTGCCGGCCGGCACGAAGATCATCCGCTACCGCAACGTCGGCCGCCTGCTGCAGACCGGGTTGGCCTACCACGGCGCCGGATCGCTGTCGTTCTGGTTCCGGGCACCGGGCGCGCCCGGCTCGTCGATCACCGTGCAGCTCGACGCGCTCGACGGCTACCTGCGACCCATCAAGACGCTGGGCACCATCACGCTGCGCACCGGCAACGCCATGCTGCCGTTGCCGAAGAACTCGGGAACCGGTCGCCGCGTCGTCATCCAGTCCGACCAGCAGCAGGTGTGGCTGGTCGAGTCCGACGGCCGGGTGAGCGACACGTTCCTCATGTCCGGCCGGCGCATCCGCACGGCCTCGGGCTACGACCAGCCCGGTGTGTTCCGCGTGTACTCGAAGAGCCTCACCATGCACTACTGCGAGGGCACCTGCGGCACGGCCAACTACATGGTCCGCTACCAGCGCACCACCAGCTCGGTGGGCACGCACAGCCTGCCCGTCGAGCACGGCAAGGTGGTGCAGGGTGTGCAGGACCTGGGCTGGCCGTTGTCGCACGGCTGCACGCGGCTGGACCCGGCGAAGGCCAAGGCGCTGTACCGCTGGGCGCCCTACGGCACCATTGTCATCGTGCTGTAGGCGTCATCGTGCTCTCGGCGGCGTCGTGCGCGCAGCGCGGTCACCATTCCTGAACTGGGACCAATCGAAGTAGGCCAAGGGTCAAGCACGTCGGCGGAGTCGCGCCTGCGGTGGGCGGACGAGCACGGATCGTCGGTCGGTCCATGGACCCCGCGGTTGTCCTAGGACACCGACCTACGACCATCGTCCTACAGGAGATGACTCATTGCCTCGACCGTTCCGCGACGTGCACAGTGGGTGCAGGAACTCGTCACGACGGGCACTCACAGTGGCGGTTTCCTTTCAGCGGGCAAGCAACACATACGGGAGCATCACACCATGTCACGGTCTTCGACGACCGCGCGCTCTGGGCGCGCACCCACGTCGTACCCCTCGCGGGTCCAGCGGCGTACCAAGGTCGCGGCAGCCGCCGCAGCCACTGCACTGTCACTCGGCGCCCTGGGCGCCTGGGTGAACTCGGCCGGCGCCGCAGCAGCGCCGGTCCCCACCTTCCCCGACAACATCGTCGTCTTCCCCGATCGCGACTTCGTGTCGGTCGAGGGCTACGAGGAGCGCGCCGGCCAGGAGGCCACGCTCGAGGTGTTCCGCCCGGGCGTCGGCATCGTCGGCTCGGCCAAGGCCATGGTCGACGCAGGCGGCGTGGCGTTCGAGATCAACCACCCCGGCGGCTACTGCTGGGGTGCGGGCACCGGCATGAACGTCACCCCCGACATCATTCCCGGCGACGAAGTGTCCGTCCTGTTCGACGGCCAGGCCGTGGGCACCACCACCGTCGCCGACGTCCAGGCGTCCGACGCAGTGCTGGTCACGCCGACCACCATGACGGTCACCGGCCACATCGCCGGCGTTCCCGCCGACCAGTTCGAGCAGCGCATCATCGAGCCGGCCCTGGTGGACACCGCCATCGGCAAGCGCGACATCCGCGCCGTGCTCGGCGATTTCCAGCCCGGCCCCAACGGCGGCTACTCCTCGAAGCTCGAGGTGAACGGCACCACCTTCGTGGCCACCTACGTCTTCGACGATCCGGCCGTCGCCGCCATCGCCGCCGACGCCAGCCTGGGCGAGCGCGCCATGGCCTGGCAGCTGGTCGACGCCGCCGCCAACCGGCAGGGCCTCACCATCGCCGAGTTCGGCGAGGCGGGCGGCCCCGGCTTCGGCGGCTGCCCGAACGGCCCGCTGCAGAGCGGCCCGCCGGCACCCACCAACATCGCCGCCGCACGCGTGCCTGGCTCGGGCACCATCTCGGTCCACTGGGACCCTGCGGTCGCCCTTCCCGGCACGCAGCCCATCCTGGGCTACCGCGTCACTGCCGTCGACACCTCGGTCAGCGGCGGCGAGCAGGTCGAGATCGGTCGCCGCATCGGCAACCCGCTCGCCACCGGCACGACCATCACGGGCCTCGACCCGTCGCGTGACTACAACATCGAGGTCGTCTCGGTCAGCTCCGTCGGCCTCACCTTCCCGGCGGCGACGCCGAGCGTGGTGGAGGACACGGTGGCACCCACGATCACGGCCTCGCCCGGGTCGGGCAGCTACGCCCTGGCGCAGGACGTGAAGCTCACCGCGAGCGAGCCCGGCGTGGACATCTGGTACACCACCGACGGCTCCGACCCCATCGACAACGCAGGTGGCAGCACGGCGACCGCCCTGCACTACACCGGTCCCATCCACGTGAGCGCCTCGTCGACGATCACCTTCGCCGGCTTCGACCCGTCGGGCAACCCGTCGGCCATCTCGTCGGCGACGTACACCATCACCAACCTGCCCACCGCGGCCAAGACCGACATCGTGTCGGCGGTGCCCGGCCTGCAGTCGGTCACGCTGACGTGGAACGCCGCCGACCCGGTGGCACCCGCGCTGGCCATCGACCACTACGTGGTGAACGTGTACACCTCGTCGTCGGGCGGTCAGCCGCCTGCGAGCACGGTCACCTTCGCCGGTCCGGGCACCACGGGCACCGTCACCGGCCTCACCGGCAACGCCCAGTACTGGTTCACGGTTGCCGCCGTCAACGACATCAACCCCAGCGCGGGCCCCGAGTCCAACCGGGTCGGCCCGATCGTGCCGCAGGGTCCCGTCGTGGCGAACGCCGGCCCCGACCAGGCGAACGTGGTGCGCAACACCCCGGTCGTCCTGAACGGCAGCCTGTCCACCATTGGAGCCGGGTTCACCTACCAGTGGGTGCAGCTGGCCTCCGCCACCGGTGTCGAGATCATCGACCCGCTCAGCCCGAACAAGGTGGTCATCACCACGCCGACGGCCATCAACGCCGGCTTCACGATGCCCTTCTACAAGGCAGGCATGAGCGCCGGTCCGCTGTACTTCCAGATCACCGTCACCGACACCGGCACCGGCGAGAGCCGAGCCGACCGGGTCACCATCACACCCCGCAACGACACCGTCACGGTGGCCAGCGCTCGGTGGAAGCAGAACGACTTCCGTGTGACGGGTACCGGTGCGATCGACGGCGCCGTCATCACGGTGCGCTGGATCAACCCGCAGAACGGGCAGCCCGCCTCGGCAACCACCACGGTGGTGGCCGGCGCGTGGGACCTGCGTCTGCGCAACGGTGCCGCTCCGGCGGCCGGTCCCGTTCAGGTCTTCGTCGACTCCAACCAGGGTGGAACCTTCGGTCCCACCACGGTCGCCCGCTGACCTGACCCGACACCGGTCTCCCGACCGGAAGGAGACGATGCCCGCCGCCCCCCCGGCGGGCATCGTCGCGTCACCGGGCCAGTCGGCCGGCCTCCAGGTGCAGCACCCGGTCGGCCACCGCGGCCAGCCGCGGGTCGTGACCGGCCAGCACGCACGCGGCACCGCGGTCGGCCGCAGCGCGGAGCGCGGCGAGCACGACGTCGGCGTGCTCGGCGTCCTGGTGGCTGGTGGGCTCGTCGGCGATGATCACCCGCGAGCCGCCAACCACGGCGCGGGCGACGGCGACGCGTTGCTGCTGGCCGAGTGACGCCTCGCCCACCAGGCGGTGGGCGAGGTGGTCGACGCGCAGGTCGCGCAGGGCCACGTCGACCGCGAGCTGTGCCGCCGAGGGGTCGTCGCCCCGGGCGAGCAGCGGGAGCGCGATGTTCTCGGCGGCGGTCAGTTCGGCCAGCAGACCGAGCGTCTGCGGCACCACCGCCACCACGTCCCACGCGGGTGTCGCGTCCGACGTGCCGTGCCAGTGCACGGCACCGTCGTCGGGTCGTTGGAAGCCGGCGAGCATCTGCAGCAGCGTGGTCTTGCCCGAGCCCGACGGCCCGGTGAGGACCACCACCTCGCCCGCGGCGACGGCCAGGTCCACCCCGTCCACGGGGGTGATGCGCTCGTCGCCCGACATGAACCAACGCCGCACGGCATCGGCGACGATGGGCGACGTGAGCGACGCCGTCGCGGTGGTGTCGGGCGCGGCGGTCATCCCTCCACCGTCCGGCCTTCGCGAAGGTGCAGCACCGCGTGTGCGGCCTCGACCATCGACGGGTCGTGGCTGGCCACCACCACGGCGCGGCCGCTGGCGGCCACCTGTACGAGCGCTGCGATCACTTCGTCGGCGTGGTGCCGGTCGAGCTCGGCGGTGGGCTCGTCGGCGAACAGCACGGCCGGCTCGACCGCCGCGGCCATGGCGATGGCCAGGCGCTGTTGCTCGCCGCCCGACAGGTGCGCGGGCCGCGCCGTGGCCCGCCCGGCAATGCCGAACCGTTCGAGCACCGGGAGCGGGTCGATGGCCGACAGGCCGCGTGCCGCACGGGCGAAGCGCACCTGCTCGGCTGCGGTCAGGTCGTCGACCAGGTTCGTGACCGGTCGCTGGTGCACGTACGCGAGGCGTCGCCTGCGCAGCTGGCGACGGGCACGGTTGCCCAACGCGTCGGTGTCCACCCCGTCGAGTTGCACGGTGCCGCGCGTCGGCCGGTCGAGCAGGCCGAGCGTGCGCAACAGGCTGCTCTTGCCCGAGCCCGACGGCCCGGCGAGTACGAGCAACTGCGCGTGGTGGACGTCGACCGACACGGCGTCGACCGCGGTCACCACACGGTCCACGGTGCGGTAGTCCACGCCGAGTGTGCGTGCCGTGAGCGCGAACTCAGGTGCCGTCACGAAGCACCTCCGACACGTCGACCCGGCTGCCCGCGGCCTGCGCGGCGGCCGTGCCGCCCAGCACCACGGGCAACGCGATCGCGAACACGCCGACCACCGACTGCCACGGCACCACCGACAGCGGGTCGGGCAGCAGCGACGGCAACGGGTCCACGTACGGGCTGATGATGCGGGCACTGAACAACGCCGACGACACACCGAGCACCACCATCACCGAGGCGAGGCCCGCGGTCTCGAGCACGAGCGCACCCCAGTGCCGCCGGGCCGAGAAGCCCATGCGGCGCAGGAACGCGAACTCCAACGCGTGCTGCCGTTGGCGGGCCGACAGGTGCAGCACCAGCGCGGCCACCACGAGCAGACCGACGAACACGCCCAGGGCGCGGACGAAGTCGAACGACCACGTCGCGAACTGCAGCACCGAGCCGTCGATGGCCTGCTGGCGGTTCAGGCCGAGCAGCGGCTGTGCGCCGAGGTCCTGCAGCTTCGGTCGCCACGCCTCGTACGAGCCGTTGGCCCACACGTAGTGACGGAAGCCGATGGGACCTCCGTCCACCGCGGCAACGGTGGTGACCAGTGTTGGTCGGTCGCGGCCGGCGCCGGGGAAGGCACGCACGGTGTGCACCACCTGCACGGGAATGGGGTCGCCGGGGCGCTTCGGGTTGGTGAGCTCGCCGTACGGTGGCGCCTCGCCCACCAGCAGCGCCGGCACCGTGCCGTCGTCTGCCGGCCGGTCGATGGAGTCGATGAGCTGGGCGAGCGACTGGTCGGCGAACGCGTCGTCCCAGAATGCGACATCGGCGAACGACGCAGGGTCGATGGCCACCACGTCGACCGGCACGCCCGCGTACTCCACCTCCTTGCGCACCCACACCTCCGACGCGTCCTTCACCCCTGCGGGCAGGTGCGCAGCGATGAGCAGCGACGAGCGGCCACCCACGAACACTGCCGCCTTGGCATCGCCCGTGCGTGCCAGCGACGCGTTCATGGCCAGCCCGAACACCGACACGCCGAGTGCCAGGGTGCCGGCGCCCAGCAGCGCGCTGCCCGTGCGCGCCCCGAACTGCAGCCGTCGCACGGCGAGCCGCGGGGCGAGCCGCGACGGCAGCGTGGCCGAGCGCCGCCGCGCCGTGACCCAGAACCACAACCGTGCGGTGAGCGACGCGGCCAGCGCCAGCACTGCGAGCGGCAGCAGCAGTACCGACGAGCCGGTGTCCACCACGTGCTTGCCCTCGATGGCCACCAGCGCCTCGGGCTGCAAGTCGCGAGCCGCCCACCACGCCACCGCCACGAAGACCAGTTCGAAGGGGATGTAGCGCAGCACGCTGCGCCGCGGGGGAGCGGCCACCCGCAGCAGCGAACGACTGGTCCACCCGGCGGTCACGCCCACCAGCACCAGGCCGACGGCGACGGCGATGCCCGCAACAGCGAACGACCGACCGACGGTGCCCGGCTCGAGCGTGGTGGACGGCGCCCATGCGCCCATCGACCAGCGGGCGACGAGCGTGCCCAGCGCACCACCTACCAGCAGCGGCAGCGCGGTCTCGGCGGCGGCCTTGGCGCCGATGGCCGAGGGCGAGACGCCGATGGTGGTGAGCGCGATGCCGCTGTTGCGGCGCACGCGCATCCACAACGTGCCGAGCACGGCGGCCAGTGCGAGCGCGCAGCCGATGGCGAGCAGTGCGACGGGCAGCGTGGTGTCGCGCACCGCGTCGCGAACGAGTTGGGCGCGATCCGCGAGGCGATCGATGCCGGCGACGATGCTGTCACCGGGGTTCGCGGCTTCGACCCGGTCGCGCAGGCCTTCGGTGGCGTGCAGCCGCTGCCGGGCGTCGGCCACGGTCCGGGGTGGGACGGCGAACGGCGCGACGTAGCGCGAGAAGATCAGTGATCCTGCGACCCGTAGGTCGGGGTTGACGTGGTCGGTGAGGATGGCCATTGGCGGCGGGAAGATCTCGCCGAACAGGTTCTGCGGGACGATCGCCTTGTTCGCGGCACACCAGTACTGGTCGAGCGGACGCGCTGCCAGGTCGCGGAACACGCCGGCCACCACCACCGGAATGCCCGTTCCTCCGCCGATGAGGATGCTGTCGCCTGGTCCGGCACCCAAGTCGTTCGCCAGCGTGTCGGGGATCCAGATCTCGCCGTCCACCGACGTGCCGATCCGATCGACGTGGTCCAGCGCACCCGGCCGGTTGATGAATCCGATCTTGCTCTTCTTGTCGCCGAACGTCACGGGCGTCGCGCTGTAGTTGGCCTGGATGTGCTCGGGCGTGGCGAACGTGTGATCGTCACCCACCGCAGTGGTGAGCCGGTCGAGCGGATCGAGGAACTCGTCGGGCGGTGTGCCGGCGAAGTCCGGAGGGCCGGGGTCCATCGTGGGCGCCACCGACGCCGGGCACGACTTCGCCCACTGCACCTGCACCGCGCCCGCACCCACGCTGGACACGAACAGCACCGGCGCCGCGGCCACCAGGCCGACGACACCACCGACGAGCAGCGCGGCGACGAGCAGCGACGGCCGGCGCCACAGCGCGACCCACGCCCGTCGCCACGGGGTGGTCGTCAGCACCGAACGCGGCATCGCACGATCGTTCCACATCGCCGGCCCTGTCGTGGGGGCGAGACGACCGAGGTGTCCCGTACGCTGCGCCGATGACCGCTCCCGACGTGCCTGCCGCGCCCATCGGCGCCGGTGCCACCGCGTTGGTCGTCGGTGGCGGACCGGGCGGGCTGATGGCTGCCGAGGTGCTGGCCGCCGGCGGCATGGCGGTGACGGTGGTCGAGCACATGCCGTCGGTGGGTCGCAAGCTGCTGCTGGCCGGTCGCAGCGGTCTGAACCTCACCCATGGCGAGGCGACCGATCGTCTCGTCACGCGCTACGGCGTGGAGCAGGAACGGTTGGCGCCGGCCGTGCGCGCCTTCGACGCGGGTGCGTTGCGCGAGTGGTGTGCGGGGTTGGGCCAACCGACGTTCGTGGGCACCAGCGGCCGCGTGTTCCCGTCGTCGCTGCGAGCTACACCACTGCTGCGCGCGTGGCTGCGTCGCCTCGACGCGTTGGGTGTGGTCATCCGCACCCGCACCCGCTGGGAGGGGTGGGACGCCGACGGCGCGTCGCTGCTGCGCGGCCCGGACGGTGTGGTCGCGTCCCTCGCCGCCGATGCCACGGTGTTCGCCCTTGGCGGTGCCAGCTGGCCACGCGTCGGCTCGGACGGTGGGTGGGTGCCGCACTTCGTGTCTGCGGGCGTGGACGTGCGGCCGCTGCGCCCGGCGAACTGCGGTGTGCTGCGCGACTGGTCCGCCGAGTTCGTGGAACGACATGCGGGTGAACCGGTGAAGAACGTCGCGCTGCGCGTGGGGTCGAGCGTCGCTCGTGGCGACATGGTGATCACCGACACCGGTCTGGAGGGCGGTCCCGTGTACGTGGTGGCCGCGGCTGCGCGCGACACGCTGGAGGCCGACGGCGCGGCGACACTGACGGTGGACCTGCACCCCGACGTCTCGGAAGGCGACCTGGCACAGCGGTTGGGGCGTGCCCGGCCGAAGGACTCGACGTCGAGCACGCTGCGGCGCATCGCCGGCTTCGGGCCCACCGCGGTGGCGTTGCTGCGCGAGGTGTGCGCAGCACCGCTGCCGCGCGACGCAGCGACGCTGGCCGCGCTGGTGAAGGCCATACCGATCGCGCTCGACGGCGTCGCACCCATCGACCGGGCCATCTCGTCGGCGGGGGGCGTGGCCCTGCACGAGGTGGACGAGACGTTCATGCTGGTCCGCCGGCCGGGCACCTACGTGGTGGGCGAGATGCTCGACTGGGAGGCGCCCACCGGCGGCTACCTGCTGCAGGCCACGTTCTCCACCGCCGTCGCCGCGGCCAAGGGAGTGCTGGCCCGGGCGACGGCGGCAGGTGACGGGACTGCGGGTGTGGCGCGGTCACCCCGTGGAGATGTCCCCACGGAGTGACCGCAGGTCGCTCAGGGCCGCGGCGGGGTGGTGGCCTGCGTCGACGCCGTGCTCAGCACGTTGCCGCCGCTGTCACGCACCGTGTACGAGATGTCGTAGGTGGTGTCGAACGGGGCGAAGTCGTTGTCCAGCACCATGCCCAGGTTCTGGCCGGCGCTCAACGTCACCGGGTAGGTGATGTCGTACTCGATGCCGCCGGTCGCCGCGTTGCGTTCGGTCACCTGCACCGTCACGGTCTCCAGGCTGGTGCTGCAACTCTGGATGGTGAAGTCGTTCCACACGGCCGCCCACACGCTGTAGTAGCCGACCGGTGCGGTGACGCTGGTGAGGACGGCGCACGTCGCGGCCTGTGCCGTCGGCACCGTGTCGCACACGCCGCCCTTGCACACGCCGCCGGTGGGCGCCTTCACGGTGACCGACACGGTGGACGCGTTGTTGGTGGGCTTCGGGTCGGCCACGGCCGACGCCACCGACGCGGTGTTGGTGATGGTCTGGGCCACCTCGGGCGCGACCACGCTGACGATGACGGTGGTCTGTCCGCCCTTGGCGATGGTGCCCAGGTCGCAGCGCCATGTGCTCGAACCATCCAGGTCGCCCCACATGGGGCACGGGGTGTTGCCGCCCTGGATCATGGCCAGGTTCGGCGTGGTGCCGGCCGGCACCATGTCCGAGAGCACGACGTTGGTGGCCGAGCTGGGGCCGCTGTTCTTCACGAGGAACGAGTAGGTGTACACCGAGCCGGGATCGGGCGAGCCGGTGCTGGCCGAGCCGCTGATCTGCAGGTCGGCGCCGGTCACGGTCGTGCCGCCGCCGCCACCGCCCGTGCCGCCGCCACCCGCGCCGCCTTGCGCGAACGAGGTCGAGGCCAGTCCGGCCAGTGCGAGAGCGGCCACGGTCGTGGCCAGCCACTTGTGTTTCGTCATCGGAATCATTCCCCAGGGTCTGCTCGCTCCGGGTGGGAGGGCATCGATTGCATCGGCACGTCCTGGTCCCGTTCCGTAGTGGACATGTGAACTAGGTCCAATGGTGACGAACCGGTCGGACCCCACGCGACGATCGACTCGGACCCCGACCCCGACCCCGACCCCGATCCGACCCCGACCGCACGCCAGTGACGTCCGGTAACGTCACGACGTGGCGGACGGGACGACGATGCAACGCCTGCGCACCCGCCCCGACCTGGCCGGCACGGTGTTCTGGGTGCTGACCTGCACGTTCGCCGTCGGCCTGTTCCTGGCCTATCGCCACGCCTGGTGGTTCGTGTTCGACGACCTCACCATGTTCGGGTCCCGGCTGGAGGTGTACGAACGGCACGGCCTGCTCGACCTGCTCTTCCGCCGGCACAACGAGCACCTGATGGCCGGGATGATGGTGTGGAACCTGGGTCTGGCGAAGCTGTTCGGGCTCATGTCGTACACGCCGTGGGTGGTCACCATCGTCGCCGCCCTGGTCGGTGTGGTGAGCGTCGTGCGGGCCACCATGCACGCGCTCGGACTGCTGCGCCTGTTCGTGGCGGTCGCCGCGCCGCTGCTGTTGGTGTGGGGGTCGCTCGGGAACGTCATGTTCTGGGCGCCCGAGACCATCTTCGCCATCGCGTCCGCGCTGTTCATGGCGCAACTGCTGCTCGTCGAGACCGATCGCCCGGTCGGCCGA
The DNA here is from genome assembly GCA_966112835.1 of uncultured Acidimicrobiaceae bacterium. Lineage (GTDB taxonomy): Bacteria > Actinomycetota > Acidimicrobiia > Acidimicrobiales > Ilumatobacteraceae > UBA668. The sequence continues at coordinate 28,741 of CBHWEI010000012.1, forward strand.
CGCGATGTGGTCGGCGCGGCGCTCGGGTGCGTCGCCGTGCTGCTGCACTCCGCAGCCGTCGCCGGTGTGGCGGGTGTGGTGGTGCTGCTGTTGGTACGGCGTCGCCGTCGGGCCGCCCTTGTCGCTGCCGCTCCGTTGGGCCTGTACCTGCTCTGGTTGGTCACCTACGGCCGCCAGCCGGCGGTGTACCGGGTGCTCGTGCTGCCACCCGACCCGTCGCCGCCGCGGCTGCACGACCCGGCAACCATGGTGGCGTTCGTGGTGCGCGGCGTGGGGTCCATCATCGACCATCGTTGGGCGTCCATGTGGGCCGTGGTGGTCGTGGGGCTCGTGGCGTGTGGCCTGCGGACCCTGCGCGGCAGCGGTCGCCGGTTCCGCATCGCCGTCACCCTCACGTCGGTCGCGGTCCTGGAGTTGCTCACCCTCGCCTGGACCCGTTCGGCGTTGCTGCGGTCGGTGTCACCCCGGATCCCCGGCCGGTACGTCGCGGTGGTGGGTCTGCCGCTGTTCCCGGTGATGCTCGTCGGCCTGGTCGCGCTGGCGCAGCCGTGGTGGCAGCGGGTACCCGTCGCAGGTCGGGCCGGGTTCGCCACGGTCGTGGTCGCGGCGATGCTCGTCGTCTCGGTGCAGACCCGCCGTTCCGACCTGCACGCGGGGCAGTGGTTGGCGTTCGGCACCCGCACGACATTGACCGGGCTGGCCGCGTCACCCGACCTCGACCGGTTGGACCCTCGTGAGCGGGTGTTCCCCGGCGTCGCGTACGTCGACATCCTCAACGGCGATGTGGTCCGCCTGCGGAACCTCGGCTGGCTCGACGGAGGCTGACCACCGTCACGCGATCGACGGGTCGGGTCCGAGGTGTTCGAGTTGCAACGACGGTGCGCCGTCAGCTGCGGCGACCGCCAGGTCGACCGTGGCGATGAGGCGCCATTCGCCGTCGCCCGCCGGGTCGCAGAGGGTCTGATGGACCGTCCACGTGCCGGGCGACTCGACCAGGCGGAAGTGCGTCGCCGCACGGGCGTCGCCATCGGTCTCGATGGCCTCGTACTCGGCCCAGTACGGGGACATGGCGTCGCGGATGCGCCACTCCTCCCAGCCGGTGCGCTCGGCGAGCGTGCCGTGAGCACGACGGGCGAGCAGCTCCACCCAGCCGAACGCCGCGGTCCGCACCGCGGTGCGCCATGCCGCCGGAGGTCCGGTGTCCAGGTTCGTGAGCGCCTCGGGCGCCTGGTGGTCGTGCACCGGCTTGCCGGCCAGCGCGGCCCACTCGTCGAGCAGTGTGGCGTCGGTGGCGCGGATGAGCGCGCCCAGCCACTCGATGATGTCCTCCAACTGGTCGACGTACGCGTCGTCGGGCAGCGAGCGGTCGAGCGTGCGCCACGCGTCGGTGAGGTAGCGCAGCAGCAGGCCCTCGCTTCGGTCCAACCGGTAGCGACGGATGAACGACGCGAACGTGTCGCCGCGTTCGAGCATCTCGCGCAGGATCGACTTCGGTGACGGGCCCTCGGCCACCCAGGGGTGGCGGGCACGGTAGGGCTGGAAGCAGGCCTCGAGCAGCTCCTGCAGCGGCATCGGCCATGTGACCGACTCGAGCCGTTCCATGCGCTCCTCGTACTCCACGCCTTCGGCCTTCAGGCGCGCCACCTCGGCACCCTTCGCCGCGTTCTGCTGGGCGTAGAGGATCTGGCGCGGGTCGT
>CBHWEI010000013.1:0-30326 GCA_966112835.1 uncultured Acidimicrobiaceae bacterium
CCCGGGCTCCGTGGGGGGCCGTGGCCCCCCAAACACCTCAGCCGCGGCCGACGATCGCGGAGTTGACACCGAGTGATCGGCGCCGGTTCTTGGTCTCGGCCGGCCTGACCACCCTCGGCGCAGTCGCACTCGGGTCGGGAGCCCGGGCCGTCAACCAGCGTTCGTCGGCCGCCGCTGCGTCGCGTCGCAACCTCGTGCTGCCCACCGCGGCCGATCCGCTGCCGGCTGCCCCTGCCGGCATCGATGCCGGTGTGCCCGGTGTGTCGCCCTTCTTCACGCCGAACGCGAAGTTCTACCGGATCGACACGGCCATCACCGTTCCGCAGGTGAACGTCGACACCTGGTCGCTGCGCATCGACGGCATGGTCGATCGGCCGCTCACGCTCACGTTCGCCGACCTGGTGGACCGCGAGCTGGTCGAGTCGGACATCACGCTCACCTGCGTGTCGAACGAGGTGGGCGGCAACCTGATGGGCACCGCCCGTTGGCTGGGCGTGCGGCTGGACCGCCTGCTCGAGGAAGCCGGTGTGCAGGGCGGCGCCGACCAGGTGGTCGGCCGCTCGGTCGACGGCTACACGTGCGGCTTCCCGGTGGAGACGCTCGACGGCCGCGACGCGCTCATCGCCATCGGCATGAACGGCGAGCCGTTGCCCGTGGCCCATGGCTTCCCCGCTCGGCTGATCGTGCCCGGCCTGTACGGCTACGTATCGGCCACCAAGTGGCTGCGCCAGATCGAGCTGACCCGCTTCGATCGCTTCGACCAGTACTGGGTGAAGCGCGGCTGGGTGGACGACGCGCCCATCAAGGTGCAGAGCCGCATCGACACGCCGCGTGGCCTGTCCACGGTCATCGCCGGTCGCGTGGCCGTGGCAGGCGTGGCGTGGGCGCAGACGCGCGGCATCTCGGCGGTGGAGGTGCGCGTGGACGACGGTGACTGGCAGCCGGCGCGCCTGGCCGACGAGTTGAACGACGTGACGTGGCGCCAGTGGTCATTTGTTTGGAATGCAACGTCTGGACGCCACACAATTGCGGTGCGTGCGACGGAGAAGAACGGACCCATCCAGACGGATGAGCGCTCCGAACCATTCCCGAGCGGGGCAACCGGCCAGCACAGCATCGTGGTGCTGGTCGACTGATCGACTTCTCGTCGGCGTGAACGGCCGATGTTGAAATCAATGTGTCGCTCGAAATCTCCACAATACGAACAAAGGATCAATCGTGAACCCTTCCTTCCGTACCCCTCGCCGCCGGGCCACACTCGGCCTTGCGGTGGTCGCATCGCTGTCGCTCATGGCAGCGTGCGGCAGCGACAGCAACAGTGCCGCCACCACGCAGGCGCCGGCCCCCGAGACCACTGCCACCCCCACCACCGCCGAGATGATGGCCGCACCGTTCGGTCCGGCGTGCGGCTCGGTGCCCACCGAGGGCGCCGGCAGCTTCGACGGCATGGCCAAGGATCCGGCGGCCACCGCCGCCTCGAACAACCCGCTGCTGTCCACGCTGGTGACCGCCGTGAAGGCAGCCGGCCTGGTCGACACGCTGAACGGTGACGGCCCCTTCACCATCTTCGCCCCGACGAACGACGCGTTCGCCAAGATCCCCGCCGACCAGCTGAATGCGATCCTGGCCGACAAGGAGATGCTGACGAAGATCCTCACCTACCACGTGGTGGCTGGCACGCAGTACGACGCCGCGGGCCTGGGCGGCGCCGGCAACCTCGACTCGGTGGAGGGTGAGCAGCTCTCGTTCGGCGCCGACGGCACCACGGTGAACGACGCCAAGGTGCTGTGCTCCGACGTGATGACCGCCAACGCCACGGTGCACATCATCGACACCGTGCTGCTGCCGCCGTCGATGGCCGAGCCCACCGACATGGCGCTCCAGCCCAGCGGCCCGGGCTGCGCCTCGGTCCCGGCCGACGGTGCGGGCAGCTTCGCCGGCATGGCCAAGGACCCTGCGGCCACCGCCGCCTCGAACAACCCGCTGCTGTCCACGCTGGTCACCGCGGTCACCAAGGCCGGTCTGGTCGACACGCTGAACGGTGACGGCCCGTTCACCATCTTCGCTCCGGTGAACGATGCGTTCGCAGCCATCCCCGCCGACCAGCTCGAGGCGATCCTGGCCGACAACGACATGCTGACGAAGATCCTCACCTACCACGTGATCGCCGGCGAGAAGCTCAGCTCGGCCGACCTCATCAAGGCCGGGAAGGCCACCACGGTGAACGGTGCCGAGCTGACGTTCGGCGACGACATGGGTCAGCTCACCGTGAACGGTGCGAAGACGCTGTGCATGGACGTGCCCACCGCCAACGCCACGGTGCACATCATCGACACGGTCCTGGTGCCGTGACCTGACCCCGTGCTCTGACACGCCACAGTTCCTCCCCTGGGAAACGCGATGCCGACCGGTTCGCCGGTCGGCATCGCCGCGTCCGGAAATCTGACGGTCTCCGCGGGTCTAGTCTCCCGCGATGCCGAGCCGATCGATCCGCGCCATCGTCTGCCTCGCCCTGGTCCTCGCCGCAGGGTGTTCCGATCTCGAGACCGAGTCGTCGTCAACGGCGCCGCCCGTCTCGCTCAGCGAGGACGGGCACCGGATCGAGCTCGGCCCCACGCGGCTGAAGGTGATGACGTTCAACGTGTGGCTGGGCGGCAACGTGGTCGACATCGGTCAGGTCGCGGCCGCCATCCAGGCGTCGGACGCCGATGTCGTCGGCCTGCAGGAGAGCGACGGCAACGCAGCCCGCATCGCCGCGCTGGTCGGGTGGGCGCACGTGGACGAACAGCACCAGGTGATCTCGCGATACCCGCTCATCGCCCCGGCCGACAGCGAGGGGTACGTGTACGTGCAACTCGCGCCGGGACAGGTGGTGGCCATCGCCAACATCCACCTGCCGTCCGACCCGTACGGGCCGACGTTGGTGCGTGACGGCTCGACGGTCGACGAGGTGCTCGCCAACGAGCAGGACGTGCGCGTTGCCGATCTGACGACGAAGGCCGAGGGCTGGACGACCGCGTTCGACCAGGACATCCCGCTCGTGCTCACGGGCGACTTCAACACGCCCTCGTTCCGTGACTGGACGGACGAGATGGTGGGGAAGCGACCGCACCTGAAGTACAGCGTCGACTGGCCTGTCGCGCACGCCGTGGAGGACATGGGCTTCGTCGACACGTATCGCAGCGTGCATCCCGACCCTGTGGCCGATCCCGGCATCACGTGGACGTTCGGCTACCCGTACCCGCGGTTGGTCGACGGCGAGGTGCAGGACCGCATCGACTACGTCTACGTCGCAGGCGCGGCGAGCATCGAGGACAGCCAGATCGTCGGCCCTCCCGGGGTGGGCGACGTGTCCATCGGCATCGCGCCCTATCCGTCGGACCACCTCGGGGTGGTCTCGACGATCGTCGTCGACCCCGTCGAGCCGCCGGTGTTCGTGTCGCCCGACGACATCCGGGTGCAGGTCGGTGACCCGATCGGCATCTACTACCACGCTCCCGGCGGCTACGAGACCGACCGCATCGTCCTGGTGCCCGTCGGTGGCGATCCCGCCACCGACGGCTTCGCCCAGCTCGACACCGCAGAGGCCGGCTTCTTCGGACGGATCGCGCTCGGCACCGCCGGGCAGCAGCCGGGCGAGTACGAGGCCGTGCTGCTCACCGTGGACGACGCGGGCGCGCCCGTGGAGGTGTCGCGCAACAATTTCTGGTTGGTCGAGCCCGGGGCGCGGCCCGAGGTGTCGGTCGACGCGGAGGTCGCCGCGGGTGAGTCGATCGAGGTCACATGGGCGAACGCGCCCGGCCGAAAGTTCGACTGGGTGGGCATCTACTCGGCCGACGACGCGGACATGTACGCGTACTCGGCGTTCGTGTACACCGAGCGCACGGTGAACGGCACCTACACGTTCACGACCGACGATCTGGGCGACGAGATGCTGCCGCCTGGTGACTACATGGTGCGCCTCATGAGCGACGACAGCTACATCACGCTCGCCGAGGCCCCGTTCACCGTGACCGAGGCGAGTTCGTGATCAGCAGCTGAGGGCGGTCTCGGTCTTCGAGATGGCCGACTGCAGCGAGGTGATGGCCTTGCCGGCCTGCTCGCGGGCGGCGGCCGGGTCGCTCTGCAGCTTGGCGGCGGCGTCGTTGGCGTCGGCGACGGCCTCGTCGATGGTGGTCTTCACGTCGGCCGGCAGCTTGTCGGTGGGGAGCGCGTTCACGGCCGACTGCACGGCCTTCGCCGCGCTGGCCAGACCCTTGATGGTGCCGTCGGAGATGTTGTCGCCATTCGCCGGCAGCGCCTTCGCCGCTGACTGCAGACCACTGCAGCCTGCCGAGCTGATGATCTCCTTGGCCTTGTCGCACGACGTGACGGTCATGGTGCAGACGAGAGTGAGTGCGAGAGCGGCGATGGTGCGGCGCATGGGGGTCCTCCTGTGGGGGCGCGTGAACGGCGAGAAGCCTAGGCCTAGGCGCACCACCTCCCCACTTAAGTTCTGCGTGACGGGCCGGTGGGTTGGGCAGACTCGGGAGATGCAGCGCAGGTTCGCCCAGATCGACGTGTTCACCCACCAGCCGTACTTCGGGAACCCGTTGGCCGTCGTGGTCGACGGCGACGGGTTGACCGACGAGCAGATGCGCCGCTTCGCCAACTGGACGAACCTCTCGGAGACGACGTTCCTGCTGTCGCCGACGGACCCTGCGGCCGACTACCGGGTGCGCATCTTCACGCCCGCCACCGAGCTGCCGTTCGCCGGACACCCCACCATCGGCACGTGCCATGCCTGGTTGACGCACGGCGGTGTGCCGCGCAACGCGGGCCGGGTGGTGCAGCAGTGCGGCGTGGGGTTGGTGGACATTGCGGTCGCAGACGACGGCGGTCTGGCGTTCGCCGCGCCGCCGCAAATGCGCAGCGGCCCGCTGAACGACGACGAGCTCGGCGCGGCGGTGGCCGCGCTCGGCATCGACCGTGCCGACGTGGTGGACGCGGCATGGGTGGACAACGGGCCCGGCTGGATGGCCGTATTGCTGGACAGCGCCGCGGAGGTGCTCGCCATTCGCCCCAACCCGATGGACCTGAAACTCGGCGTGGTGGGCCCGTACGCGGACGGCCACGCGTACGCGTACGAAGTGCGCGCCTTCTTCTCCGACGACGGCCAGACGTTCGAGGACCCGGTGACCGGCAGCCTGAATGCGTCGGTCGCGCAGTGGCTGATCGGCGCCGGCCGCGTGGCGCCCCCGTACGTGGCGTCGCAGGGTGCGGCGCTCGGCCGCGCCGGCCAGGTGGCCATCTCGTGCGACGACTCGGGCGCGGTGTGGGTGGGCGGCGGCGCGGTGACGTGCATCGCCGGCCACGTCGACCTCTGACGCCGCCCGGCTCGCTCGTCGCGGGGCGTCACGCAGAACTCGAGTTCGGGAGAAACGCGTCAGTCGGCGACGTCGACCTTCGCCACCACCTTGGTGAGGGTGACGCGCACGACCATCTCGGGCGGCACGGCGTTGCGCCGGCCGTAGGCCTCGGCCTGATCGGCCCCCATGTAGCGGCCGCCGATGCGGGTGGCCCAGGCGAGCAGTTCGTCGGGATCGGTCGACGTCGTTGCCGTGCCCGACACGATGGCGAACGAGAAGGGCGGCCGTTCGTCGTCGAAGCACAACGACACTCGCGGGTCGCGCAGGATGGCTTTGCCCTTGATGGTGTCGGCGCTCGTCATGAACACCAGGTCGTCACCGTCGAGGTCGACCCACACGGGCGCCACGTGCGGGCTGCCGTCGGCACGGACCACGGCGAGCTTGGCGGTGCGAGCGGGAAGCTCGGCGACGAAGTCGCGCCACCAGCCCTGCGGAGCGTCGTTGTATCCCATGCCTGGACTGTATTCCTGCGCGCAGCGTCGCCCAACCGACGCCCGGGACCAATTGCCCGAATGGTCTCATTGACCTGCAGCGAGGGCAGGCGTACCGTCGCTGTCACGGGACCGGCGACCACCATCGTGTGGGGATTCGTGGAGTCGGGACCGCCGATGAACCGCGCGCATCGTCCAACGAACACTCCACCCGAAGGAGACAACATGCCGCACACATCCACCCTGACTCGTCGCGCCCTGCGTGCGACGGTGGCGGGCGCCATGCTCGCCGGCGCACTGCTCGTGGTCGCCGTCGACTCGACGTCGGCCAAGGGCGACGGCGCACTGACCGTCACCATGCGCGACAACTGCGAAGCGGCCAGCTTCAACGCCGCCATCGGCCCCGACACGTGTGTCGGCGACGGCAACACCACGTTCGACCAGTTCCTGGCCGCGCTGCCGCCGGGGCATCCCAAGTGGCGCAACCAGGTCGGCTCCGGGGAGTTGAAGGCCGGCCAGTCGATCACCGTCGTCAACCGTGGTGGCGAGTTCCACTCGTTCACCGAGGTCAGCCAGTTCGGTGGCGGCATCGTCGACATCCTCAACCAGCTCGGCGGGTTCACCACGCCGGCCCAGCCGGTGGTGCCGTTCGACCCGGCGAAGGAGATGGTGCCGCCCGGCGGCACGACGACCATCGCGATGCTTGCTCCGGGCACGCACATGTTCCAGTGCATGATCCACCCGTGGATGCGGTCGACCATCACGGTGAGGAACCGCTGACGGAGGTTTGGGGGAGGAGGCCGGGTCAGAACACGACGGGGCCGGTGCGCGGACCGCGCACCTGCCCACCGGCCCACACCACTTCGGTGTTCGGCTCGAGCTGGAACTCGGGGATGCGGCGCAGCCACTCCTCGATCGCGACCCGCAGCTCCATGCGCGCCAGGTTCGCGCCCGCGCAACGGTGGATGCCGGCGCCGAATGCGACGTGCCGGTTGAGGGCGCGGTCGAGGATGACTTCGTCGGGTCGTTCGAACATCTCCGGGTCGCGGTTCGCCGCGGGGAAGTTCAGCAGCACCTTGTCGCCGGCCTTGATGGGGCAGCCCTGCACCTCGACGTCGTCGGTGGCCACGCGAGCCATCGTCACCGGCGAGTAGGCGCGCAGCAGTTCCTCGATGGCCATCGGCAGCAGGTCGGGCTCGGCCACCAGGCGCTGCGTGTCGGCCGGGTGCGTGGCCAGGTGCCACAGCGCCGAGCCGATGCCCGACCAGGTGGTGTCCACGCCGGCCAGCAGCGTGAGCGCGGCCATGCCCATGACCACGTGGTCGGGCACGGGCTCGCCGTCGATCTCGCTCTGCAGCAGCGCGCTGATGAGGTCGTCCTGCGGGTCCTCGCGGCGGTCGGCCAGCTGCTGCAGCAGGAACCCGACGATGCCATCGAAGCCGCGCTTGCTGCGCACCTCGTCGTGCGCGAACTCGATGACGTCGCGCACCCACCCGGTGAACTGGTCGGCCAGGTCGCCGGGCACGCCGAGTACGTGCGCGATGACACGCACCGGGATCTGCTGGGCGTAGTCGGCGGCGGCATCGCCGCGGCCGGTGGCGATGAAGTCGTCGATCAGGCGCCCGCACAACTCGCGGGTCATCGGCTCGTACGACGCCACGCGGGCGTGCGAGAACCACGGCAGCAGCAGCCGGCGCGTGGCGGTGTGGTGGTCGCCGTCGGCGTCGATGGGTGGGAGGGGCAGTTCGATGTCACCCGGCGGCCGGTCCTCGGGCGAGAACGTCAGCACACCGATGTCGCGCGAGCTGAAGTGCTCCACGTCGTGCGCCACGGCGAACACGTCGGCGTAGCGGGTGGGCATCCACGACCCACCCCACCGGTCGCTGTGGGCGATGGGGCACGTGTCGCGCAGGTCGTCCCACACCGGATACGGGTTCACGACGTACTCGGGGTCGAGGATGTCGTAGTCGGTGGTCCAGTCGGTGACGGGTTCGTTGGCCATCGCGTCAGTCTTGCCCATCCGTAACCCGTCTTCTGTCAGCGGAATTAAGGTCGGCGCATCCCGCAACCACTTCCGGAGGAAGACGAATGTCCGCGCCCACACCCACCGAGCAGTCCGCCAAGAAAGTCGGGGGCTTCTTCCAAGAGTTCAAGGAGTTCATCCTCACCGGTGACCTCATGACCATCGCTGTCGCGTTCATCATGGCGGCGCTCATCAAGGATGTCATCACGTCGTTCATCAACGACATCTTCAACGGCGTGCTGGGTCTGTTCATCGGCGACTGCACGAAGGACCCCGACACGGGCAAGACCACGTGCACGGTGCTCAGCGACAAGGCGTGGAAGGGCATCCAGTACGGCAACTTCCTGAACACGCTGTTCACGTTCGTGATCACCGCGTTCGTGGTGTTCCTGCTCATCAAGGCCTACCGGAAGGCCACCGGGCGCGGGCTGGCCACCGACGGGCCGGGCACGAACGACATCCTGCTGGAGATCCGCGACGAGCTGCGCGAGTCGCGCAAGGGCTGACCGACGCGGGCCCTCGGGCTCAGGGCACCGGCGGGGTCGTCACGCTCAGACGCGTGGCGACCTCGTCGTCACTCATCCCCATGAGCGCCTCGTACACCGGCTTCGGGTACACCAGGTTCGGCTTGTCCCAGTCGATCGGCGGGTTCGACAGCGGCTCGCCTGGCGCGTCGTACGAGGCCGGGGTGCGGTAGCGGGCCAACTCGTCGGCGTCGATGCCGGCCAGCGCGACCACTTCGGGGTCGATCCAGTGATCGCCGGAGATGGCCGTCTGCGACGTGGCCACTTCCAGCGCCAGGCCCTCCGGCCCGGCGAAGTAGATCGAGTCGCACATGCCGTGATGGATGGGCCCGAGCACGTTCAGCCCACGCGAGCGCAGGCGGCTGCGCATGGCGATGAGCTCGTCGTAGGTGTCGACGTTGAACGCCACGTGCTGCATGACGCCGGGTGCCGTCGGCCCGCCGGCGTTGCCCGCGTGCGTCACCCCGGGCACCGGGTCGATGCCCTTGATGGCGTCCATCTGCACGAACGCCACCGAGGACGTGTCGTTCAGGCGCATGAAGCCGTGCCACGCCCCCTGCACACCGTGCATCCAGTACAGCGCGACCAGTTCGCAGCCCAGCACGTCGCTGAAGAACTCGATCTGCTGCTTGATGTCGGCGGTGCTGACGGCCAGGTGGTGAATGCCGTTCGGGCGGGTCATGGCGGCCTCCTCAGACGAAGCGGGTGAAGTAGATGGGCGGCAGGTTGGCCGACACGGTGTCCCACCGTTCACCCGCGCTGTCGCTGCTCCACAATGACCCGGTGGTCGACCCCATCACGAGGTGGACGCCCGTGGGGTCCACCTCGAACGCGTGGCGGTACACCAGGTCGTAGGCGTGACGCGACGGAAGCCCGTCGCCGAACACCTGGAACGACGCGCCGCCGTCGGTGGTGCGGCTGACCACCAGGCGACCGTCCACCGGCACGCGCAACTCGTCCTTCACGGCCGGCACGAACCACGCGGTCTGCGGGTCGGAGGGGTGCGCGGCGACGGCGAAGCCGAACTGCGACGGCGGGCGGTCGTGGATCTCGGTCCAGTTGCTGCCACCGTCGACCGACTTGAACACGCCGTTGTGGTGCTGGTTCCACACCACGTCGGGATGCGCGGCGCAGCGGGCCACGCGGTGCGGGTCCTGCACGACGGTGGTGTACTCCTCGCCCGGCGGCATGTACTCGTTGCGCATGCCGCGCGTGGCCGTCCAGGTGGCGCCGGCGTCGTCGCTACGCCATGCCCCGCCGCACGAGATGGCGATGAGCAACGTGTCGGGCGAGCGCGGGTCGAGGCTGATGCTGTGGATGCCGGGGAAGTCGTAGCCGCCGCCGAACCATTGGGTGCGCTCGGGCATGTCCCACAGCGGCCGGTTCAGCTCCCACGTCTCGCCGCGGTCGGGCGACCGGAACAGGCCACCGGGGATGGTGCCGCACCACAGCTCGTCGGGCCGCTCGGCAGGCCCGTTCTCCAGCGTCCACAACAGCTGCACCGTCCACGGCCACGGCTCCTGCGTCATGGGCGACACGTCGGTCGCGTCGTCGGGACGCGGCGGGTACGCGGGCGCGGCGACCTCCTCGAACTCGCCGCCCGGTTCACGGCGCCAGATGTGCGAGCCGAAGTGGCCGGTGCCCAGCGCGGCGTAGATGGTGCCGTCGTGGCCGACCACGGCGGCGGTCACCGGTTCACCCAGGAAGTCGACGCGGTCGATCGCCCAGCCGGCGGCCGAGTGGGCGAGTGTGAACAGTCCCTTGCGGGTACCGACGAGCAGTTGCATGGGTCAACCTCCGGACAGGGCTTGCATGACGGTGATCTCGGTGTCGGCGTTCACCGCGTCGGACTGGCGTGCCGGGTCGCGGATCTGCTCGCCGCCGACGAACACCGCCACGTGCCGCCGGATGCGGCCCTGCTCGTCGACCACGTAGGTGCGCACTTGCGGATGCACCTGGAAGTAGGCCGACAGGCACGCCGCCACGGTGTCGCCCGCCACCTGTTCGGTGGGGCAGTCGACATGTCGGCGAAGGTTCGAGGTGAACGCGAGCGTGGCCACCGCGCGAGCGTAGTGAGCCGTGAGAAGGGGCCGTGCTGGCCCCGGTTTCACTTGGCCAGGAAGCCCAACATGGCGTCGCCGATGAGCAGCGTGCCCATGACCAGGCCGAACCACGAGGCGATTCGGCGGCGGTTCTTCATGACCCAGCCGGTGGCGTTGTTCATGCGCTCCATGGCTCGCTGCGACCGCAGCACCACCAGGTACATGATGAACGGGATGCCGGTGGCGAGCAGCGTGTACAGGCCCAGCGCCGCCATGCGACCGCTGCGCGACACCGAGGACGCGGCGAGGGCCATGGAGCCGATGACCGGGCCCTGGTAGTCGGCCAGGGCGATGCCGGCGATGAACGCCTTGCCCGGGCCCATGCCCTGCAGCCGCTCGAGCGACTTGGGGATCTCGGGCTGCGGTTCCTTCGGCGGCTTGCGCAGGCGGATGCCCACGACGAGCAGCGCCAGACCCAGGAGGACGCGGATGATGAGGAACAGGCGACCGGGGATGGACACGTTGCTGACGGTGTCGCCCAGCACCAGGCCCGAGAACAACAGGATGCTGGACTCGACCAGGAACGCACCGGCCAGATAGGCCAGGCCTTTCGCCTTCGAGCCCTGCCCGCCGGCCATGACCAACAGCAGGCCCATGACCGTCACCGGCTGGGTGCCACTGAGGATGCCACACAGGATGAGTGTGCGGACCAGGTCGGACATGGCAGGCACAGTAGCCTGCGCGCCGTGATCGTCGTGGGTGGAGAAGCATTGGTCGACCTGGTCATCGATCCTGCCGGTCGGGTCGAGGCCAAATTGGGCGGTGGGCCGTTCAACGCGGCGCGCACCGTCGGACGCCTCGGGACCGAGGTCGCGTTCCTCGGCTCGCTGTCGCGCGACCGCTTCGGCACCATGCTCCACGACCAGCTGGTGGCCGACGGCGTGTCGGACCGGCTGGTCTCGTTCACCGAGCTGCCCACCACGCTGGCGGCGGCCGAGCTGGACGAGGGTGGCTCGGCCACCTACCGCTTCTACCTGGCCGACACGTCGGCGCCGCTGGTGGCCGACGCCGAACTGCCGGCCGGCACCCGCGTGTTCCACGTGGGCACGCTGGGGATGGTGCTCGAGCCCATGGGCACCACCATGGAGGCGCTCGTGGCCTCGGCGCCCGACGACGTGCTCGTGCTGCTCGACCCGAACTGTCGCCCGCGAGTGACGCCGGACCGGCCGGCCTACCTGGCGCGTTTGGCGCGCATGGCTGCCCGCGCCGACGTGGTGAAGGTGAGCACCGACGACCTGGACTTCATGGCGCCCGGCGACCACGCCGGCGCCATCGCCGGCCTGTTGCGCGGCGGGACCACCGTGGTGCTGCACACCGACGGCGGCGACAGCGTGAACATCCACACTGCGGCCGGCGTCCAGCAGGTGCCGGTGCCGCGGGTGGAGGTGGTCGACACCATCGGTGCCGGCGACTCGTTCGGTGGCGCGTTCGCCGCGTGGTGGTACCAGGTCGGCCTGGGCCGTGCCGACCTGGCCGACGTGGCTGCGCTGACTGCCGCCACCACCGCCGCCGTCCAGGTGGCGGCCGTGAACTGCACCCGGGCGGGCGCGCAACCGCCCACCCGCGCCGAGCTCGGTGCGGCCTGGGCGCCCGGCGCCTGACTCAGCTCAGTCCAGGCGGGTCGAACTGGTTGCGTTTGTTCCCGGAATCCGGGAACACACGCAACCAGAAGCGGTTTTGGGAGGAATCGCAACCAGAAACCCGCCGGTGCGGGCGCCGGGCGACTGATCAGCTCAGAAGAACGTGCCGCACCACGTGCCGGGCCGATGGCCGAACAACCGGTCGGCGCGTGCCGCCGCGTCGTCGCTGTTTGCTCCGACGCGACCCACGGCCACCAGGTCGGCCCAGCGCACCGTGCCCATGAACGCCGCGCTCACCTCGGCGATGGGCGCCACCAGGTCGGCCGTGCCGCCGGCGCGCTGCACGCCGTCGGCCGACACGCGGAACGTGTCGGTGTTGTCGGGGAACCACGGGTCGGTGACCGCGATGGTGACGGAGTCGTCGCTGCCGTAGGTGCGCGAGCCCAGGCATGCCTCGACATCGAGCATGCGCACCCACTGCTCGTCCCAACGGCTCTGCGTGCCGTAGCCGCGGGCGTCGGCCACTGCGAGCCGCAGCACGTCGTCCTCCGGGCGGCCATCGCACTTCACCTCGCGCACCAGCGACAGGTTGCAGAGGTAGCTCCACAGGGCCAGCTCGACCGCCGGTGAGTCGGCGAACAGGTCGCTCACCGTCACCTCGCCCATGTTGTCGGGGAAGCGGTTCTCGGTCCACTTCGCGGTGTAGTGCACGTAGCCGTCGTCGACGCCGTCGGGCGAGGTGTGCACCACCACGTACTCGGCCTTGCCGCCGGTGGCGACGTCGTCGAGCACGCGCTCCCACAGGAACGGGGCGCGCATCATGGCGCCCACACGGTGGTCGAGCCGTGCGTACAACGCGGGCACCACCTCGCGCACCTCGGCAGAGGCGATGGTGCGGAACGAGCCCGGCGCCGCACCCTGGATGGGGCGGACGCGCAACGGGTCGACCGACATGCCGATGGCCGAACCGGCGAGCCCGAACCCGAACCGGCCGTAGATGACGGCCTCGCTGGCGCGCAGGCTGCTGAACACCCGACCGGCGCGGCGGTCCTCCTGCAGCAGCAGATGGAGCATGCGCGTCAGCGCACCGCGGCGGGTGTGCGTGGGCCGTACGCCCACGCGGGTGACGGCGGCCGTGGGCAGCCACGCGCCGCCCGGCACCTTCGTGGTCATCGCCAGGCTGCCGGCATGGCCGACGCACTCGTCGCCGTCCCACGCGCTGACGCTGGTGTGGTCGTCCACCCAGCCGTGGCCCCACTTCTCCCAGTCGGTGTCGCCGGTGGCGGGGAACAGCAGGCCGTGGCGTGCCGCGTCGGCGGCAGCGCGCAACTCGTGCGGTTCGGTGATGCGGATGTCGAGATCCATCATTCGCTCCTCAGTGGTGCCATCACCTGTTCGACGAAGCGAAGGACGGGTTCGGTGGACTGCGGATGACCGAAGTCCATGACGAAATGGGTGATGCCCAGGCTGCGCCGGTGGCGCAGCAGTTCGACCAACTGCTCGGAGTCGGCGTCGGTCTCGGGCGGCGCCTTCTCGACCGTGTTCGTGATCTCGATGCCGCCCGGGTCGCGGCCGGCACGCTCGGCTGCGGCGTGCACGATGCCCTTGCGGCGGTGCCAGTCGTCGTCGCCGCGGTAGAAGCAGTTCCACATGTCCGCCAGGCGGCCGACCATGGGCAGGCCGATCTGCTCGCCCGACGCGCCGATGCACACCCGCGGCACCGGGTTCGGCAGCGGGGGAGCGGACGCGCCGTCGATGCGGAAGTGCTTGCCCTCGAACGACGGCTCGTCCTCGGTCCACATCAACCGGCAGATGGTGATGACCTCTTCGAGCTGGGCGAAGCGCACGGCCGGCCGGGGGAAGTCGTAGCCGTAGGCGCGGTACTCGTCCTCGCGCCAGCCGGCGCCGATGCCCAGGATGAACCGCCCGCCCGACAGGGTCTGCAACGTGGCGGCCATCTTCGCCGTGAGCGCCGGTGGCCGGTAGCCGTGGCCCAACACGTGGTGGCACAGATCCACGTTCGGGTGGCGCGCCGCCAGCCAGGTGAGTGTGGTCCACGCCTCCAGGAACGGATCGGTCTTCGCGTCGAACCCGTAGAAGTGGTCGGCGATCCACACCGAATCGAAGTGCGGCAGCGCCGTCGGCAGGATGTGCTGGTCCTGGTACACCACGATGGGCTGGTGGTCGCTCCACCGGTTGCCGATGACGGGTGAGAGCCAGCCGAACTTGATCGCGTGTGTCACCTGGTCAGTGTGGCACCGCTACGACGCTTCGATCGCGGCCTTTACCCGGGCGAGCGTGGCCTGCATGCCCTTCGTCATGGCGGCCGGCCGGCGCAGCACGGTGTCGTACATGAACCCGCTGAAGCCCGACGGCACGTACGAGAACCGCTCGGTCACCCTCGTGCCGGTGCCGTCGGCGACGAACTCGTAGCGCCACGTGGTGTGGCCCTCGGCGACGAACTCGAACACGACGCCGGGCTCGCACGCGGTGACCTCCGACATGGTGGTCCACCGCTTCACCACCCTGCTGCCCACCTTGGCCACGTTGTCGCCCTCGAAGCGCGCACCGGTCGCCGGGCCGTCGGCGCCGTCCACCCAGCGGCAGGCCACGCACTCGGGGCTCCACTCGCCCATGCGGGTGACGTCGGCGATGGCCGCCCACACCTGGGCAGGCGGGCGAGCGATGGAGACCGACGCGCTGCCGGTGTTGGGATCGGTCATGGGCGGCAGCGTACGACGCGGCCGAGGGTCGACTGCCACAATCGTCCGCAGGGGGTGCACCACCATGACCGACACGTTCGATCCCGATCTGCTGCGCGAGCGGTACCGCGCCGAGCGCGACAAGCGCCTGCGCGACGACGCCAACGAGCAGTACGTGGAAATGCGGGGCCAGTTCGCGCACTACCTCGACGACCCGTACGTGGTGGTCCAGGAGCGGCCCGCGCTGTTCGACGAGGTGGAGGTGGCCGTCATCGGTGGCGGCTTCGGCGGCCTGCTCGTGGGCGCTCGCCTGCGCGAGGCCGGCGTGGAGGACCTGCGCATCATCGAGAAGGGTGGCGACTTCGGCGGCACCTGGTACTGGAACCGGTACCCCGGCGCAGCGTGCGACATCGAGAGCTACGTGTACCTGCCGTTGCTGGAGGAGGTCGGCTTCGTCCCCACGCGCAAGTACGCGACCGCGCCCGAGATCCTCGAGCACAGCCGCAACATCGCCCGCCACTTCCGCCTGTACGACAACGCCTGCCTGAGCACCGAGGTCACCGACCTCACGTGGGACGACGCCGACCGACGCTGGGTCATCAGCACCAACCGCGGCGACCGCATGCGTGCCCGCTTCGTGGTGATGGCCAACGGCCCGCTGCACCGGCCGAAGCTGCCGGGCATCCCCGGCATCGAGCGCTACCAGGGCCACTCGTTCCACACCAGTCGGTGGGACTACGACTACACCGGCGGCACCTCCGACGGCGGGCTCGACCGGTTGGGCGACAAGGTGGTGGGCATCATCGGCACCGGCGCCACGGCCGTGCAGTGCGTGCCGCACCTGGGCGCCGGCGCGAAGCACCTCTACGTGTTCCAGCGCACGCCCAGCAGCATCGACGTGCGCGACGACCGGCCCACCGACCCGGAATGGGCGGCCGGCCTGCAGCCTGGTTGGCAGCGCCGGCGCATGGACAACTTCAACAACCTCGTCTCGGGCATCCCCGAGGCCGAGGACCTGGTGAACGACGGCTGGACCGACATCATCGGCAACCTGCTCATCCGCATGCGCCAGGGACAGGGCGAGATGACGCCCGAGGGCATCGCCCGCACCATGGAGCTGGCCGACTTCCAGAAGATGGAGCAGATCCGGGCGCGGGTGGACGAGATCGTGCAGGACCCGGTGATGGCCGAGGCGTTGAAGCCGTGGTACCGCCAGTTCTGCAAGCGGCCCTGCTTCCACGACGCGTACCTGCCCACGTTCAACCGGCCCAACGTGACACTGGTCGACACCGACGGCAAGGGCGTGCAGGAGATCACCGAACGCGGCGTGGTGGCCAACGGTCGCGAGTACGAGCTGGACTGCCTGGTGTACGCCACCGGGTTCGAGGTGGGCACCGAGTACGCCCGTCGCGCCGGTTACGAGGTGCACGGCCGCGACGGCGTGACCCTCACCGAGAAGTGGGCCGACGGCGCCGCCACGTTCCACGGCTTCTTCAGCCGCGGCTTCCCGAACTGCTTCATCGTCAGCGTGGTGCAGTCGGGCTTCTCGGCCAACTTCCCGCACATGCTCGACGAGCAGAGCAAGCACCTGGCCTACGTGCTCGACCGCGTGCGCCGCGAAGGTGTCACCCTGGTCGAGGCCACGCAGGAGGCCGAGGACGCGTGGGTGCAGACCATCGTCGACATGGCCCAGTACAACGTGAAGTTCCTCGAGGCCTGTACCCCCGGCTACTACAACAACGAGGGCCGGCCGGCCGAGCGCACCGTGCGCAACGGCAGCTACGGCGGCGGGTCGCCCGGGTTCATCCGGCTGCTCGAGCAGTGGCGGGCCGCCGACGGGCTCGACGGCCTGGAACTGCATCCCTGACGACGGGTCGGTGCCCAACCTCGGCGCCGGTCACATGGTTCCCAGAACAGGTGCAGGGCTACGCTGCGGCCGTGGCCAAACCACTGCCTGCCCCGCCGGCCGAAGTGCCGAAGTGGACGTTCCTCACCAACCACGCGCATGTGCTGGTGTGCATCGTCCAGGACCCCGAGGTGCGGCTGGCCGAGATCGCCCGCCGTGTGGGCATCGGTGAACGGGCCGTGCACGCCATCGTCCAGGACCTGGTCGACGCGGGGTACGTGCTGAAGGCCAAGCAGGGCCGCCACAACGTCTACGCGGTGCGCCTGGACAAGCAGCTGCGCCATCCGCTCGAGGCCGGGCACCGGCTGACGGAGATCTTCGGGCCGCTCACCACACCGAACTAGTGCTGCAGTGAAAAGCATGTGTTGGGCTTCCGTCGACACGGGAAGCATCCCGACCCGGCATCGCCACCCGCACAGACTCCAGCCCACGGGCTCCGGCTGGCCTAGCGTGACGACATGCGCCTCACGCCGACCGACCGCGATCGGTTGCTCATCTTCACCGCCGCCGAGCTCGCCCGGGCGAGGCGTGCCCGTGGCCTGCGGCTGAACGTGCCGGAAGCCACTGCGCTCATCGCCGACACGGTGTGCGAGGCGGCCCGCGACGGCGCACGGCTCATGGAGGCCGCGGCACTCGGTGCGTCGATCCTCACCGAGGACGACGTGCTGCCGGGGGTGCCCGACATCGTGCGCGAGGTGAAGGTCGAGGCCGTGTTCGACGACGGCACCCGCATGGTGGTGGTGCGCGACCCGTTCGGCGACGGTGCCGGGTTGGGTGCCGATGGCCCGGGCGCGGTGCTCGCCGCCGAACGAGAGGCCGTGGAGCCGGCGGGTCTGGTGTACCTCAGCGTCACCAACACGTCCGACGTGCCGGTCAGCATCACCTCGCACTTCCACTTCTTCGAGGTGAACGCCCGCCTGTCGTTCGACCGTGCCGCCGCCTACGGCATGCACCTGGCCATCCCGGCCGGGTCGGCGTTGCGGTTCGAGCCGGGCAACCCGGTGGAGGCGCCGCTGGTGCCCATCCGCGGCGCGCGCATCGCCATCGGGTTCGCCGGCCTGGTGGACGGTCCGCTCGACGCACCGGGTGCGAAGGACGCCGCACTCGCCAGAGCGGCGGCGCAGGGCTACCTGGGGGCGGCGTCGTGAGCAAGCACACGCACGGCCAGTTCGAGCACAGCCACGAGCACGGGGGAGTGCCCCACAGCCACACCCACCCCGACGAGATCCTGCCCGACGACTACGCGGCCATCCACGGCCCGACCGTCGGCGACCGCGTGCGCCTGGGTGACACCGGGCTGGTCATCCAGATCGAGTACGACGCGCAGGAGCGCGGCAACGAGTTCCTGGCCGGCTTCGGCAAGACGGCGCGCGACGGCCTGCTGCTGAAGGCCGCGGCGGTGAAGGAGACGTGCGACGTCGTCATCTCCAACGTGGTGGTCATCGACGCGACGTGCCGCATCGGCAAGGTGTCCATCGGCATCCGCGAGGGACGCATCTGCGGTGTCGGCCGAGCCGGCAACCCCGACATGCAGGACGACGTCGACATCGTGGTCGGCACCGGTACCACCATCATCAGCGGCGAGGGCCTCATCGCCACTGCCGGGGCCATCGACACCCACGTGCACCTGCTGTCGCCGCGCATCATGGAGGCGTCGCTCGCCGCAGGTGTCACGACCATCATCGGCCAGGAGTTCGGCCCGGTGTGGGGCGTGGGCGTGAACTCGCCGTGGGCGCTGCGACACGCGTTCAACAGCTTCGACCAGTGGCCGGTGAACATCGGCTTCCTCGGCCGCGGCTCGTCCAGCGACGAGGCGCCGTTGGTCGAGGCCCTCGTGGAGGGCGGCGCCGCGGGGTTCAAGGTGCACGAGGACATGGGTGCGCACACCCGCGCGCTCGACACCGCGTTGAACGTGGCCGAGCAGTTCGACGTGCAGGTCGCCCTGCACACCGATGGCCTGAACGAATGCCTCAGCGTGGAGGACACGCTGAGCGTGCTGGCCGGACGCACCATCCACGCCTTCCACATCGAGGGCTGCGGCGGCGGACACGTGCCGAACGTGCTGAAGCTGGCCGGCGTGCCGAACGTCATCGGCTCCAGCACGAACCCCACGTTGCCGTTCGGGCGCGACGCGCTCGACGAGCACTACGAGATGATCTTCTCGGCGCACGGCCTGAACCACCACTCGCACAGCGACCACCACATGGTGAAGGACCGCATTCGCGGCGGCACGATGGGTGCCGAGGGTGTGCTGCACGACCTGGGCGTCATCGGCATCACCTCCAGCGACGCGCAGGGCATGGGCCGGGCCGGTGAGACGGTGCGGCGCACGTTCCAGTTGGCCGCGAAGAACAAGCGCGACCTGGGCCAGGGCGCCACGGCCCACGACAACGAGCGCGTGCGCCAGTACATCGCCAAGCTCACCATCAACCCGGCGATCGCCCACGGGTTGGCCCACGAGATCGGTTCGCTCGACGTGGGCAAGCTGGCCGACATCGTGCTGTGGCGCCCGGACCACTTCGGCGCCAAGCCGCAGCTGGTGCTGAAGAGCGGCTTCCCCGCCTACGGCGTCACCGGCGACCCCAACGCCACCACCGACTCGTGCGAGCCGTTGGTGCTCGGGCCGCAGTTCGGGTCGTTCGGTGCCACCGCCGCCGACCTGTCGGTCGCGTTCGTCAGCCAGGCCGCCGTCGACGCCGGCGACGACCACATGACCACCCGCCGTCGCCGCGTGGCGGTGAAGGGCACGCGCGACATCGGCCCGGCGAACATGGTGCTGAACGACCGGCTCGGCCACGTCGACGTCGACCCCGCCACCGGCATGGTGTCGCTCGACGGCGAGACCGTGTACTCCGAACCCTCCGACGACGTGCCCTTGAGCCGTCTCTACTTCCTCTGAACCCATCACTCGCCAAGGACCCTCGATGACCACGCCCCGCCTCGCCGGATTCTCGATGCCGCCCGAATGGGCGCCGCACGAGCGCACCTGGATGGAGTTCCCGTCGAAGAACATCACGTTCACCGAGGAGGACGGCTGGCTGGAGCACTGCCGCGGGGTGTGGGCCAGCGTCGCCAACACCATCGCCCGGTTCGAGCCGGTCAGCATGGTGTGCAACCTGGGCGAGTCGGCGATCGCTCGCGAGCTGCTCGACCCGTCGATCGAGCTGCACGAGACGCCCACCGGCGACGCCTGGTGCCGCGACAGCGGCCCCACGTTCCTCACCCACCCCGATGGCCGTCTGGGCGCCACCCACTGGACGTTCAACGCCTGGGGCGACCGCGGCTTCAGCGACCCGACCGACGAACGCCACGTGGGCGCGTTCATCGCCGGGCTGGCGGGCGCCGAGCTGTTCAGCAGCTCGATGGTGAACGAGGGCGGCGGCATCCACGTCGACGGCGCGGGCACGGTCATCTGCACCGAGACCGTGCAGCTCGACGAGCGCCGCAACCCGACCTGGAACGCCGAGGGCGTCGAGACCGAGCTGAAGTCGTTCCTGGGCGTCAGGAACGTCATCTGGGTGCCGCAGGGCCTGAGCGCGGACTACAGCGGCTTCGGTACCAACGGCCACATCGACATCGTCTGCGCGTTCGCCGGCCCGGGCGTGCTGCTGGTGCACGTGCAGCAGAACCCGGAGCACCCCGACTTCGAGATCGGCCGCGAGTACCTGCGCATCCTGAGCGAGGCACGCGACGCGAACGGAAAGACCCTCGAGATCGTCGAGGTGCCGGCACCGGCGACGCTGCGCGACGACGAGGGCTTCGTCGACTGGGGCTACATGAACCACTACGTGTGCAACGGAGCGGTCATCCTGTGCACGTTCGACGACCCCAACGACCAAGTGGCCATCGACATCCTCGCCACGGCCTACCCCGGCCGCGAGATCGTCCCCCACGACGCCCGCGACATCTTCAAGTGCGGCGGCGGCATCCACTGCATCACCCAACAGCAGCCGAAAGTCTGAATCTCCTGCAACGAGACGCGCCTGCGGCGCGTCATCAGGGTGATGGTTTGGGAGACTCCCGCCGTGGTCGCGGCCGACGAACTGATGGGGTGGCCCGACGAACTGGTCGCGGAGTACCGCGAGCGGTTCGAGTCGCTCGTGCGGGTGGCCACGATGATGCTGGGCTCGAGGGCTGAAGCGGAGGAGGTGACGCAGGACGCGTTCATCGCCACGGCCCGCGCCTGGCACCGCGTGCGCGAGGTGCGTCCATACGTCCGTCGCGCGGTGATGAACGGAGCCACCGGGGTGCTGAGGAAGCGAGCGATCGCCGGTCGCCACATGGTCGACGCCTCACCACACGGCGCGCCGGACCAGCTCGTGGAGTTGCGCGACGTGCTGCTGTCGCTGCCGGAGCGCCAACGAGCGGTGCTGGTGCTGCGCTTCGTGGAGGACCTGCCCGACGCCGACATCGCCCGCGCCCTCGACTGCCGCGAGGCCACGGTGCGCTCGCTGTGCGCACGTGGCCTGGCCACCATCCGAAAGGAGCTCGCATGATCGACCTGTCGACCGACGAAGGGATGCGCGAGGCGTTCCGGGAGATCGCATCGTGGACACCCGACCGTGCCGCGGGTGACCTCGTCGAGACGGTGCCGGCACCCCGGCGTGCGCACAGCCGTCGCCCGCTCCTGCTCGCTGCCGCTGTCACGACACTGCTCGCACTCGTTGCCACGGCGCTGCTGGTCAGCCGGGGCGACCATGCTGCCGTGCCACTCGCCGGTGGCACGTGGAGCGAGATGAGCGCGACGCCGCTGCTGCCGCGCCGCAGCCCGTACACCGTGTGGACCGGCACCGAACTGCTGGTGATCGGCGGCTTCCGGACCGACGGCACGCCGTTGGGGGACGGTGCGGCGTACTCACCGGCGACGAACACCTGGCGCCCGATCGCGCCGATGCCCGCGATCGAGGCACGCACACAGGACCCGGCCCTTCGCCTGACCCCGCTGGTCGCGATGGTGGATGACGAAGCGATGGTGGTGGCGCCGACCGGCAGCTCGGGCTTCGGCTGGACGATCCTGGCGTACCGGCCCGCCACCGACTCGTGGCGAGTGGTCGAGCGGAACGAGTTCGAGCGCCAGTCCGACGACTCGCTCGTACAGACGGAGGGATCGGCGCCGCTCGACTGGCCGTCGGCGATCGAGGGATGGCAGGGGAAGCTCGTCGCCGCGGGCACGACCTCGCGCGACCCCGGTGCCGGGTGGGCCGTGCTCGACGCTGCTACAGGTGCGTGGAGCGACTACCGAACGATTCCCGCATCGCAGGACGCGTACGGGGTGGTGGGCGGGCGCGTCGACGCGTTCGTCGTCGACGACCGGTACTTCGTCGCCCTCGGTTCGGGCGCAACCTTCGGCGACGCGGGTGCACTCATCGATCTGACGACCGGACGGGCGTCGGTCGTCCCGTTTCCCGGGACGGGCGACGACGCCGGCTTCTACTGGTCGATCGACCGGTCGGGCACCGCTGTGGGTGTGGCGCTCTCTGCCGCCAGCCCGGGGGCGCTGCGCCCGGTTTCGTACCGGTTCGACGCGCCGACGGGTGGGTGGGAGACACTCGACGCGCCGCCGCCGGGGATGGGTTCCGACCAGTGGCAGCCTGCGCTGGTCGACGTGCCCGGCGGCCATGTGCTGTTCGGCGGCCTCGACTTCCCTGGGGCGCTCATCGGCGGCCTCGACCCGCATCCGGTCGCCGCGGTGGCCGACGACCGGGTCACGCGGTGGTCGTCATTGCCGGATCCGCCGATCGATCCAGAGCGCATCGACCCGGTGCTCGTGTGGACCGGCAGCGAGGTGCTCGTGTGGGGTGGGTGGACGCTCGTCGACAACAGCGAGGTGGCGCTGAACGACGGCGCGCTGTATCGGCCATCGATCGACCGGACGCCGTGACGCGAGTACCGTCGCAGGCATGACCACTTCGCGCAAGCACGGCGACGACGAGTGGAGCCCGGCCACCAGCGCGCCCGGCGAGATCTTCACCCCCGAGGGGCAGATCAAGCAGGCCGGCGCGTTCGCCCGCGGCCTCAAGAACGACGACCCGCGAGCGAAGGCCTACCGGCGCTCGATGATGAAGCCGGGCCTGGTCATCGTCGGCATCGCCGTCGGCCTGATGATCGCGCTGATGGTCGGCGCGATCCTGTTCTGACCGGGCTCAGTCCTTGGTGCGGGCCGTGGTCAGTTCGGTGCCGCGCAGCAGGCGCTTGATGTTGTCGGCGTGACGCAACAGCAGCAGCGCGTTGATGGCCACCATGGTGATGATCTCCCACGTCGACACGTGGAACAGCACGGCCAGCACCGGCAGGCCGATGATGAGCGCGATGGACGCCACCGACGACTTCTTGGTGACCTTCAGCACCGCGAACCAGACGACGCCCAGGATGGCGCTGATGGCCGGCTGCATGACGAACATCGCGCCCGCCATGGTGGCCACACCCTTGCCGCCGCGGAAGCCACGGGTGACGGGGAACATGTGCCCCAGCACGCTGGCCGCGATGAGCGCGTAGGCCACCTTGTCGTCGCCCACCGCGAACACGCCGACGAGCGCGGGGATGATGCCCTTCAGCGCGTCGAGCACGAACACCGTGATGCCCCACTTGCGGCCCATCACTCGTGACACGTTGCTGGCGCCCGGGTTGCCCGAGCCGACCTTGGTGATGTCGATGCCCCGGCTGCGCGCCACCATGACCGCGCTGGGAAACGTGCCCAGGAAGTACGCCGGGACGACGAGCAACCACTTCACAGTGGTGCACGTTAGGTGACGACGAGCCGCCTGGCCGGTTTGGTGTGGTCCTGCATGGGGCGGGGCTTCAGCACCACTGGCACGGCCGCGAGTTGGGCCAGCGCCACTTCGCCGTCGCCGCCCACGCACTCGGGGTCGGGGCCGTCGAGCGGCAGGCCGGTGAAGAACTTCGCCGCCATGCAGCCACCCTGGCAGGCGTCGAACGAACCGCAACTGGCGCACGCGCCGGCCGACTGCGGCTCGCGCAGCGACGTGAACAGATCGCTGCGCTTCCACACCTCGGCGAAGCCGCCGGGGTCGCGCACGTTGCCGGCCTTGAACTCGTCGTGGATGACGAACGGGCACGCGTACACGTCGCCGATGGGGTCGATGAGGCACACCACGCGACCGGCGCCGCACATGTTCAGTCCGGGCAGCGGATCGCCCAATGCGTTCAGGTGGAAGAACGAGTCGCCGGTGAGCACGTTCTCGCCGTTGCTCATGAGCCAGTCGTAGATCTCGCGTTGCTGGGCGTTGGTGGGGTGCAGGTGGTCCCAGCTGTCCACGCCGCGGCCGCTGGGCCGCAGGCGGGTGACGCGGAGCTGGGCGCCGTAGCCGTCGGCCAGCGCCTTGAACTGGTCAAGCTGGGGCACGTTCTGGCGGGTGACGACGACGCTGATCTTGAACGGCCCGAAGCCGGCCTCGGCCAGGTTGTCCATGGCCCGGCGCGCCATGTCGTAGCTGCCGGCGCCGCGCACGGCGTCGTTGGTGACGGCATCGACACCGTCGAGGCTGATCTGGATGTCGAGGTAATCCATGGCCGCCAGGCGGCGGGCCTTCTCGGCGTCGATGAACGCGCCGTTGGTGGAGAACTTCACGCCGATGCCGTTGCCCACCGAGTACTCGACGAGCTCGAAGAAGTCGCGACGCACCATCGGCTCGCCGCCACCGATGTTGATGTAGAAGACCTGCAGGTCGCGCAGTTCGTCGAGCACGCGCTTCGCCTCGGCGGTCGACAGCTCGCGCTCGTCGCGCTGGCCCGACGACGACAGGCAGTGCACGCACTGCAGGTTGCACGCGTAGGTGAGCTCCCACGTCAGGCAGATGGGCGCGTCGAGCCCGGTCTTCAGTTGCGACACCAGGGTTTCAGCGCTCAACGATGATCTCCGACTTCATCAACGACTCGACGGCCTTCGCGAACGACGGCCAACGGCGGCGGTCGATGCCGCACGCCTCGAGCGTGGCGGCCAGGGAGGGGTGCTCGCTCAGGTGCTGCGCGACCGACACCATGTCGACGTGCTGCAGGAACACCAGGCGGCGGTTCCCGTAGTGGTAGGCGAGTGCACCGAACGGCTCGGGACGCAGCGCGACCTGCGGGTGCAGGGCGAGCGGTCGCTCGAGCAGCGGGTTCAGCAGGTCAGTAGACACCGCACATGCCGTCGATGGAGATCTCCTCCACCAACAGCTCTTCCTCGACGACGATGTCCTGCTCGGTCTGCTCGATGATGGCGTCCTGCTCCATGCGGGCACGTTATCCCGGTCCGGGGCGGGGTGGGAAGTCGCTAGTGTGGCAGACCCTGTGAGCGACTACCTCTTCCCCGAACTCGGCGCCGAACGGGCGTACCTCGAACATTCGCTGCGCTGCCGCGACGCGATGGTCGAGCGCTTCTCGCGCCTCGACCCCGACGCGTCGGCCGACGAGATCACCAAGGAGTACATCGAGGTCACGGTCGCCGAGGCCCTGGAGGACCTGCACACGCCCGGTGCGGGCGAGTTCTTCGGTCGCATCCAGGAGGAAGGCGCCGCGGCGAAGCCCGGCGACACCTGGTACATCGGCCGCCGCCACATCGAGGACGACGCCCACGACCCGGTGGTGGTCGACTGGCGGGCACCCATCGCCGCGCCGTTCTACCGGGCCACTCACGCCGACCCGTTCGGCCTGGCGCACCGCCGGCGCTTCACGCTGGCCGACGGCGACCTCACGGCCTACCTCGACGAGCAGCTCGACGACCCGGACCACGACACGGCCGGCTCGGGCATCCCCGACCCCGTGCTGGCCGAGATCGGCGCGGCGCGCACCGGTGCGATGAAGGAGATCGTCGCCACCATCCAGGCCGAGCAGGACGTGGTCATCCGCGCCCCGCTCGACCAGGTGCTGGTGGTGCAGGGCGGCCCGGGCACCGGCAAGACCGCGGTGGGCCTGCACCGTGCGGCCTACCTGCTGTTCGAGCACCGTCGTCGGCTGGTGCGCGACGGCGTGCTGGTGGTGGGTCCCAACAGGGTGTTCCTGGACTACATCGGCAACGTGCTGCCCAGCCTGGGCGAGCGCAGCGTGCAGCAGCGCACCGCGCTGGACCTGTGCGTGCCGAAGGTGGACATCACCGGTGTCGACACCGCCGACCAGCGCCGTCACAAGGGCAGCGAAGAGATGCTCGCCGCGCTCGAGGCCGCCGTGGTGCAGCATGTGAAGGTGCCCGACGAGGACCTGCGCATCCCCATCGGGGCGCGCACCCTCACCATCACGCGCGACGAGGTCGCCGAGTGGTTGGCGGCGGCGCTCGACGCGAAGGGCCCGGTGAACAAGCGCCGCGACTCGGTGCGCGGCATGGTCGAACGCGACATGTTGCGCCGCTACGACCGCGACGACGTGTGGGCGAAGGCGCCGGCGTTGAAGGCTGCGCTGAACAAGGCCTGGCCCACGCAGCAGCCCATCAAGGTGGTCGACCAGTTGCTGCCCGGCCCGGGCGGCAAACGCCGGCAGTGGACCGTGGCCGATCAGTTCCTGGTGGACGAGGCGAACTCGCTGCTCGTCGGCACGCCGTTCACCTACGGACACGTCGTGGTGGACGAGGCGCAGGACCACAGCGCGGTCGCCCTGCGGTGCATCGGCCGGCGCAGCCCCGGTGGTTCCATGACCATCCTGGGCGATCTGGCACAGAGCACCACGCCGGCCGGCCAACGCGACTGGGACGACGCGCTGCGCCTGCTGCGCCTGGCCGACTCGGGCGCCGAGGTGGCGCACCTCACCATCGGCTACCGCGTGCCGGCGCCCATCCTCGACGTCGCCAACCGCCTGCTGCCGTACACCGGGGTCACCACCCAGGCCAGCCGCAGCGTGCGCACCGAGGGCGACGACCCCGCGCTCCGCCTGGTGGACCCGGCCGACCTGGCGGCGGCCGCCGCCGACGAACTGCGCACCGTGCGCCACCGCCACCACAACAGCGGCATGGTGGCGCCCGAGTCGTCGTTCCCGGCGCTCACCGAGGCGTTGGCCGCCATCGGCCTGCAGGCGGTGGACCGCGTGCACTCGCTGGGGCACGACGACGTGCCGCTGTTCCACGCCGAGGCCGTGAAGGGTCTGGAGTTCGACGGCGTGGTCGTGGTGAACCCGCACGAGATCTTCGACGGCAGCGAGCGCGGCGCACGCCTGCTCTACGTGGCCATGACCCGCGCCGTGCAGGTGCTGCACTTCGTCACCGCGGCGCCCCTGCCGGCCGCACTCCACCCATAGCGCGCTCGTCCCGTTCGCCGTCGTGCGGCGCGGCCGATGTGCCAACATCGCCGCCATGCGCGCCTCGCCGTCGGTCGTCATCGGTCTCGCCGCCGTCCTGCTCGTCGGTTGCGGCAGCGACTCGACCGGTGCACCCGGCTCGACCGCTGGTGCGGACACCACGGCAGCGGCGACCACGGCACCGGCCCCCGAGTCCACGGCGGTCGACTCCACCGCGGTCGAGACCACCGTGGTCGTGCCGTCACCCGTCATCGCCGCGGTCGGCGACATCGCCTGCGACCCGGCCAGCCCGAACTTCAACGGTGGCGTGGGCAATGCCGACGGCTGCCACCAGATGGCCACCTCCGACCTGGTCCTGAACAGCGACGCTTCGGCGTTCCTCGCGCTGGGCGACCTGCAGTACGAGAACGGCACCTACGACGCGTTCATGACCAGCTACGACCCGTCGTTCGGTCGCGTGAAGGACATCACCAAGCCCGCACCGGGCAACCACGAGTACAACACCGATGGCGCCGCCGGGTACTACCAGTACTTCGACGCCGCGGCCGGTGACCCGGCGAAGGGCTACTACAGCTACGACGTCGGCGGCTGGCACATCGTCGCCCTCAACTCGAACTGCGGCGATGTGGCCTGCGGCGCAGGCAGCGAACAGGAGCAGTGGCTGCGCGCCGACCTGGCCGCGCACCCCACCGCGTGCGCACTGGCCTACTGGCACCACCCGCGGTTCTCGTCGGGCGAGCACGGCGACGACGTGCGCATGGGCGACCTGTTCCGCGCAGCCGACGAGGGCGGTGTCGACGTGATCCTGAACGGCCACGACCACCACTACGAACGGTTCGCGTTGCAGGATGCCGATGGCAATGCCGACCAGGCGGGCGTCCGCGAGTTCGTGGTGGGCACCGGCGGCAAGAACCACTACACGGCCACGAAGCCGGTGGCCAACAGCGAGCTCATCGAGACCGCCACCTACGGGGTGTTGCAGTTGACACTGCACCCCGACGCCTACGACTGGCAGTTCCTCGCCGAGGCCGGTGCCACCTTCACCGACATCGGTTCCGCCCCCTGCACCTGACGGGGTCAGGCCTGCAGGACGAGCATGAACTGGCTGCCGCCGGGTTCGACCGTGGCTCGCACGTCCAAGGCAGGCGCCAGTCGTGACAGCCGGTCGACCAGCCAGGTGGCGGCTTCGTCACCGTCGGCCTTCGTGGGGCAACGCGCCACGACGGCGCGGCCTCTCTTGCGCTGCAGCGCTTCGGCCGTCTCGAAGATGGGTGCCGGGTCCACCACGAACAGGTGGCCGGCCCATGGCACCACGGGGGCCACGGCACCCTTGCGCGTGTTGCAGCCCCGGTGCGCCAGCCGTTCCTCGGCGGCACCCTTCGACTTGGCCTTCGCCTTGGTGATGATCTGGTCGACGCTGGGGCCGCGCGGGTCGTTCACCGACATCTGCGGGTCGACCGGCTCGTCGCACAGCCAGCACCGCCAGCCGTCGCGGTCGCCGACGTCGTCGACGCGGCTCACGCCCCCGAACCGGCGATCTGCTTCGCGAACGCGTGCATGGTGTCGGCGCTGATGGGCGCCAGCGACTGCATCTGCACCAACGACGTCACCTGATCGTCCACCAGGATGAGCACCGCGGCGTATGCCTTCGCGTCGCCCGACGACACCGTCGACGTCCACGACAGTGCGTCAGCGGCCACGTCGCTCACGTCGACGAACGCGGTGTCGCTGACGGTCTGGGTGGTGCCCTTGTTGGTGGTCGACTCCCAGGTGGGGCAGGGGTCCTTGCGGTCCTTGGCCAGCGCGGTCAGGTAGCTGCGCTGCAGGTCGGTGGTGGGGGTGATGATGTGGAACGCCACCACGGTGTTCCCGGCCGAGTACGCGGTACCCGCGGCGTTGTCCATGGGCGGGTTGGAGGCCTTGCCGCCGCAGGGCCCGCGCGGGTCGGGGTTGGTGAACGACGGCACCGAGTTGAACGCCTGCACCGTGCCCTGCTCGAACCCGGGGATGGTGCGCAGCTCCTCCTGGGTGAGCAGCACGCCGGTGACGGCCGGCTCGGCCGAGGTGGGCTCGGTGGTCGACGGCGTGTTCGCCGCGCTGCCCCCGTCGCTCGAGCACCCCGCCACGAACGCAGCGGCGACGGCGACCGCCAACAGGCGGCGGACGATGGTGGTGGGCGGGGTGGACATGGGGCTCCTGAGCGGTGGGCGAGGGTTGGGTTGCACGAGTGCGGATCGGGTGTGGACGGGCGTGGACGCGCGAGGGGTCACGCAGAACTTAAGTTCGGGAGGAAGGAGGCACGAAACATGGACGACATCGTCTACCTCACCGAGGACGACGTACGCGGATTGCTGGACATGGCCGCGTTGCGCACCAGTCTGCACCAGGCGTTCGGGCGATTCTCCGCGGGACGCGCCGACGTGCCGCCGCGCATCGCCGCCCGCTCGCCCCAGGGTCTGCTCGCGGCCATGCCCGGCTACCTGGAGGGCGCCGGGCTGGTGGTGAAGGCGGTCAGCGTGTTCGCCGGCAACCACGGCACCGACATCCCGTCGCACCAGGGCCTGATCGTCGTGTGCGACGAACACACCGGCACGCCGCTGGCCATCATGGACGGCGCGTCCGTGACGGCGCTGCGCACTGCGGCCTCGGCCGCGGTGGCGGCCGACCTGCTGGCCCGACCCGACGCCACCACGCTGGCCATCGTCGGCGGTGGCGTGCAGGGGCACTCGCACCTGAAGGCGTTCGCCGACCTGCGGCCGTGGTCGTCGGTGCGGGTCGCCTCGCGTTCGAAGGGCTCGGCCGCGGCGCTGGCCGCGCGGCACCCGGCCGGGAAGGCGATGAGCTTCGAGGACGCGGTGCGTGGCGCCGACGTCGTGTGCCTCACCACCGACGCCGACCACCCGGTCATCGAGCCCGCGTGGGTGGCGCCGGGCGCGCACGTCGGCTCGGTGGGCAACCGGGCCGAACTGCACCCCGGCTTCCTGGCCGGCACGGTGTTCGTCGAGTGGATGGGCGCCGCCACCAGCGCGCCGCCCGCCGGCGCCACCGAACTGCAGGGCATCGACCTCGACCGGGTGGTGGAGGTGGGCCGAGTGGTGAACGGCGACCACCCCGGCCGTACGTCGGCCGACCAGATCACGGTCTACAAGAGCACCGGCCACGCCATCGAGGACGCCGCCGCGGCACGCCTGGTGCTGGACCTGGCGATCGAGCGGGGCATCGGATTGCGCCTGCCACGCTGACCCGTCCGCCCGACATGGTGCCCGGTGGGGGTGCCGCGTTATGGTGCGCTCACCGCGCCGACCCGCACCGGACCGACGCGACGCAACGTCTCGACCACATCCGGGGGGATTCCGTGAAGACCAAGGCTGCAATTCTTCGTGCTCGTAACACGCCGTGGAGCGTGGAGGAGATCGAACTCGATCCGCC
>CBHWEI010000014.1:0-30325 GCA_966112835.1 uncultured Acidimicrobiaceae bacterium
GTGAACAGCCAGAGCGGCAAGGGTGGCGTGGCGTACGTGATGAAGGCCGAGCACGGCTTCGAACTGCCCCGCCGGCTGCAGATCGAGTTCTCCAAGACCATCCAGCACATCACCGAGGACACGGGCACCGAGATCAGTCCCGTCGTGATGTGGGAGGCCTTCCAGGAGGAGTATCTCCCGGAGACGCCGCGCTTCCGCCTGACCAGCCACGAGCTGCGCAGTGACAGTGCCAGTGGCCGCACGTCCATCACCGCGCAACTGGTGGTCGACGGCGCGGCGACGACGGTCGTCGGGGAGGGCAACGGGCCCATCGACGCCTTCGTCCACGCGCTGCGCAGTGGCCTGGGCAGCAGCGTCGACGTGCTCGACTACGCCGAGCACGCCATGGGCCAGGGCTCCGAGGCCATGGCCGTGGCGTACGTCGAGACCAGCGTCGGCGGCGAGGTGAAGTGGGGCGTCGGCACCGACCCGAGCACCATCACCGCCGCCCTGCGCGCCGTGCTGAACGCCCACGAGCGTCACCAGGGCTGAACGACTTGCTACCGTCGGGTTCGGCGTTGAACGAACCCAGGAGTGAGCCATGAAGGTGACTGTCGACTACGACGTGTGCGCGAGCACCGGTGCCTGCATGCAGGTGTGCCCCGAGGTGTTCGAGGTGCGCAAGGACGGCTACCTCTACGTGTTGCAGGACGAGCCGGGCGAGGAACTGCGCGACAAGGTGCAGACCGCGGCCGACATGTGCCCCACGGCTGCCATCACCGTCGAGGGCTGATCCCCCGGACTCACCCGCCGCGGCGGTGACGCCGCTGCTCCGGCGCGCCCGTCGTCCCTGATCCTTCGACGTTTCTTTACCGTTCCTTGGTTTGAGGTCGGGGGTCTTACGACCGATCACCTAGTCGTACCTGGCCGCAGTTGAGGAACGAGGGTGAGACATGGAGCGACGAGTCGCATTGGCCGCAGCCGCAGCAGCGGCGGTGACGCTGGGTCTGGGCACCGTGGCGTTCGCCTCCATCGGCGGCGGCGACCTGCTGGGCCTGTCGGACGATGGCCAGGCGACCCAGATCGTGCCGGGTTCGAACGTCGAACAGATCACCCGCGTGGTCGTGGTGTCGGGCACCGAGACCACCATCGTCGCCATCGTGCCCGTGGGCGACCAGACCGTCGCCCCGCCCGCCGACGGCAACGCGACGCCGCCGCCGGTCGTCGTCCCGGTGAACACGGCCGCACCGTCGGCCGGTGCGTCGACCACACCGACGACCACCAAGGCCACCACCACCTCGGCCGTGACGCAGACGACCACGAAGTCGACCGTCACCGCCACCACGCAGAAGCCGACGACGACCACCCCGGCCGCGCCGAACACCACGAACCCGACGACCACCCCGGCGCCGACGACCACCGTCAAGGTGACGTCGACGACGGTCCGCCCGCCCGGCGTGCCTGCCGACTGGCCGGCGGGCAAGCCCATCCCGCCCATGCCGGCGGGTTGCAAGAAGCCGCAACTGGAACTGAACGGAGTCTGGAACTGTGACGACTGAGATCGATCGGGAACAGGCGGCGCGCGTCGCCCGCCTCGCCCAGCGTCGCGCCGCGAGCGGTGGCGGCCGTGCTGCCGCCCCGCGTGCCGCAGCCCCTGCCGCCACACCCCAGGCGGCCACTTCGCGGGCGGCCGCTGCACCGGCACCGACCGTCGGCCAGGGTCCGGCGATGCCGCCCGCGACTGCGCCGACCCCGTCCACCACGGCCTGGGCCACCCCGGCATCCGCTACGCCCGCGTGGGCGCCGCCCGCGCAATATCGCCCGGTGCGCTACACCCAGCCCATCGCCATCACGGTCGCCAAGGCCACCGAGGTCGCGGCCGCGGCGGCAACGGCCGGCTCGAGCACGGTGCCGATGAACGCCGCCGCCATGGCCGCGACCTCGGCGACCGCCGCCACTCCGGTCGTGGCACTCGTCGACCGCACGACCTCGCTGCCGGTCACCCGCAGCCGCCGTCGCCACGCGGCCGCGGCAGGCCGAGTGGTGGCCACGGGCCTGGCAACGTCGGGCTTCCTGGGCACCATCACCGCGCTCGCCCAGGCCGATGCCCACACGACCGCCGCCAACACACCGGCGCCCGATGCCACGCCCGTGACGGTCATCGAGAAGACCGTGTACGTCGACGAGAACGGCAACCCCGTGGCACCGCCGTCGTCGCTGGCCGCGCTCACCACCGACCCGGCGGCGAGCACCGAGACCACGCTGGTCGGGGTCGCCCCGGTCGCCGGCGAGACCACTGTTCCCGTGGTCACCGTGCCCGGCGCTCCCGCACCCGCCGGCGGCACCCCCGCCCCGGCGCCCGCACCGTCGGGTGGCGGCACCCCCGCACCGGCACCCGCACCCGTCACGACGGTGAAGGGCACCGCACCGAAGCCCGCTCCGGGCACCACCGCTCCGCCCGCACCGGTCACGACGAAAGCCCCGGCACCCGCGCCGGTGACCACGGCCCCGCCCGCACCGGTCACCACGAAGGCACCCGCACCGGCCACCACGGCCCCGCCTGCACCGGTCACCACCACCGCACCGCCTTGCACAGGGAGCAAATGCTGATGAACCTCGCACTCCTCGAACAGCGCACCTGGCACCGTTCCGCCACGAATGTGATGGGCACCACCGCCGAGCTGATGTTCGACGGACCGGCGTCGCTCACGCCACGTGCGTTCAACCGCCTCCGCGAGCTCGAGCAGTCGTGGAGCCGATTCCGACCCGACAGCGAACTGAACCGGCTGCACCAGCAGGCCGGCCGCTGGGTGAGTGTCAGCCACGAACTGTTCGTGGCCCTCCGTTGGTGCGCTCGTCTGCACGACGAGACCGAGGGTCGCTTCGACCCGTCGGTGCGCACGGCGCTGGAGCAGTGGGGTTACGACCGCACGTTCCACGAGATCGACGAGCAGGGCGACGTGCCGGCCACGTCGGTCCCCTCCCCCGGCCTCGCCGGCCTGGAGCTGCGTCGTGACGGAGAGATGGTGCGTCTGGCCCCCGGGCTGCGCATCGACCTGGGCGGCATCGGCAAGGGCCTGGCGGCGGACATGCTCGCCGGCGACCTGCTCTTCATGGGCGCCAACGGCGCGTACGTCAGCGTCGGCGGCGACATCGCCGTCGCCGGTGACACGCCGTACGGCGGTTGGGACGTGCCGCTGCACCACCCCGACACGGACATGCCGTTCGACTTCCACTGCCTCGCCGCCGGCGGCATCGTGATGAGCACCACGCGCATGCGCCGGTGGCACCGAGCCGACGGCACCGAGGCCCACCATCTCATCGATCCCACCACCGGCACACCCGCCGACACCGACGTCGTCGCCGTGGCGGTGGCCGCCCTGAGCGCTGCGCGAGCCGAGGCGTTGGCCAAGGCCGTCGTGGTCGCCGGTGCCCGCCGTGGCCTGCAACTGCTCGACAGCTTCGGGGTCGACGGGTGGATCGTCACCGCGGACGACGTGTTGCGAGTAGGTTCTTCGGTGTGATCGCGGTAACCGAGAAGCTGGCGTGGTACGTCAGCCGGGCAAGTGGCCTCATCGCGTGGGTGCTCGTGGCGGCGAGCATCGTGTGGGGCATCACCCTTTCCAGTCGTCTGCTGCGCCGCCGCGGCATCCCTGCATGGTTGCTCGACCTGCACCGTTACCTCGGCCTGTTGGCAGTGGTGTTCACGGTGGTCCACCTGCTCGGCCTGGTCGCCGACAACTACGTGTACTTCGGGTGGAAGGAACTGTTCATCCCGATGGCCAGCGACTGGCAACCGGGCGCCACCGCCTGGGGCATCGTGGCCTTCTACCTGCTCGCCGCGGTGCAGATCACCAGTTGGCTGATGCGCCGCATGCCGCGCAAGATCTGGCACGGCGTGCACCTGTCGGCCTACCTGTTGTTCGTGGTGGGCACCGTGCACGGCTTCCAGGCCGGCGCCGACCGGTCGAACAAGCTGGTGCAGTGGTCGGCGCTCATCATCATCGAGATCGTGTTCGGTCTCACCGTGTTCCGGGCCCTCACCTACGTGCCGCGCAAGCACAAGGCTGCCGCGGCGGCCAAGGCCGATCCCAGCAGCGATCCGGTCGGCTCTTCGGCTCGCTGACGCCCCGGGCGTAGCATCGACCGCATGGCCTTCCACGACCACCTCCGCCGCGCCTGGACGGCGTCGGGCAGCATGCTCTGCGTAGGGCTCGACCCCGATCCGTCGCGCTTCCCGGAAGCGGTCCACGGTTCGGTGTTCGACTTCTGCCGCGACATCGTCGACGCCACGGCGGACACCGTGTGTGCGTTCAAGCCGCAGATCGCCTACTTCGCCGCGGTCGGCGCCGAGGCCGAACTCGAGCGGCTGTGCCGCCACATCCGCGACCAGCACCCCGACGTGCTGCTGGTGCTCGACGCGAAGCGCGGCGACATCGGCAGCACCGCGGAGCAGTACGCGCACGAGGCGTTCGACCGCTACGGCGCCCACGTGGTGACCGTGAACCCGTACCTGGGCACCGACTCGGTCGAGCCGTTCCTGCGCCATCCCGACGGTGGCGTGTTCGTGCTGTGCCGCACCAGCAACCCCGGCAGCGGCGACTTCCAGTCGCTGCAGGTGGGCGACGAGCCGCTGTACCTGCACGTGGCGCGCCGTGTGGCCACCGAGTGGAACGACATCGGCGACTGCGGCCTGGTGGTGGGTGCCACCTACCCGAGCGAGCTGCAGCAGGTGCGCGAGTTGGTGGGCGACCTGCCGCTGCTGGTGCCCGGTGTGGGCGCGCAGGGCGGTGACGTGCAGGCCACGGTCCAGGCCGGCTGCGACAGCGTCGGACAGGGCATGGTCATCAACTCGTCGCGAGCGGTGCTGTACGCGTCGAACGGGGCCGACTTCGCCCAGGCCGCACGCGCCGAGGCCATCGCCACTCGCGACGCCATCCGCGCCCACGCGCCGCGCTGAGCGCCGGCCAGGCGGTCAGCCGGCGAGCTGGACGACCGAGGTGATGCCGGGCGACCGGCGCAGCACGGTGATGACGTCGGCGGGGATCTCGGCACTGGGCGAGATGAGCATGACGGCCGTGCCGGGCACCGAGGCGCGGCCCACGTCCATGTCGTCGATGTTCACGCCGGCGTTGCCGAGCAGCGTGCCGACGGTGCCGATGACACCGGGCCGGTCGTCGTTCTTCACCATCAGCATGTGCTCGGCCGGCGGCACGTCGAAGTGGTGCTCGTCGATCTCGACGATGCGCTGGTCGCTGCGGCGGCCCACCAGGGTGCCCGAGATGCTGTGGCCCGCACCGCGGATGGTGAGCAGGTTCACGAAGTCGGGCGAGGTGGCGCAGTTCACGTCGCGCACCTCGATGCCGGCGGCGGCCGCGAGCTGCGGCGCGTTCACATAGGTGACCTGCTCGTCGGCGATGGCCGAGAAGAAGCCCTTCAGCGCGGCGAGCGCCAGGATGCGCGTGTCGTAGCCGGCGATGTCGCCCTCGGTGCAGATCTCGATGACGGCCCGCTCGTCGCCCTGCAGCGAACCGGCGACCAGCGACGAGAACAGGCGCCCCAGGCGCTCGGCGAGCGGCAGGAACGGGCGCAAGGTCTCGTTGGCCTCGGCGGCGTCGACGTTCACGGCGAACGGCACGAAGTCGCCGGCCAGTGCCAGCAGCACCATGTCGGCGATGGTGTCGCCGGCCTTGTCCTGCGCCTCACGGGTGCTCGCACCCAGGTGCGGGGTGACGACGATGCCGTCCAGCTCGAACAGCGGCGACGATGTGGTGGGCTCGGTGACGAACACGTCGACCGCGGCACCGGCGATGATGCCGTCGCGCACGCAATCGGCCAGCGACTGCTCGTCGACGATGCCACCGCGGGCCACATTGATGACCCGCAGCGACGGCTTCGCCTTCAGCAGCAGATCGCGGTTGATGAGACCGGTGGTCTCCTTCGTCTTGGGCAGGTGCACGGTGAGGAAGTCGGCCTCGGCGACGGCCTGGTCCAGGCTGACCAGCTCGACGCCCATCTGCCGCGCCCGGTCGGCCGACACGAAGGGGTCGTAGGCGAGCAGGCGCATGCCGAACGCCTTGGCGCGGTCGGCGACCAGCTTGCCGATGCGGCCCAGACCGATGACGGCCAGGGTCTTGTCGGCCAGCTCGACACCCTCCCAACGGGCCCGCTCCCAGCGGCCGGCCTTCAGCGCAGCGTGGGCCTGGGGCACGTTGCGGGCCTGGCTGAGGATGAGTGCCATGGTGTGCTCGGCGGCCGACACGATGTTGCTCTGCGGCGCGTTCACCACCATGACGCCGCGGCGGGTGGCCGCCTCGACGTCGACGTTGTCGAGGCCGATGCCGGCGCGTCCGACGACGACCAGTTCGGGTGCCGCTTCCAGCACCTCGGCGGTCACCTGCGTGGCGGAGCGGATGATGAGCGCGTTCGCGGTGCGCACTGCATCGAGCAGGCGGGACAGGTCGAGCTCGACCACCACGTCGTGCCCGGCCGCGCGCAGGCGGTCGAGCCCACCCTCGGCGATCTCCTCGGTGACCAGAATCTGTGCCATTCGTTCATCGTTACCCGCGTCCGTCCCGTTTCGGAAAGCGTTTGAACGATCTGTACATTCAGGGCACACGATTCACGTGCGCACGAGGAGCCCGACATGTCCCACCAGTTCCTGTCCGAGGAATGGATGACCGCCGCCAAGGCGATCCGCGAGAAGTACGCCGACCAGGTTCCCCCGGTCACGGTGAGCATCCGCATGAACCAGGTCATCACCGACGTCCCGTTCGGCGAAGGCACCATCAACGCCTACCTCGACACCTCGTCCGGCGTGCTCGAGATGGAGCTCGGCGCACTCGACACCCCCGACCTCACCCTCACCACCGACTACGCCACGGCCAAGTCGGTGTTCGTGGACCAGGATCAGGCGGCGGGCATGCAGGCCTTCATGTCGGGCAAGATCAAGGTGCAGGGCGACATGATGAAGATGATGGCCATGCAGACCGGCATGCCCCAGACCGACGTCACCAAGCAGGTCCAGGACGAGATCAAGTCGATCACGGCCTGATCGAAATCGATACGGCGATCACGGCCTGATCGAAATCGATACGGCGATCACGGCCTGATCGAGATCAGGTCACAGGGCGCGGGGCGTCGAGCGGACGAAGCTCGCCGCCACCGCACCCAGGCCCGCGACGACCGCACCCACCAGGAAGGCGGTGTGGAACGGGCTGAAGTCGTCCTGCGTCGCCGTGGCGCTCACGGTGGCCAGCACGGCCGAACCGAGCACCGCGCCCAGCTGCGTCATCAGCTGCTGCATCGCACCCGCCACGCCCAGGTCGCTCTCGTCCACCGCGTTCGCCATCAGCGACGTGAGCGCGGGTGAGGCGATGCCCAGGCCCACGCCCGACATGGCGGTGGCGGCCACGATGAACACGTAGCCGGTGTCCAGGCCCACGGTCATCCACATCGTCATCGACACGACCAGGCCCAGCGCACCCACGACGCCGGCCACGCGCTCGCCCACCCGCAGCGTGACCAGCGCAGCGAGCGGCGCGGTGATGCTGAACGCGAGCGGGCGGGAGATGACCAGGTTGCCCACCGTCGCCGTGTCCAGGCCGATGCCGCGCGGCTTGCCGAGCACCTGCGGGATCAGGAAGAAGCCACCCATGTAGGCGAAGTTGGTGAGCAACTGGCTGAGCACCGGGAACGCCACGTTGCGGGTGCGGAACCACGACAGCACCACCAGGGGCGCCTCGGCCCGTTGCTCGACCTTCACGAACGCCCACGCGCCCACCACGGAGACGACGAAGCACGTGATCGTGGCCGTGCTGGTCCAGCCCCATGTGCGGCCCTGGCTGACGCCGGCGAGCAGCGCCACGGCGGCGATGCCCAGCGTCACCGAGCCGAGCACGTCGAACTTCACGCCGCTCAGGCGTTCGGTCTGGGGCAGCAGCCACATGGCCACCACGAACCCCACCAGGCACAGCGGCGCCTGGATGAAGAAGATGGCGCGCCAGCCGATGGCATCGACGAGCGGGGCACCGATGACCACACCGATGACCGGCGAACCGGCCGTGACGAAGCTCCAGTAGCTGAGCGGCTTCACCCGTTCGGTGGGCTCGAACATGCGGTTGATGTAGGCCATCGCCGACGGGCCACAAGCGGAGCCGGCCGTGGCCGACAGGGTGCGGAACAGAATGAGCGTGCCCGCGTTCCACGACAGCGCCGACAGCAGGGCGAACAGCGCAGCGAACAGCAGACCGCCCGTGAAAATGCGCTTGTGCCCCCACAGGTCGCCGGCCTTGCCGAACGCCGGGCCGACCACACCGAAGGCCAGCATGGGGCCGGTGATCGCCCACGTGAGCACCTGCGTGGTGGTGCCCAACTCCTCGGCGATGCCCTCCAGCGACACCACCAGCAAGGTGATGGTGAAACCCGTGGTGAACAGGCCGCTGAGCACCACCCACAGCACCGCCCAGCGACGGTCGATGCCCACCTTCTGCGCCAGGCGTCGGCGCAGCAGGATGGGCCAGGGCGCGACCTCGACTTCGCCGGTCACCGGCGACGGCTCACGGGTGTGCGAGCGGTGCGAGCGCCTCGGCGAGCTCGCTCACGGTCCACTTCGAGTCGCGCTCCACGCCTGCACCGCGCTTCCAGCTCTCGATCATGGTGACCTGTCCGCCCTGGACCAGGAACGTCTCGCCGTTGAACGCGCAGTCGGTCGACGCCAGGTAGGCCACGAGCGGCGAGATGTTCGCCGGGTCCCACGGGTCGAACGCGCCCTCCTTGGGCTTCATGATGTCTTCCAGGCCCGGCGTGGCGAGCGTGAGGCGCGTGCGGGCGCCGGGAGCAATGGTGTTGCTCTTCACGTTGTAACGGGCCAGCTCCTTGGCGATGATCTGGCTGAAGGTGGCGATGCCGGTCTTGGCCGCGCCGTAGTTGCTCTGCCCGGGGTTGGAGAACAGGCCGGAGGTGCTGCTGGTGTGGACGATGTTGCGGGGCTTGTCGATGCCGGCCTTGGCCTGCTCGCGCCAGTACGACGCGGCCCAACGGCTGGGCGCGAAGTGGCCCTTCAGGTGCACGGCGATGACCGCGTCCCACTCTTCCTCGGTCATGTTCACGAGCACGCGGTCGCGGAGGATGCCGGCGTTGTTCACCAGGATGTCGAGATCGCCGAACGTCTCGATGGCCTGGTTCACCATGCGCTGGGCGCCCTCCCACGAGGCGACGTTGTCGCCGTTCACCACGGCTTCACCGCCGAGGGCGCGGATCTCTTCCACGACCTGCTGCGCGGGCGTGATGTCGGCCCCGCTGCCGTCGTTCGCCCCGCCCAGGTCGTTCACCACCACCTTCGCACCTTCGCCGGCGAAGTAGAGCGCGTGCTCGCGGCCGATGCCGCGGCCTGCGCCGGTGATGATGGCCACGCGGCCGTCGAGAGAACCCATCGTGCACAACCTCCTGTACGCCCTGCGCGGGAACGATAGTGAGGCGCGCGGTCCGGCGCAGAACCGGCAGTGCGATCAGGGGGTGGACGACGGCGGCGGGGTCGCGGCGAACACGACCTCGATGGCCGATCCCCATGGGTACTGCTGGCCGGCGTACACCGGCTTGCCGTCCACCTTCAGCCCGAGGTACTTCGTCGTGGGGTCGCCCGTGATGGTGATGGTGCCGAACCCGAGCTTCTTCAACGCCCCGGCGATGGCGTCCTTGTTCAACGGCACGCCAAGGCTGGTGGGCATGGTGATGGGTGCATGCCCCTTCGACACGATCACGGTGACCTTGCCGCCGCGGTCGAGCGTGCCGCCCGGCGCAGTGTCCTGACGGGCGACCTGCCCCGCAGGGATGGTGTCGCTGTACTCGTCGGGGCCCTGGGCGATCACGAGCTGCAGATCGGCCAGCGCCTTCGTGGCGTCGGCCAGCGGCTTGCCGGTGAGGTCGGGCACCGTGCGCGGCGCCGGCCCGGCCGAGGCGATGAGGCGCACCGCGGTGCCCTTCGTGACGGTGCCACCGGCCACCAGCGTGGGCGAATCCGGAACGGTCCACGACAGCACGGTGTCCTTGGCGACCGTCTCGTCGAACTCGGGGTCGCCCACCTCGACGACGAGGCCCAGGCCTTCCAGTTCGTCGGTGGCGTCGGCGACCGTCTTGCCGGCCAGTTCGGGGAGCACGCGCGGGGCGGGGCCGGTGCTGACGAACAACGTCACCGACGTGCCCTTCTCGGCCTCGATGCCCTCGGCGGGATCGGTGCGGATGATGTGACCGGCGTCGACGGTCTCGCTGGACTCCTGGGCGAGCACGCCCTGGAAGTCGCCGGCGATGGCGTTCAGCGCCACACCTTCCTCCATGCCGGCGAGGGCCGGCACGGTGCGCATCTCGGGGCGCGAGTTGTACCAGGCCAGCGCACCACCCGCGCAGGCCAGCAGGAGCAGGGCGAGGATGAGCCAGCGGCGGGTGTGGCCCGGCGCAGGCGGGTGCTCGGGGAACTCGTCGCGAGGGTCGAAGTCGTCCGCGGGCGGCACCGCGGGCGCCGGTGCGGCGGGCGGCGGAGGGACGACGGCAGCGGCCGTGGTCGCCGCGACGGCGGCGGCCGGGACCGCGGTGGTGGGCACGGCGGTGGTGGGCACGGCGGTGGTGGGCACGGCGGTGGTGGGCACGGCGTCTGCGGCGGGCAGCACCTCGGTGGGCGCCGGCGCGGGGGCCACCGCCGCCGGCACCACGGGCATCGGCTCGGTGGCGGCGAGGTCGGCCGGTGCGTGGTCGTCGGTGGCGACCGCCGCGGCGGCTGCGGCCGCCATCAGCGGGGCGCGCAGCACGCCGGTGGGGTCGGTGAGGTCGCCCGGGGTGGCCGGATCGATGCCGAACAGCGAGTTGGCCAGGATGGGCAACGGCGCCGGCCGCGGCAGCCGCTCGGCGGCCTGCACCAGCGCACGACCGAACTCGGCGGCGGTGTAGCGGTCGGCCGGGTCGGGTCGGCCGGCGCGCTCGAGCACCGAGGCGAGCGCGCCCAGGTCGGCCGACACGGGCAGCAGCCGGTCCACGCGGTTGGCCAGCGTGGCGACCGTGGAGTCGCCCATGAACGGCACGGTGCCGGTGAGCGTCTCGAACAGGGTGAGGCACAGCGAGTACACGTCGCTCTTCGCCTGCGGCGGCTCGCCCTGTGCCTGCTCGGGCGAGGCGTACTTGGCCAGGTCGTTGCTCCGGTGCACGTTGTCGTCGGCGAACGCCAGCACTTGCGACAGCCCCACGTCGACCACGCGAAGGCGGCGGTCGTCGCCGAACACCAGGGTGCCCGGTCGGATGTCGCCGTGCACCAGGCCCTTGCGGTGGATGACGTCGAGCGCCTTGCACACGTCGAGGCCCACCAGCAGCGCCTGGGACGGGGTGAGCAGCCGGCCACGGTCGAGCATGTCGCGCACGCTGCCGCCGGTGAGCTGCTCGCTGACCAAGAACAGCACGCGGTGGCCGTTCCAGTCGGTGATGCCCCAGCTGTGAGCGACGGCGATGTTCGGGTGGTGGAGCGACCCGGCCTGGTCCATCGCGGTGCGGAACTCGGCCTGCACGTCGGGGCGGGCGCTCGTGTCGGGATGCATCAGCTTCACGACCACCGGGCGCTGCAACTCCTCGTCGAACGCCTCGAACAGCGCCGCGTCGATGTTCGTCCCGCGGCGCGCGCCGAGACGGTAACGACCGGCGACGAGTCGCGGAGTCGGGGATTGTGCGGGAACCTGAGGTGCTGCCGACATGGCGGGAAATGACGCTAGCTGCGCCGTGCCACGGGCGGTACGCGCGGTGTGAAATCGTGACGGATCGGCGAGAATGACGCCCGTGCCCCTCACGCTCCGTCGCCCTCAGTGGCCGCACCTGTTCGCCAGCCTGGCCATCGCCGTCTGCCTGTTCGCCATGGCCTGGGCCGCCGCCAGTGCGATCACCGGCCGCGATGCGCTGCACCTTCCCGCCACCATCGAGCAGATCGACCCCGTCCCCGCCGCCGTGCGTGTCCCGGCCCAGACCTCGGTGTTCGTCGACCTGGTGGCCGGCTACACCGGCGTGCTCATCATCGACGGCCTCGAGCTGCAGACCGTGAACATCGAAGACCTCCAGGACTCCGCCAACAAGCCCGGTACGCAGATCACCCTGCCGCCCACCACCATCTACGAGCCCGGAAACGCGACGCTCAGCTTCGACCCCTCCGACGAGTCGTCCATCCCCGAGTTCAGCCAGGGCGAGCACGTGGTGAAGGTCATCTACTGGAAGGTCACCGAGGGCCGCGGCAGCGCCCGGTCGTTCACCTGGACGTTCAACGTCTTCTAGGCCACGGGTGGAGATCGACTGCCATTTGGCACGGTAAGGTGTGCCACATGGCAACCGACGCGGGGTACGCCGCACCACTCACCGAGGACGACGTCCGGCGCGGGGTGCCCGTCACCACGGTCACCGCGCTCGCCCAGTCACTGCAGATCCCGGTGCCCGAACTGCTCGAGTGGCTCAGCATCTCGCCGCGCACCTGGGCTCGTCGTAAGCAG
This sequence comes from uncultured Acidimicrobiaceae bacterium, assembly GCA_966112835.1. GTDB lineage: Bacteria > Actinomycetota > Acidimicrobiia > Acidimicrobiales > Ilumatobacteraceae > UBA668. The sequence goes on from CBHWEI010000014.1 coordinate 12,492, forward strand.
ACCGGCACGCTCGACGTGCTCGAGAGCGACCGCGTCGCCCGGCTGGGCCGGCTGGTGCGTCGCGCCACGAAGGTGCTCGGCCACTCGGCCGATGCTCGCACCTGGCTCACCACGCCCAACCGTTCGCTGCAGCGGCGCACGCCGTTCCAGGTGGCCGCCACCGAGGTGGGCGCCGACACGGTGTTCCAACTGCTCGGCCGCATCGAACACGGCGTCTTCGGCTGACCATGCGCGTGTGGCGCCTGGTCGGCACCCGCCACGCCGCACGGGCGCTCAGCGGCGCGGGTGCGGCCGAGTTCGGCGGGCGTTGGAACCCGGTTGGCCGGCGCATGGTCTACACGGCCGATTCGCTCGCGCTCGCCACGCTGGAACTGTCGGTGCACCTCACCGGCGCACGCATGAAGTACACCGCCATCGAGGTGGACGTGCCCGACCACATGGTCGACGTGCTCGAGGTGAGCGACCTGCGCAAGGCCTGGGCCAACCACCCCGAAGCCACTGCCCGCGTGGGCGACGCCTGGGCCCGCTCCGGTCGATCACTGGCCCTGGCCGTGCCCAGCGCGCTGGTCGACGCACGCAGCGACGAGCGCAACGTGCTCATCGACCCGTCGCACCCCGAGATCGACGCGCTCACCGAGGTGCAGCGCTTCGAGGTCACCCTCGACGAACGTCTCTGACCGCCGCCCCGAGCGGCCGCCCTGGCGATGCCCGGTCAGGCGGGCAGTTCGCCGGTGTCGAGCAGGTGGCGGAAGCCGGCCTCGTCGAGCACCGGCACGCCGAGCGTCTCGGCCTTGGTGAGCTTGCTCGCGCCTGGCTCGGAGCCGACGACCACCGCGAAGGTCTTGGCGCTGACGCTGCCGGGGCTCTTCCCACCGCGGTCCTTGATGGCGGCCTCGGCCTCTTCACGGTTGAAGCCCTCGAGCGTGCCGGTGACCACCACGGCCTTGCCGGCCAACGTGGGCGGCAGGACGCTGATGTCGACCCGGCCGAAGTCGACCCCTGCGGCGCGCATCTTCTCGACCATCGCCCGGTTCGGTTCGCGCGAGAACCAGCGGACGATGGACGCGGCGATGGTGGGCCCCACTCCGTCGGTGGTGGACAGCTCGACCTCGGACGCCGCCATGATGGCGTCGAGCGTGCCGAACCGGCGGGCCAGGGCTTCGCTGGCCGACGGGCCGAGCCCCTTGCACCCCAACGACGTGAGCACACGCGGCAGCGGCCGCGACTTCGAGCCCTCGATCGCGGCCAGCAGGTTGTCGGCCTTGGTGGTGCCCCACTTGTCGAGGCCCATCAGTTGTTCGCGGGTGAGCGAGTAGATGTCGGCCGGATCGGTGACCAGGCCGGCCTCGCTGAGCTGGGCCACGGTCTGGTCGCCCAGGCCTTCGATGTCCATCGCCCCTCGGGACGCGAAGTAGATGATGCGCTGGTCGCGCTGGAACGGGCAGTCGGGCTCGACGCAGCGCGTGTCGGCCTCGCCCTCGGGGCGGACCAGTTCGGTCTGCAGCGGGCAGGGACAGATCTTCGGGAACTCCCACGCGGGCAGGCCCTCGGGGCGCAGCGCCAGCACCGGCCCGACCACCTCGGGGATGACGTCGCCCGCCTTGCGCACCACCACGGTGTCGCCCGGACGGACGTCCTTCAGCCGCACCTGGTCCTCGTTGTGCAGCGTGGCCATCCCCACCGTGGAGCCGCCGACGAACACGGGCTCGAGCACCGCGAACGGCGTGGTGCGACCGGTGCGGCCCACCGACACCTGGATGTCGCGGAGCACGGTGGTGCGTTCCTCGGGCGGGAACTTGAACGCGATGGCCCACCGGGGAGCCCGCGACGTGAAGCCCAACTGCTCGCGCTGGGCCAGGTCGTCGACCTTCACCACGCAGCCGTCGATCTCGTAGCCCAGGTCGTGGCGGTGCTCCTGCCAGTGCCGGCAGAACTCGTACACCTGCTCGAGCGTGTCGAGCAGGCGGATCTCGGGGTTCACCGGGAAGCCGAGGCCGCCCAGCACGTCGAGCGTCTGGTGGTGCGACGTGAACTCGGGGCCGCCCTGCACCTCGCCCAGCTGGTAGCTCCAGAAGGCCAGGTCGCGCCCCGCGGTGACCGACGGGTCCTTCTGGCGCAGGCTGCCGGCGCCGGCGTTGCGCGGGTTCACCGGCACGGGCTCGGGCTTGCGGCCGGCGGCCACCCGGGTCGCGTTCTCGGCCTGCTTGGCGGCCTTCAGTCGCTCGAACGCGTCGATGGGCAGGTACACCTCGCCGCGCACTTCCAGCACCGGCGGCGCGTCGGTGAGCACCTTGGGCACCGAAGCGATGGTGGCCACGTTGGCGGTGACGTCCTCGCCCACCCGGCCATCGCCGCGCGTCGCGGCCTGCACGAACCGCCCGTCCTCGTAGCGCAGGCTCATCGCCAGCCCGTCGATCTTCAGCTCGCACACGAACTTCGCCGGTGCGCCGGCGAGCCCGCGGGACACGCGCTCACCCCACGCCGCCAGCTCGTCGAAGTCCATCGCGTTGTCGAGGCTGGTCATCGGCACGGCGTGCACCACCGGCGCGAACGCGGTGGACAGCGACCCGGCACCCACCTGCTGCGTGGGCGAGTCGGCCTCGACCAGCTCGGGGTGCTCGGCCTCGAGCGCCGCCAGCTCGCGGACCAGGCGGTCGTAGTCGGCGTCGCTGATCTCGGGCTCGTCGTTGGCGTAGTACGCCTGGTTGTGGTGGGCGATCTCGTCGCGCAGCGCTCGGATGCGGTCGGCGGGCGTCATGCCCCCAGTGTGCCCGATGGGTGTGACAGCCGTGGCCCCGCACCGACGACGCTGGGGTCAGGCGCCCAGTACCCAGCGGCTGGCGCTGGCCTGGTCGCGTGCCCGGCGACTGACGTCGGCGGCGATGCGGAACACCCGCTCGGCCACCGCCGGCGTGTGCGACTGCAGGCCGCACTCGGGAGTGATGATCGACTGACGGCGCAGCATGGCCGGATCGGCGCCGCGCTGCACGAGCTCGCACCACACCTGCGACAGGTTGCGCCACGGCCGCTCGGCACTGCCGAGGATGGGGCCCGTGGTGGGCACGGCGCCCCAGGCGATGTAGCCGCCACGCTCCATGAAGCGCACCAGGTAGCCGGCGTTCTCGACCACCTCGGGCCGCACCGGCAGCGAGAGCACGCCCGGACCGGCGGCCAGCTGCGACGGGATGTCGCCCAGGCCGCACACGTGAAGCCCCGCCACCGCATCGGTCTCGATGGCGGCCAGCGCACCCGACACCAGGTCGATGGCCGTGTCGGGGGCGATGGGGAACCCGGGGTTCATCAGCTCGGCCAGGCCGGACTCCTCGATGAACACCAACTGCTTGCAGCCGGGCAGTTCCTTGTCGACCACGCGAATGAGGTGCTCGGTCTTGGCCCGCACGCAGCGCACGGCGCTCTCGAACGCCTCGCTCATGGGGACTCCGGCGCGCACCAGCGACATGCCGAACGTGACCGGGCCGACGAACTGCCACTTCACCCAACCCTGACGGCCCTTGGCGGCCTCGAGGAACGCGCGGAAGCCGGCGAACGCGTCGTGCTGCAGGTCGGTGACCACCGGCGCGAGCGGGTCGACCTCGTCGGGGTGCACGGACAGGCTGCCGTACTGGCCGACCGTGATGCCCTGCATGCCCACCATCGCCTGGGCGATGGCGCTCTCGGCGGGGCTGCGCCGCGGCAGCGACGGGATGCACGGCATCTCCATCTCGCGCAGCGAGAACGCCGCCGCCTCGTTCGCGTCGCGATGAGGCAGGCCGCCGATGCCGGTGGCGATGCCACCCGGGATGTCGATGCGATGCACGGTTCGGGGCCCTCCTCTCGATTTCATCGTTCCACGGCCATGCCGTGGTGGGCGAAGCGTGGCGATACCTTGGTCCGGTGCCTCCGCGTCCGACAAATCTGTTCGCGCCGTCCCTGTTCATGTGGCTGCTGCGCATCTTCTGGATCGCGCTGGCCGTCACCCTCGGTTTCGCCGTCGCGAACGCGAATTCGGCCGCAGACGGTGCCGCCGGGTTCGTTGCACCCACCGCCTGGAACATCGCCATCGGCGTCGCCGTGCTGTCGCTCATCGTGCCCAGCGCGCTCGGGTTGACGGTCATCCGCCTGCTCACCCCGGCCACCGTGCCCGCCGCGGCAGTGGCGTGGTGGTACGGCGACCGGCCCGCGCTTGGCGCCGCGGCCGTGGCGCTTGCGGTGGTCACCACGCTGGTGGCGTTCTCGGGCGAGGCCGGCGAGGCCATGGTGCAGGGGGCGTCGTACGGCGACGAGCGCCGCTTCCCGTTGCGCGTGCCCGCGGCGCTGGTGCCGCCCATCGCCGTCAGCTGGGTGCTGTGGTGCGCGGCGCTGGTCGCGGGCGTCGTCGTGCTGGCGCACGGGGCGTGGGCGGTGGGCCTGGCGCTGGCTGCCGTTGCGGTGGCGCTCACCTGGTTCCTGTTCCGCCGCTTCCACAGGTTCTCGCGGCGGTGGCTGGTGCTGGTGCCGGCGGGCGTGGTGGTGCACGACCCCGTGCTGCTGGGCGAGACCCTCATGGTGCAGCGCACCAACGTGGCCCGGGTGCAGCTCGCCCTGGCGGGCACCGAAGCGGCCGACCTCACCGGGCCCGCCGCCGGTCATGCCGTCGACGTCGCCGTGCACGACATGGTGCTGGCGGTGTTCCCCGCGACCGAGACCGACCCCAAGGGCAAGGCCATCCACGTGCAGTCGTTCCTGGTGGCGCCGTCACGCCCCGGCCGGGCCCTGCTGGCCATGGCCGACGCCAAACTCCCCGTCGGCTGACCCGGCGTTCGCGCCCGTCACGCAGCACTCGAGTTCGGGAGGAACCCTCAGCGGGCCCCGCCCACCGACCGTGGTTTCTGGTTGCGATTCCTCCCAAATCGGCTTCTGGTTGCGCTGGTTCCCGGATTCCGGGAACGAACGCAACCAGTTCGAACCGCCACGACTCCCCCAGGGAGCTTTCGCTCACCCGTCGTGACTGCCTCCTTGCAAGGAGCGCGCATACCGGGCAGACGGCGCTACTGCGGCAGCGTTGCTTGCTCTGGAAGCGGTGGCGGTCAGGTAGCACCACGAGATGTCGCATTCCGCACCCACGGGCGCGATTGACCCCCAAATCCGTCGTGTTTCGCACCCGTGGGTGCGGAACACGACGCCAATGTCGCCGAACGCGCCCAACCACGGCCCACTTCCAGAGCACAACAACGTCCAATGTGCGCGAGCCAGGTGAGGAACCCTGCCATTGCCGAACTGCCGCTCGGCGCCTCCTGAGCCGGTCGAACATCTCGGAGAGCCCGACCCGAACCGCCGAGCGATGCTCTGCTGAGTCGAGTCACGCAGAACTCGAGTTCGGGCGGAACGGGTCGTCACGCGGAACTTGAGTTCGGGAGGGAGCCCTCAGCGGGCGATGCCGCCGCCGAGGACGTACGAATCGCTGGGGTCGTAGAACACCACGCTCTGGCCGGGCGCAACGCGGCGCTGCGGGTACTGCCAGTCGAGGCGAACGACGCCGTCGTCGAGCGACATGAGTGCGGGGTGCGTGGCGCCGTGCGCGCTGCACTGCACCAGCACCTCACCCGTGACGGGCTCGTGCGACCAGGTGACGTCGCCCACGCGCATGGTCGCGACGTCGAGCATGGACTCGTCGCCCACGGTGACCGTGGCCGTCTGGTGGTCGATGCCCACGACATACCGCACCGGACCGCCACCGGGCAGCCCGATGCCGCGGCGCTGGCCGAGCGTGATCATCTCCAGCGCGTCGACGCGACCGAGCTCGGTGCCGTCGATCGCGTCGACCACCGTCGCCTGACGGAACGGAATGCGCGTGCCCAGGAACTGCGTGCGGCCACCGGTGGAGGTGATGAAGCACACGTCCTGGCTGTCGGGCTTGGCCGCGGTGCGCAGGCCCATGGCGGTGGCCTTCTCGCGCACCTCGGCCTTGGTGAGGTGGCCGATGGGGAACAGCGTGCGAGCCAACTCGCGCTGGGGCAGCATGTGCACCACGTAGCTCTGGTCCTTGGCGGGGTCGTGCCCACGCGCCACGCGCCACACGCCGTTCTGCTCGACAATTCGTGCGTGGTGCCCGGTGGCGACCGCGTCGAAGCCCAGCAGATCGGCACGCTCGCTGAGTCGGTGGAACTTCAGGTGCCGGTTGCACTCGATGCACGGGTTGGGCGTGATGCCGTCGCGGTGCGCCTGCACGTACGGATCGACCACGTGCTGGTGGAAGTCGTCGGTGAAGTTGAACACCAGGTGGTCGATGCCCAACTGCTGCGCCACGCGACGGGCGTCGTCGACGTCGGCGATGGAGCAGCAACCGGTGTCGCTGTCGCCGCCCCACAGGCGCATGGTGATGCCCACCACCTCGTGGCCGGCCTGCAGCAGTTCCGCCGCGGCGACCGACGAGTCGACGCCGCCGCTCAGTGCCATGAGCACCTTCACGACGGGCTCCGGCGCAGTCGGCGGACGGCGTCGACCACCACGTCGACGCCACGTTGGACGTCGTCGGCGGTGGTGGTGCGGCCGAGGGTGAGCCGCAGGGCGCCCAGCGCGAGCGAGCGCGGCACGCCCATGGCGGCGAGCACGTGCGATGGCTCCATGGCACCGGCCGCGCAGGCCGACGCGGCACTGGCGCACACACCCGCCTCGTCGAGCAGGAACAGCAGCGCCTCGTTCTCGATGCCCTCGATGCACACGTGGGCCGAGCCGGCCACCTTGTGCTCGCGCGGCACGGTCTCGTGCACGCCGGGGAGTGCGTCGACCAGCGCGTCGACCAGTTGGTCGCGCAGGGCCGACAGCCGGGCGATCTCGGCCGGTCGCTCGGCGTCGGTGTGCTGCAACGCAGCCGCCAGCGCCATGATGCCGGGCACGTTGTGCGTACCGCTGCGGCGCTCGCGCTCCTGGCCGCCGCCCACCACCATCGGCTCGTAGGCGACGCCCTGCTTGGCCACCAGCACGCCGACACCCTTCGGGCCACCGAACTTGTGCGCCGACAGCGACAGCAGGTCGACGTGCGGGGTGAGCGTGCGCAGGTCCAGCCAGCACGGCGCCTGCACCGCATCGGTGTGCAGCACCGCAGCCGGGGCGAGCGACCGCACGACCGCCGCGACGGCGGCGAGGTCGTTGACGGTGCCCACCTCGTTGTTCACGGCCATGACGCTGACCACCGAGACGTCGGCGGTGGCGCGCAGCACCTGAGCCAGCGCGTCGAGGTCGACCGCGCCGGTGGCGGTGACCGGCGCTTCCACGCCGCCCAGGTGCTCGACGGGCGCGAGCACCGCGTGGTGTTCGGCCGCGGGGCACACGGCGACGCCGCCTCGGCGGGCCACGGTGCCGAAGACCGCGGTGTTGTCGCCCTCGGTGCCACCGCTGGTGAACACCACCTCGCCCGGGCCGCAGCCCAGCACGGTGGCCACGCTCTCGCGGGCGTCGTCGATGGCGGTGCGCGCCTGGCGGGCGAAGCGGTGCGAGCCCGACGGGTTGGCGAACTGCTCGCTCAGGTACGGGAGCATGGCGTCGACCGCCTCGGGGCGCATGGGCGTGGTGGCCGCATGGTCGAGATAGGTGAACGTGCTCACCCCTCCAGGCTACGAGCCTGCCGAACGGGTCAGGCGCTGCGTTGCGGCGCGGACCACGCAGCCGGGTGGTACGCGGGGAACATGCGCCGCTGGTAGCGGGCGACGACGCACAGCAGGTACGCCTCGGGGTGCACGGCGGGCGTCCACGAGTGGTGCAGCGTGGCCGCAGCCCGTTGCGCCAGCTCGGCGGCCAGCGCGTAGCGGGCCGCGGGGCTGAACTCGCGGTTGCGCACCAGGAAGGCACGCAGCACCGTGTACTGCTCGTCGGTCATGGCCGTCGGGTCGATCGACGCCGCGTACGCCTCGTAGCCGGGCGGCACGGGGAACCACAGTGCCTGCGGGAGCGCGGTCCGCTCCGGGTCGCGGATGACGATGGTGCCGGCCATCAGGTCGCCCACCCGCTGGTGGCGGCGCGTGCCCAGCACCATCAGCGTGCCGGTGACCCCGACCGGTGGGAAGAACTTGTCGACCAGGCCGCCCATCATCCGCAGCAGCGCGTGGCGCAGGCGGATGGGCGAGCCTTCCAGCGTGACGGCGCGCAACCCCATCGCCTTCTTCCCCACCGTGCGCCCACGCCACAACGTCTCGAGCACCACCGGGTAGCCCATCACCACGACCGCGAAGAAGATCGCGTTGACGGTGGCCGACGACGAACCGCCGGCGGCCCCGAGGGCCACCAGCGCGAACGAGACGACGAACAACACACCCAACTGCACCATCAGGTCGATGAGGCCCGACATCACCCGGGCGGCGACGCCGGCGGTCTCGACCTCGAGCACCACGGCTTCGGGGGTGATGATGCCGTCCATCCGGATCACTACCCTAGGCGGCAGTGGACATCGACGCGTTCGTCGCCACCCGGCAGAACGGCTGGGCTCGCCTGCAGGCACTCACCGACCTCGCGCGGCGAGCCGCACAGGTGTCGCCCGACGAACTCGACGAGATGGTGCACCTGTACCAGCGGGCCGGCGCCGACCTGGCCAACGCCCGCGTCACGTACGCCGACGACACCGCGCTGGTCAGCCGCCTGACGCTGCTCGTGGCCGACGCCCACGGCGTGCTCTACGGCCAGCGCGACACCGAGGTGCGGCGCGGTCTGCTCACGTTCGCCACCGTCACGTTCCCCAGCGCCATCTACGACCTGCGTCGGTACATCGCCGTCGCCGCGCTGCTCACCGTCCTGCCGTGGGCCGTGTTCCAGATCTGGCTCGCCGTGTCGCCCACTGCGTTCGACGTGGCCGCACCCGATGCCGCCGGACAGCAGTACATCAACCAGGACTTCGAGGACTACTACTCGAACCAGCCGTCGCAGAACTTCGCCACCCAGGTGTTCCTGAACAACATCCGCGTCGGGTTCCTGGCGTTCGCCACGGGCGCGCTGCTGTGCGTGTTCACGGTCGCCCTGCTGGTGTGGAACGGCGCCAACGTGGGGGTGGCCGGCGGCCTGTTCACGCACGTGGGGCAGTGGGACAAGTTCTGGGGGCTCATCCTCCCCCACGGCATGCTCGAGATGTCGGCCGTGGTGGTGGCGGGCGCGGCAGGGTTGCGCATCGGCTGGGCGGTCATCGACCCCGGCGACCGGCCGCGCTTCACCGCGTTCGTCGACGAGGCACGGCGCTCGGGCAGCGTGCTCGTCGGCCTGGTGCTCGCCTTCCTGCTGGCCGCCATGGTGGAGGGCTTCGTCACCGGCCGGCCGTGGCCCACGTGGCTGCGCATCGCCATCGGCGTCGGCGTGTTCAGCGTCTTCTGGGGCTGGACCGTGGTCTTCGCGCTCCGTGCTCGCGACGACGAACGTCGCCGCGCCGAGTCGCTGGACCCTCAGAGCTTGCCGCCGGCCTTGAGCGCCAGGTAGCAGTCGACCAACTCCACGGCCAGGTCGCCGGGCGCGGCGTCGACCACCACGGCGCCCGCGGCACGCAGCCGCGCCACCGCGCGGGCCCGCTGCTGCATGGCGTTCACCGCCGCGGCCTGCCGGTAGGCCTCGCTGGCCCACGAGTGCCGGCCGCCGCCCTGTGCGCCGCGTGCCCAGTCGCGCACCGCCGGGTCCTGCACCGCGGCCACCACCACCAGGTGCCGGCGGGTGAGGATGGGCAGCGCCGGCAGCAGCGCCTGGTCCACCACCCCCTCCACCAGATCGGTGAGCACCACGTACAACGACCGCCGACGGAACCGCGACGCGGCGGTGGCGAACGCCACCTGGTACGCGCTCTCCGAGTACTCGGTCTCCAGCTGGTACATCGCCTCGGCGGCGCGGCCCAGTTGGCCCTTGCCGTTCGTCGGCACCACGATGCTGCGCACCTGCCGGTCGAACGCCACGACGCCCACCCGGTCGCCCATGCGCGTCGAGGCCTGCACCATGCCGAGCACGGCGTCCATGGCGTGCTCGACGCGCGGCACTCCACCGACGGTGCCGGCCATCACCCGACCGTTGTCCAGCAGCAGCACCACGTTCTGGTTCCGCTCGGCCCGGTACTGCTGCACGATGGGACGGCCAAGGCGGACGGTGGCGGGCCAGTTGATGCGCTTGAAGTCGTCGTCGGGCCGGTAGTCGCGCAGCTGGTCGAACTCGGTCCCGCCACCGCTGACGCGGATGGAGCGCAGCCCAACCTCGAGCACGCGTGGCGGGCGAACCCGCCTGGCGATCTCGTCGCGGCTCGGGTACGCGGGCATGACGCGGATGCTGCCGGGCACGGCCCGCGTGGCCTGCCGGCTGCACAGGCGTAGCGGTCCGCGCACCCGCACCGTGACGTCGCGCAGCGGGAACCTGCCCCGCCGCGTCGGCCGGAACGGCGACCGCGACCGCATGCGGCTGCCGGCAGGCAGGTGCAGCTCGGCGCGCCGGCGCTCGGCCGCGAGGCTGGGCCACAGCGCGTCGGTGACGGTCAGGTGCACCCCGCGGCGGGCGCGGTTCTCGATGACCCACACGATCTCGGACGACTCCCCCATCGTCACCGCCTCTGGCGCCTCGCGCACAACCGTCACCCGGCGGGGCGACACGCACAGCACCGCGTCCAGCACGAACACCGCGAGCAGCACCACCTGCAGCGCCAACAGCGCCCACCACACCGTGCCCGTCCAGAAGAACAGCGCCGCGCCCGTCAGCGCCACGAGCGCGGCGAACCACGCGGTCGGCACGGGATAGGCGGGGCGGCGCACGGTCGTCGGCTCAGCGCGGGGTGGGCACGGTGGCCAGGATGCCGTCGAGCACGGTGTCGGCCGACGTGCCCTCCAGCTCCAGCTCGGGGCGGACCATCACGCGGTGACGCAGGCACGGCTTGGCGACGGCCTTCACCTCGTCGGGCGTCACGAACGAACGACCGCTCAGCCACGCCCAGGCCTTCGCCGCGTGCAGCACCCACGTGGTGCCGCGAGGCGACACGCCGAGTTGCAGCGACGGCGCCTGGCGGGTGGCCCGGCACAGGTCGACGATGTACTGCTGCACCGCGGGCTCCACCCGGATGTCCTGGATGGCGCGCCGGCCGGCCGCCAGGTCGGCGGCGGTGGCGACGGGCCGCACCCCCGACGCGTGCACGTCGTGCGGGTTCATGCCACGGTCGTGCCGGCCCAGCATGTCCAGTTCCTGCTCGGCACTCGGGTAGCCCATGGTGAGCTTGAACAGGAACCGGTCGAGCTGCGCCTCGGGCAGCGGGTAGGTGCCCTCGTACTCGATGGGGTTCTGCGTGGCGATCACCAGGAACGGGTCGGGCAGCGGCGTGGTCTCGCCGTCGAAGCTCACCTGCCGCTCCTCCATGGCCTCCAGCAGAGCGGCCTGCGTCTTCGGTGGGGTGCGGTTGATCTCGTCGGCCAGGAGCAGGTTGGTGAACACCGGGCCACGGCGGAACTCGAACCGCAGGCCCTCGCTCGACTGACCGACCAGCTGCTGGCCGATGACGTCGCTCGGCATCAGGTCGGGCGTGAACTGCAGCCGGGTGAACTGCATGTCGAACGCCGCGGCGAGGCTCTTCGCCAGCAACGTCTTGGCCACGCCGGGCACGCCCTCCAGCAGCACGTGGCCGTTCACGAGCAGCGCGGCGATGGCCCCGGTGAGCACGCCGTCCTGGCCGACCACCACCTTGGCCACCTCGGCGCGCACGGCCATCACCGCGTCGAGCGGTGAGCGTCCGCCCTGGTCGGCGGGTTCGGGTTGCTGGTCGGTCATCTGGTGGCTCCTTCGAGGACGAGATCCCTGATCTCCTGGATGCGGTTCGACAGGTCGAGCAGTTGCCGCTCGTCGCCCGTCTCGGTCTGCAGGACGTCGGCGACGCGGCCCGGCGGCAGGCCGGCGCGTGCGGCGACGGCCTCGTCGAGGGCGACGATGGACGCGGTGGAGGGCAACCGCATCTGCGCGCACAGGTCGCGGTGCAGGTCGCCCCGCAACAACCAACCGGCGCGTTGCGCGTGCTTGGCGCGCTGCATGAGCTGCCCGGTGGCCACCACCAGTTCGCTCCCGGCGATGGGCACCTGCTCGGGCTCGCGAACGGGCCGGCCCGGACGGACGGCGCGCGACACGGCGAACACGGCGAACGCCACGACCAGTTGGGTGAGCGCCATCCACACCCCGGGACGCACCAGGTCGAGCAACTGCTTGTCGCCGCTGCCGATGTCGGCCGACGTCGCGGGTGCTTCTGCACCGAGCACGATCGACACCTTCGACCCCTCGATGGGCGCCAGCAGCGCGGTGGCCAGGCCGGCGTTGTCGGCGAAGCGGAGGTACTGATTGGTGAACAGTTCGTTGTCGCCCAACGCGACCACGGCGCCGCTGCCCGACGGGTGCACCACGAGGAACGAGTGGTCGCCGTCACCGAAGCACGACTGCTCGCCCGCAGGCACCGGGAGGCGCACGCCGTCGGCAACGAACAGGCCGCGCAGGTGCGTCACCGCGGCCACGTCGCACGAGCCCGGCTCCACATTGGCTTCGCTGGCGACGTCGCTGTCGCCGAACAGGAGCGAACCGTTGATGTCGGCGATGCCGGGGCCTTTCGCGAACGGGCTGTCGGGATCGGCCACCACGGCGATGCCGCCGCGGTCCACGAACCGTTGCAGTTCGACGCGCTGCGCGTCGTTCAGACGGTCCTGCAACACGAGTACTCGACTGTCCGTGGTGCCGGGCACGCTGCGCACCACCTCGACCTCGGCGCCGAAGCGCTCGAGCAGCACCACCAGGCCACGGGTGCCCGACGCCGCATCGCTGCGCGGATCGAACGGCTGGGCCTCGGGCGCGGCGCGCACCAGCAGCATCATGCCCACGGCAACGAGCAGCACCAGGATGGTGCCCAGCGCGACCTTGCCACCGGTGCCCTGCTCGGCGACGGTCCGACGCGGGCTCATCGCCGCTCCGCCAGTGCACCGAGCACGTGCTGTTCGAGGCGTTGGAACCGGTCGTCGGCCGTCTCGTCCACCGGCAGGTGTCCGTACCACGCGTCGTCGAACAGATCGGCCGCCTGGTCGAACGGCGAGGACGCGGCGGGGCGCACCACACGAAGTTGGGCGCGTTCCTCACCCGTGGTGCGACCGGGGATCTCGTCGATGAGGCCACGACGCGCCAGGTCGCCCACGAGGGCGCGGTAACGGCAGCGGAGCGCGTCACGGAACCGGCCGGCCGTGCGGTGCGCGTCGGCTTCGCGCCGCCAGTCGACGGGCTCGCGCGACCGGTCGACGGCGACCACCCCGGACTCCAACTCGTCGAGATCCTCGTCGTCGTCCGAGTCGGCCGACTTGCGACGCGGCGAGCGGTTGCCCACCGAGCGGAACACGGCTGCCAGCACCAGCACGAGCGCCAGGATGAGCAGCACCCAGAAGAGCGCGCCGAGGAACGACAGGTCGAACGAGCCCGACGACCCTCGGGGCACCGAGGTGGTGGGCGGGGCGCACACCCGCGAGTTGGTCGACACGATGCGGCACGCCTGTTCGCGCACGGCGTCGGGGTCCTGGTTCACCGTGCCCAGTGCGCCGGGGTCGGTGGGCTCGGGCGCCGCGAACAACCACATGATCATGGCCGCACCCCGAACGCTCGATCCGCAGCGAGCTGCAGGTCGACACCCTCCACGTGGACGCGCAGCTGCAGGAACAACTGGCCGGTGGCCATGGCCACCAGGGGGAGCACCACGAGCAGCGCGAGCTGCGTGGTGACGCCTTGCACCAGGTAGCCGGCCGACCCGAACGTGACCAGCCCGGTGGATTCGAGCAGCGGCGGCAGCCAGCCGATGAACGCGAACAGCGCGCCACCGAGCAGCGTGCACAGCAGCACGAAGCCGAACACTGCACCGAACCGCTGCCGGCTGAGCCGCCACGACCGGGCGATGGATCGCAGCCCGCCGCCCTCCACCATCAGCGCGGGCGAGACGAGCACGAAGGGCACGGCACCCAGGGCCACGAGCGGCAACCAGACCACGGCCCCGGCCAGGAAGGCGCTGCGCGAGTTCACCGCGCCGAGTGCGACGAGCAACACCCACCAGTGGGTGAGCGCCCACGTCACCATGAGCAGGGGCAGGCGCTTCGCCGCGGCGACGAGCGACGTGCGCATGCGTGCCTCGCCACCCATCTGCTCGGTGGCGACGAAGCCGGCCGTGACCGCGCCCAGGAAGTGGGCGGTGAACGACTGCAGCACCACGGCGAACCAGACCTTGGTGGACTGCACGCCCAAGTAGCCACGGTCCGCGAACAGCGAATCGAACGTGTCGAAGTCGCGGAACGCGGCGACCGACAGCGCCAGGTTCAACGCGATCATGGGCACCATCACGGCCGCACAGCCGAGCATGACGGACCGAGCGCGGCGTTGGAACAGGTGCGCGGCACCGTCGAACGAGCCGATGACCAGGCGGTCGGCACGGCGCAGACGCGGCGTCGCTGCACGCGGGCTCGCGTTCCACTGGCTCACGGGCGTCATTCTGGTCGAAGATGCAGGGGTGCGCGGCTACGACGACCAGAGTTATGGCGACGGGTTCGCCGATGTGTACGACGACTGGTACGCCGACATCAGCGACGTCGACGCCACCACCGCCACGCTCCGCGACCTCGCCGGCGGGGGAAGTGTGCTCGAGTTGGGGGTGGGCACGGGCCGCCTCGCGCTCCCGTTGGCCGCCGCAGGGGTGCAGGTGCACGGGGTGGATTCCAGCCCGGCGATGCTCGACCGGTTGCGCGCCAAGCCCGGCGCCGACGCCGTCCACGCGTCGGTGGGCGACATGGTCGACGGCCTGCCCGAGGGCCCGTTCTCGCTGGCGTTCGTCGCCTACAACACGTTCTTCAGCCTGCTCACCGAGGAACGCCAGCAGGCCGGGATGCACGCCGTGGCCGCCCGCCTGGCCGACGGCGGGGCCTTCGCGATCGAGGCGTTCGTACCCGATCCGGCGCACGACCCGGCCGGCAGCGTCACCGTCCGCTCGGTGTTCGTCGACCGCGTGATCCTCAGCGTGAGCACGTCGGATCCCGACACGCAGCGAGCGGAAGGCCAGTACATCGACATCACCGAGGCGGGCGGGGTGCGTCTTCGACCGTGGAGCATCCGGTGGGCCACACCCGGTCAACTCGACGAGATGGCGGCCACCGCCGGCATGCTCCTGGAGTCGCGCTGGGGCGGCTTCGACCGGTCGCCGTTCGACGCCGACAGTGCCCGCCACGTCAGTGTCTACCGCCTGGCCCGAGGGTGAATTCGGTCTCCCGTCCGCCCCTCCTCGTCGGAATGGTCCTAGGCTGAGGGTGCTGTGAGTCAACTTCGCCTGAACCCCCTGACGGGCCGGTGGGTCACGATCGTCGCCGACCGGGCCAAGCGTCCCACCGACTTCGCGCCTCGCGCCGCCCAGGTCGAGGCCGAGCCCGACCGCCCGTGCCCGTTCTGCCCCGGCCACGAAGAGGCCACGCTGCCGGCGCTCGAGACGCTCGACGACGGTGGCCACTGGCGCATGCGCCTCATTCCCAACCTGTACCCGGCGTTCGACGGCGACGAGCCGTTCGCGGTGCACCACCTGGGCCCGGTGCACGTGCAGGCCGATGCCAGCGGCATCCACGAGGTGTTCGTCTACACGCCCGACCACGACGGCGGCGCCCACAAGCTCACCGACGACGACGCCGGCCAGATGATGGAGATGCTCCGGCGCCGCCTGCAGCAGCACGCCGGCAGCAAGAACGTCCGCTACACGCAGGCCATCATCAACCACGGTCGCGAAGCCGGCGCTTCGCTCGCCCACCCGCACGGTCAGCTCCTGGGCCTGCCGTTCGTGCCGGGCGAGATCCTGGAGGAGCAGCGTGCGTTCTCGCGGTTCGAGGGCGGCTGCATCCTGTGCGCCACCATCGAGGCCGAACTGGTCGACGGCAAGCGCGTGCTGTTCAGCACCGACGACGTCGTCTGCGTCAGCCCCTACTGGGCCGGTTCGCCGTACGAGTTGCTCATCATCCCGCGCAGCCACGACCTGCACCTCACCGACAGCAGCGATCAGACGCTCCAGGCCATGGGCATCGCCATCCGCGACAGCCTGCTGGCGCTGCGCGAGATCCACGGCGACGTGGCGTACAACCTGGTGTTCCACACGGCGCCGCACCACTACACGGGTGCGTACCACTGGCACGTGCACCTGTTCCCGAAGCTGGTCACCACGGCCGGGTTCGAGCGTGGCACCGGCGTGATGATCAACATCGTGCCGCCCGAGCTGGCCACCGAGCAGCTCCGCAAGGTGGCCGTCGAGGCCTGACCGGGCATCGCGGCCGGTACTCCACGTCTGTCATGGGCATCGTCGTCAGCACCGAGATCGACGCCACACCGGCGCGGGTGTGGGCGGTGGTCGAGCCCGTCGAGCGCCATGTCGACTGGATGCACGACGCCGTCGCCATCCGCTTCACCACCGAGCAGACCCGCGGCACCGGCACCGAGTTCCTGTGCGACACCAAGGTCGGTCCCATCGAGCTGGTCGACCGCATGGAGATCACCGAGTGGGTGCCCGGCGAGGTGATGGGCGTGCGCCACACGGGTCTGGTGACGGGCGTCGGTCGGTTCACCATCGAGCCCATCGACCTGGGCCGGCGCACCCGGTTCACGTGGGCCGAGGACCTCACCTTCCCGTGGTGGATGGGTGGCCCGCTCGGTGCGTTCATCGGTGGCAAGGTGGCCCTGCGCCCCATCTGGAAGCGCAACCTGCGCAACCTGAAGCGCCTCGTCGAGACCCCCTGACCGCCCGGGCGCAATTGCGCCGGCCGCGTGAGGATGCTTCACTTCCGGGCATGAGCGACACCCCCGAAGGCCACATCGAGACCACCGTCGAGACCGAGTACGTCGACGTCGATGGCGACGGCACCATCGATGCCGTGCGCGAGACGACCACCCACCTGGTCGACGTCGACGGTGACGGCACGGTCGACATCGTGCAGCAGACGGTCACCACCGCCTACGACCTGACCGGCGACGGCCAGGTGGACCTGGTCGAGTCGACGACGGTCACCGGTGTCGACGTCGACGGCGACGGCACGTTCAGCGACGACGAGATCACCGTCGAGTCGACCACCATCGTCGACGAAGCCCTCCTCGAAGAAAACTGACCCCCCCCCTCGCCACTGGTTTCTGGTTGCGAATCGTCCCAAATCGGCTTCTGGTTGCGCTGATTCCCGGCTTCCGGGAACAAACGCAACCAGTTCGCAGCGCCCACGCTCACCGGGCGGCCGCCGGGCGTGGTCAGGTGAGGACGCGGACGAGGGCGGTGACGCCGGCGCCGATGACGATCACGCCGATGAGCGGCACCTTGCGCCAGGCGGCCAGCGCCGCCGTGCCAACGCCGACGGCGCGGGCGTCGAGCACCAGTTCCTTGCCCGCGCTGAACGTGTCGTGCACCACGATGGCCGCCACCAGCGCGGCGGGGATGAGCGCGAGGCAGCGCGACAGCACGGGCGGCAGCTCACGGTCGCCGATGATCACCAGGCCGAGCACCTTGAAGAAGTAGGCGCTGCCGGCCAGCACGAACACGAACGCCCAACTCATGCCGGCACCGCCGCAGGCTCGGTCGGCTCGGAGGGCCCCGGATCGGGGATGCCGAACAGCACGCCGACGGTGGCGCAGAGGATGGGCACACCGACCGGCACGAACGGGATGAGCGCCAGGCACACCACTGCGCCGGTGAACGCCGCCCGCCGCGGCACCCGCTCGCGCAGCATCGGGAACAGGATGGCCACGAACGCCGCCGGGATGGCCGCGTCGAGCCCGTAGGTGCGCGGGTCGATGGCCGTGCCCAGCAACGCCCCCAGCAACGTGCCGGCGTTCCAGAACACGTA
>CBHWEI010000015.1:0-30295 GCA_966112835.1 uncultured Acidimicrobiaceae bacterium
CGTCGTCATCGCTGCCGCAAGCGCTCAGCGACGCGACGGCGACCAGTCCGACTGCAGTGACTGCTGTCCAATGCCTTCTGTTCACGTGTGTTCCTCCACATGGGTAGACCGCCACAGTTCGGCGGTACCCGCGTGGCCCCGACCACAAACCCGGTCGCGCCGGTGCCCGTCAGGGCACCACGAGCACGGGGCAGTCCGCCTTGCGGAGCACATCCGACGTGACCGAACGCGACATCAGCCGGTCGAGCCAACTGCGGTGGCGCTGACCGATCACGATCACGTCGGCGCCCTCCTCGTGGGCCACCGAGCAGATCGCGCCGCCCGTGTCGTGCGCAGCCACACCCACGGCCTCCGCGTCGGCGAGCCCGGCGGACGAGGCGACCGAGCTGGCGGTGCTCTCGGCCAGGTCCTCCGCGGTGGGCGTCTGCTCGCCGGCCTGGCGGATGGACTCGTACGTGTCGGGCGACAACGTCACCATGGCGGGCGGCACCATGCCCCACATCACCGGGTCGGTCGCCCACAGCAGCTGCTGGCTGCCGACGTTCACGAGCACGTAGCGGGCCTCGGGGCCCATCAGGCGCAGCGCGGCACGAGCCGTCTCCACCGACTCGTCCCGCTCGTCCACCGCAATCACCACGCAGCGACCGAGGTGGGTGGGAGGGGCGAGGGCATCGGTGGTGGTCATGACCGCGGACTACCCGCAGGCGGTCAGCGCGAAACCTCGTCGCCCACGTAGCGCAGCAGCAGCAGGGCGACGTCGTCATCCTGGCCGTCGACGGCCAGGCGTTCGATGAGCTCGTCGCACACGTCCTGCGGCGGGTGGTGCTGCATCTCCACCAGCATCCGCCGCAGCCGTTCGATGCCCACGTCGAGCACTTCGTTGCGTCGCTCGACCAGCCCGTCGGAGTACAGCACCATCATGTCGCCCACCACGAGGCGCCGTTCCTCGGCGACGCCGGGCCTGCCGTCGCCGTAGCCGAGCAACGGACGGCGACCCCCCTCCAGCACTTCGGTCGCACCACCGGGATGCAGCAGCACGGGCGGCATGTGGCCGGCCGACGCCAGGCGGTAGGTGCCGCAGCGGTCGAGCATGGTGGCCACCGCCGTGGCCGCGAGGGTCTCGATGCCCGCGTCGGCGAAGCGGTCGACGGTGCGCAGCACTTCGGCCGGGTCGGGGTCGATGGACACCGCCGTGGCGATCGACGACTTCAGCTGCCCCATCGCCGCGGCCGCGCCCAACCCGTGACCGACCGCGTCACCGACCACTGCGACCACGCGTTCGTCGTTCTGGTTGATGAGCTGGAACCAATCGCCACCCACCTGACCGCCGGACGCGGGCTCGTAGCAGTAGCCCACCTCCAACCACGACGGCACGCCGGCGATGAGCGGCAACAGTCGCCGCTGCAGGACCAGCACGCTGTCTCGCTCGCGTTCGTAGAACGACGCGCGTTCCAGCGCCCCCGCGCAACGCGACGCGAGCGTGATGGTCATCGCCAGCTCCTCCTGGGCGAACTCGCGGTGGACGTCGAACACGAACACCACCGCACCCACGATGCGATCCAGGATGCGCAGCGGCACGGCCAGCGCCGTGCGCGCCGGGCCGCCGGTGTCGGTGGACACCTGCAGCCGGTCGGCCTCGATCGCGGCGACGGCGAACTGGTGCATCCACGCCTCGCGGTCCGACGAACCGACCCACACCGACGACAGGGGCTGCAGCGTGCCGTCGTCGTCGAACACGAACACGCACCCGCCGTCGGCGTGCAGGCCATCGGCACCATGGGTGACGGTGGCAGATGCGACGTCGTGGCGGGTGACGGCGCGAGCCAGCCAGCCGCTGACGCGCTGCAGCGTCTCGAGCGCCTCGCTGGACGTGCGCTGCCGAGCGAGCAGCACCGCCGAGTTCAACGCCGCACCGCAGCGAGACGCCAGTTCTTCGGCGAGCTCGACGTCGGCGGTGGTGAACGCGGCGCGCTCGCGGCCACGGATGAACTGCAGCGCGCCGAGCAGGCCCAGCTGGCCGACGATCGGCACGGTGAGCACCGAGTCGACTGCACCGCGGGCGAGCACGTCGCGCTGCTCGTCGGTGGTCGTCGGGATGGCCGCCTGCACGTGCTCCATCAGCTCCGTCCGGCCCTCGCGCACCACACGGGCGGACCCGTACGGCGCATCGGGGTCGTAGGGGAATCTGCGCAGCACGTCGCGGCCCCACGCCTCCATGTCGGGGTCGCGATGGGCCGACACGATGACCGGGTTGTCGCGTGCCCGGTCGAGCACGAACACCGCGTTGCACCAGTCGGCCAGGTCGGGCACGGCGGCACGGGTGACGTGCTGCAGGATCTCGTCGATGTCCACCGAGCGGCTCAGCACGTCGTGCACGCGGGCCACGTATTCGGCGCGCATGCGGGCGTAGTGCTCGAGGTCCAGCAGCCGGGCGCGCTCGTCCAGCTTGCGGTACCGCTCGTCCACGTTCCACACCAGCCCCTGCGCGCCGACGAGCGCGCCGGCCTCGTCCTGCACCGGCTCGCCCACCACTTCCAGCCAGTGCGACGAGCCGTCGGGCCACGAGCAGCGGTGGTCGAACCGGAACGACGTGCCGCGCTGGAACGCCGATTCGATGGTGCGCAGCACGTTCGCCCGGTCGCGCTCGTCGACCAGTTCGAGCCAACGCGAGGGGGGGAACCCGTCGGCGTGCCGCTCGTCGCCACCGAACGCACGAGCGACCTCGTCGTCGTAGGTCACCAGGTCGGCAGCGAGATCGAAGCGCCACTCGCCCATTCGCCCCGAGTGCATGGCGCGCACCAGCCGTGTGGCCTGGTCCACCTTCGGCATGGCGGTGGACAGCTGCCGCTCGCGCCGCTCACGCCGTCGGGCCAGCTCCCAGCCCATCGCCGTGCCGACCACCACGGTCAGCACGCTCACGTAGTGGCGACGAGTGAACTCGAGGTCGTTGTCGAACCCCAGGTAGAACGCACCGACGGTGCCGAGCGCGCCGACGTACAGGGTGTGCCGTGCCGGACCCGACGCAGCGGCCACCAACGGCCCGGCGATGAGCAGCGGTGTGAACACCCAGTCGTCGCCCATCATCACGTCGACCGCCACAGTGCCCACCACCAGCAGGATCGCGGCGGTGAGCGTCGGCAGCATCGTCCTCGGGCGTGGCGAGCTCACGAGCGAGTTTCCCCTGCGATCGGAAAGTGCGTCAAGGCCGGGTCCGGAACGGTGCGAGCGGGGTCGTCGCAGGACCGTCGATGATGCCACCGGACAGGTCGAAGCGAGAGCCGTGGCACGGGCATTCCCACTCCTTCTCGGCGTCGTCGAAGCGGACGACGCAACCGCGGTGCGAGCACCGCGCGCTCAGTTGCACGCTCTGGCCAACGCTGTCGGACGACACCGCCACTGCCGAGCGCCCGCTGCGCGCCACCATGCCGGAGCCGGGCGACAGCGGCAGCGTTGGCAGCGTCGGGAGCGACGCGCGGAGGGACGGCACGCCGATGCGCAGCCGCGCGCCCACCCGCGACGGGTCGAAGGCCTTCGCCGCCCGCGCCTCGCCACCGGCGAGCAGATCGGCCAGGGTCACCGCGGCGGCCGCCGCGCCTGCCGGGCCCCACTGCCCGAGACCGGTCGCCGTCAGGCACTTGCTGCGCCGGGCGATGGGTCCGACCAGTGGCACGCCGCTGTCGGTGGCAACGCCCGGCAGCGACCATGCCCGCGCCACCTGCATGGCCAACAGGCCTTCGGCGCGCTCCACCAGCTGCTCGCGTTGCACCTGCGGGTCGGCGATCGAGCGGAGTTGCTGCGCGCCGCCGGCCAGCAACGTCCAGCCGTCGCCTGCGCCGCCGCGGGGCCGGCACGACCAGCGGTCGTCGTCCACCGCCGTGTACATGCCGCGCAGCCGACCCGACAGTGCGCTCGACACGCCGGCGACCACCCGCTCGCGGGTGGCCCACAGGCGGCCGACGAGCCGGCTCGAGCCGGCGATCGGGAACCCGGTCGCAAGGACCACTCGATCGGCGTGCACGGTCCCGTCGGCCAGGATCAGGCGCACACCGCGACGATCTTCTTCCACCGAGCGGACCCTCGAGTCCTCCACCACCGGCACGCCGGCACCCTCCAGCACGGCCGCCATGGCGACGCAGAGTGCGTGCGGGTCGAGGTGTGCGCCCCCGTCGAAGGCGAGCGCAGCGGACGTACGGAACGGCAACTCCTCCGTGGTCGACGCGTAGGTGGTGATGCCACACGAGCTGAGGGCCGTCGCCTCGCCGTCGACCACCGCGGCGCCCGCGTCGGTGGTCGCGCACACGTAGGTGGTCGATGGTGTCCACCCGCACGCGAGGTGCAATTGGTCCACCAGGGTGCCGAGCCGCTCCACGCCGCCGAGCGACCAGTGCGCGCACTCCGCCGCCGTGTCCAGACCCGAGGCCAGGCGGATGGCGCTGAAACGGTCGGCGCGCAGCACCGTCGCCATGCCCATGCCGTGCCCCGAGGCCCTGCTGCCCACGCGGCGTGCCTCGATCACCGCAACGCGCATGCCCCGTCGGTGCACCTCGTACGCGGCCAACAGGCCCACCAACCCCGCACCGACCACCACGACGTCCCACCGTCCGGCGAGCGGCGCAGCGGCGTGCACCGGGACGATCGGTCGGGGCGACGCGCCGCGCATCATCCAGATCGGAGCATTCGGCGTCGACACCCAGGCGCTGTACCCAGGACGGCCGCCAACCAAACGTTTGTCGACGAGAAGGCGCGGGCAATTGCATTGGCATGGACCACACCCTGGAAGACCTTCTCCCGAAGGGCGTCAACGTGGCGATGGTGATGACCATGATCGGGCGTTCGCACACGTCGCGCCCGGTCACCATCGCCGACGTCCGCGACACACGCCTGTCGTTCCTCGTGTCCCGTGCGACCGACTGGGTCGGCGCCATCGCCGGCCGGGAGGCGCTGGTGCACGTCACGGTCGCGGACGACCACTCCAACCGATACCTCTCGTTGAACGGCACCGCCATCGTGGTGGCCGATCACGAGGAGGCCGAACGACTGTGGAGCCCGGCCGCACGCGTCTGGTTCGACGGTCCGGACGACCCCGACCTGGGCGTCCTGCACTTCGACGTGAGCGACGGCCACTACTGGACCGGCCCCGATGGCCGGATCGGAAAGGCCATTGCGATGGTCAAGGCCGCGTTCACGGGCGACGGAACCGAGCTGGGCACCCAAGGCCCGGTGCTCGGGAACGAAATCACCCCCGAAAGGAGCACATGATGGAACACGAACTGGACAAGGCAAAGGGCCGCATCAAGCAGGCGGCAGGAGACCTGACCGACAACGAAGGTCTGCGTCGCAGCGGCGAGCGTGACGAAGCCGCCGGCAAGGCCAAGGAGGCCGTGCAGCGCGGCAAGGAGAAGCTCGACGACGCCATCGACATCGTCAAGCGTCACCTCGATCGCGACTGATCGAGGAGGTCGAGGTTTGAGGCGTCCCGCCGAAGGGTAAGGGATGCATCGTGCCGGCACCCGTCCACCGCCCGCTCGGGTGCCGGCACGACGACCACGGCTCGTGAAATGCGACCCGTCAGTCGTCGACCGGTGAGCGGAGGTCGGAGAGATCCACGACGTTGCCGTCCTGATCGGTGACCGTGCCGAACTCGCTGACGATCACCAGGCCCTCCTCGGGGTCGTTGCGGTGGCGCCACAGCTCGTGCGCCACGACCGTGGCGACGCCGGCCACCGGCACGGCCAGCAGTGCTCCGATGAACCCGAACATGTCGGCGCCGAGCAGCACGCTCAGCAACACGAGCAACGGGTTCACCTGCACGGTGCGGGCCATCACCACGACCTGCAGCACGCTGTTCTCGAACTGTTGGTACAGGGCGAAGAACACCACGGCGATGATGCCCACCGTGGGCGAGACGAAGAGCGCGGCGATGACCACGACCACTGCGCCGAGGGTGGCACCGACCAGGGGGATGAGGTCGGCGAACGCCACCCACAGCGCGAGCAACAGCGGGTTGGGCACACCCGCCACGAGCATGAAGAGGAGCGCGGCGACGCCGGCGCAGCCGCTGATGACCAGGTTGCCGATCATGTAGCCGCTGACGGCACCCGCCGCGGCTCGGGACACCTCGGTGACCGTCTCGCGATGGCGGGCCGGCATGATGCGCAACGCCGAGCGCGCCATCGCCGACGACTGCATGAGGAGCAGCGCGCACACCACCAGGATGGTGACGACGTCGAGGGTCAGCACCACCACCTCGCTCACCAGATCCGGCAGCGAGCGCTGCATCGACTCGGCGATGCGCGTCAACGACTCCTGGTTCTGGTCGACGAGTTGCTGCAGCCGCAGCCGCGACACCAGATCACCGACCGGCCCCCGGCCCTTCTGCGCGTCCTGCACCGCGCCGGGCAGGTCGGTGATGACGGCTCCCAGCTGGGCGCGCACGGGCAGGATGAACAACGTCATCATGCCGGCGACCACTACCACGGTGGTCACCATCACCAGGCCCACGGCCAGGCCGCGACGGGCGTGCAGGCGCGCCTGTACGTGCCGGACGGGTGGGGCCAGGACGACCGCCATGAACCCGGCCAGCAGCACGAGCAGCAGTACTCGCTCGGCGAGCATCACCAGGTCGACCACGATGATCGTGGTCAGCACGACGAGCACGCCGCCGATGAGCGAACGCCAGGGGACGTCCGCCCATCGGCGTGGGGGCGTGGTCACACCCGGCGGTTGAAGATGCTGACGCCGCCGGGCCCGACGAGCAGGCCGACGACGATCAGGAGGATGCCCAGCAGGGCACTCCCCTGGATGAGCACGATGATGCCGGCCACCACGAGGATGACGGCGAGGATCCACAGGACTGATGCGTTCATGCCGCTCCTGTGCCCGCACGAACGACGGTTCAACCATTCGAGTCGTGGGCATGAACCGTTCATGACCTCACCGTCGACCCCCTTCGACGCGACCGACCGCGTGATCGACCACGACCGGAACGGCTCGCACACCTGGCCCCTCGACCGTCACGACGCGCTGCGCTTCGTCGTCGCCTACGTCGGCCTCTGCGCCGCGTGGATCGCCGCCGGCCTGTTGATCACCGGGCCACTCGCCGACTGGATCGGCAGTGCCGATGAACGGGTGATCCGCAACTTCGCCGAGCACCGAACGCCGCGGCTGGACACGTGGAGCCACTACGGCACACTGCTCGCCGAGACACAGACCAAGATCATCCTCACCGCGGTGATCGCCATCGTGCTGCTGGCCGTGTTCCGCAACTGGCACTGGCCCCTGTTGGTCGCTCTGCCACTGGTGCTCGAGGCTTCGGTGTTCATCACGGTCACGTTCGTGGTCGGTCGCCACCGCCCCGACGTGGTCCGGCTGGACAACTCGCCGGTCGATTCGTCGTTCCCGTCCGGTCACGTGGCCGCGGCGGTCGTGTACGGCGCGTTCGCCGTGCTCGCCTACCGCATGGGCCACCGCATCGTCGCCGCGGTGCTGGCCGTGCTCACGCTCGTCGTCGCCGTCATCGTGGCGTGGTCGCGCATGTACCGCGGCATGCACTTCCCGTCCGACGTGATCGGCGGGGCGCTGCTCGGCGCGGCCTCCCTGGCCGCCGCCACGAGCATCGTCCACCGCGCCGTCGAGCGCCACGAGCGGGAGGCCACGTCGTGACCGTCGTGATCGTGGTGCTCTGCACCACCGCACTCAGCGGGCTGGTCGTGTTGGCCACCACGGCGGGCCCGGCCGCGGCGTGGCACGTCCACCCCGAGGCCGCAGCGCGGCGAGTGCCGTGGATGCGACGCGCAGCGCGTCGTGTGGTGCACGGCAAGGGCGGCCGCCGGTCGGCCGGCATGGCCGCGCTGGTGGGCGCCGGCATCGTCGTCCTGGCGGTCGCCATCGCAGTGGGGTCGTTGTTCGAGATGATCACCAGCGGCTCGGGCTTCGCCCGGTTCGACCGATCGGTCGCCGAGTGGGGCGGCACGCATGCGACCGGCGTGTCGCTGGACGTGGCGCGGGTGGTCACGCAACTGGGCTCGCGGTTGGTGACCGTTCTGGTGCTCGTGGCCGTGGCCGCCTACGACCTGGCGAAGCGGCGACACATCGACGCCGTGCTGCTGGTGCTCGCCGTCGGCGTGGGCGAACCACTCATCACGAACGGCGTGAAGTACCTGGTGCGGCGGGACCGGCCCGATGTGCCGCACCTGGTGAACGCATTCGGCTACTCGTTCCCGTCGGGCCACAGCGCCGCAGCGGCCGCAGCGTGGTCCACCGCGGCATTGATGTTGGGCGCCAACCACCCGCGCACCCGACGCGTGCTGCTGAGCGCCGGCGCCGCCGCCATCGCCACCGCGGTCGCGGCCACCCGAGCGCTGCTCGGCGTGCACTGGCTGACCGACGTGCTGGGCGGCCTGGCCATCGGCTGGGGCTGGTACCTGGTCGTGGCCATCCTGTTCGGCGGTCGACGTGAGCGACTGGGTGCACCCATCGAGCAGGTCGCCCGACCCGTGGGGGCGAGCCCGCCGTGAGCACCGTCAACCCCGTTCCCGAGACGGCCGACCTGGTCGACGAAGGCCCGCACGACGTGGTGGCGGCCTACGGCACGTGGCGCATGCTGCGCGACGCGGCGAGCCGGTTCCGCTGGTCCGACGGCTTCAGCCACGCCCGCGCCACCGCGCTGCAGATCTCGTTGACCTTGCTGCCGGCGAGCATCGCCCTGGTGGCCATCGGTTCGCTGGCGCGCTGGGACTCGGTGTCCGCACTGGTGACGAAGGCGCTGGAGGCCATCGCTCCCGGCACGGTGAGCCGCGAGTTCGAAGCGGCGGTCCGCCAGGGCGTGGAGAACGGCGACGCCAACCACATCGCCGCGATCGTCGCCGGTGTCATCGCCACACTGATCGCCGGCACCACCACGTTCGGCCAGATCGAACGCGGCGCGAACCGCATCTACGGCATCGAGAGCGACCGGCCGACCATGCAGAAGTACCGCGCCGCGGCGCTGATGATGGTGTTCGCCGGCAGCACGGCTGCCGGGTTCCTGGCCGCCGTGGGTCTGGGTCAGGCCTGGCGCGCCGGTGGTTCGCACTCGTCGGACCCCGGCTTCGGCACCGTCCACTGGTTGCTCGGGGCCGCGTGCCTGTTCATCGCGACTGGCGTGGTGCTGCGCTGGTCGCCACGACGACGCCAGCCGGGGTGGGCGTGGCTGTGGGCCGGCATCGGCAGCGCGGCAGGCGGCATCGTGCTCGTCACCCTGCTGCTGCGCGCCTACCTGTCGGCGAACGAGTCGTTCGGCGACACCTATGGACCGTTCGCCGGCCTCATCGGCATCCTGCTGTGGTCCTACGGGGTCAGCATCGTGCTGTTCATGGGCATCGCCCTGGCCGCGCAGATGGAAGCCGTGCGCGCCGGTGCACCCGAGGTGAGAAGTCCCGAGAAGATCGCCGTCAGCGAGCCCGACCTGGTGCCGCTGCCCTACGGCGCCGCATTGCGCACTGCACAGGAGGAAATGGATGAGCAAGCGAACTGACGACGCCGTGGGCGTGGTGGCCAACGGCAAGAAGATCGACCCCGCGGTCGCGGATGCGCTGCGCCTGCGGTTGAAGGAGGAAGGCCTCGACGTGGTGTGGCGCGACGTACCGAAGGCGTCCGCCACGACGAAGGCCGTCGAGAAGCTGGTGAAGGACGGCGTCGAGCGCGTCATCGTCGCGGGCGGCGACGGCACCGTGCGCGCCGCGGCCGAGGCGTTGGCCGGCACCGACGTGCCGCTGAACGTGCTGCCCAGCGGCACCGCCAACCTGTTCGCCCGCGCCATGGCCCTGCCCGACGACGTGGACGGCGCGGTGGACGTGCTGCTGCACGGCACCAACCGCGTGCTCGACGCGGGGCGCTGCAACGAGCTGACGTTCTCGATCATGGCCGGCGCTGGTGTGGACGCGGCCATGCTCGACGGCGCCGAGGCCGCCAAGGAGCGGCTCGGCGTGACCGCCTACGTCACCTCTGCGGTGAAGGAGGCTCGCAAGCGCCGGCAGTTCGACGTGAAGGTGTCCATCGACGGGTTGGTGTGCTTCAAGGGCAAGGCCGCAGGCGTGCTGGTCGCGAACATCGGCACGCTGATCGGCGGGCTGGAAGTGCTGCCCGACGCATCGCCGTCCGACGGTCAGCTCGACGTCGCCATCCTCACCGCCGTGGGTTGGAAGGAGTGGGCGGCGCTGACCGCCCGCGCTGTGCGTCACTCGCGCAACACGCCCGGCCTCATCCGCATCGGACAGGGCAGCAAGGTGAAGGTGACCATGAAGAAGTCGCAGAAGTTCGAGGTGGACGGCGGCGTGAAGGGCTCGGCGAAGAAGCTCGACGTCGGCGTGCTGCCGGGTGCGCTCACCGTCCGCGTGCCCGCCGGCTGAGTCCCGCTCAGTCGTCGGAGGGTCGGAACTCGCGGAACGCATCGAGCAACGCCGAGCGAGTCGTCTCGTCGGGCGGCTCCGGCTGCACACGACCCAGCACGTCCACCGTTCGCCGGCACTGCTCGACGTAGGCCGTGCAGTCGGCGCACAGCGACAGGTGGTGTTCGAACGCCCGGCGGTCGCGGGCCGACATCGCACCCTCGAGGTAGTCGGTGACCAACTCGACCACGTCGCGGCACACCAGCGCGTCGTCGCGGTGGCGGAAGCGTTGGCGGAGCTCGTCGAACAGACCCACGGGCACATTCTGCTGCAGATCGCGCCCGTCTCCCGCGTCCGATGCCAGTTTCACCATCGCGAAACCTGTCCCAGAAGTGTCGCAATTGTTACACGGAAAGTTCGATGCCCGACGGGAGTACTCTCGCCGACTCGGTGACCACTCACGGGAACGTCGACGACGAAGCGCTGGTGCGGCAGCTGCG
Organism: uncultured Acidimicrobiaceae bacterium; assembly: GCA_966112835.1. Lineage (GTDB taxonomy): Bacteria > Actinomycetota > Acidimicrobiia > Acidimicrobiales > Ilumatobacteraceae > UBA668. The sequence goes on from CBHWEI010000015.1 coordinate 10,868, forward strand.
CGCCGGCGACGAGCAGGCGTTCGTCGCGCTGGTCGACCGCTACCACGCCGGTCTCATGCGCGTCGCTCGCGGCTACGTCAGCTCACGCGAGGCCGCCGAGGACGTGGTGCAGGACACGTTCCTGGCCGTCGTGAAAGGCATCGAGAAGTTCGAGGGTCGCTCGTCGGTGAAGACTTGGATGTTCCGCATTCTGGTGAACCGGGCCCAGACGCGTGGCGAGCGCGAGGGTCGCACCCGCCCGTTCTCGTCGGTGGGCGACGACCACTCGCCCACCGTCGACCCCGACCGGTTCGAGAAGTCGGGTCGATGGGTCGGCACGTGGTCCGCCCCGCCCTCGCACGAGGCGATGCCCGAGGCCAGCACCCTGGCAGCCGAGTTGGGCGAACGGCTGCGGGCCGTCTTCGACGAACTGCCGCCGGTGCAACGGACCGTGCTGGAACTGCGCGACGTGCAGGGGCTGTCGTCGGCCGAGGTGTGCGAACTGCTCGACCTGACCGAGGCCAACCAACGGGTGGTATTGCACAGGGCCCGGGCTCGCGCCCGGGCCCTGTTGGAGGACTACGTCAGAGAGTCGCGATGATCGGGCAGTTGACGACCACGTCGTTGGCCGCCCACGCCGCACCGCCGGGGCCGGTCACCTTGCCGGCGGCGGCCAGGTCCTCGACGTCGGCGAAGCGGATCACCCGGCGAGCGTCGGCAGGGTTCCCCCACACGCTCAGGTGCACGTCCCACAGTGGGCTGTAGCGACCCTGACCCGGCGCCCAGGCCAGCACGTTCAACGGCGAGCCTTCACCCAGCAGCGCCGAGTTCACACCCTGTCGCTGCGGGTTGCTCGCGCCGGTCGGGCCGTTCAGGAACGCTGCCAGCGAGGCACGGGCAATGCCGGTGCTGTCGTCGCCGGCCCGAGGTGCCATCGCCAGACGGGGCGCGAACGTCGAGCCCTCCAGCGCGGCCACGGCCGAGTCCGACGCATCGGTCGACAGGTAGATCACCGAGTTGTCGCGAGCGAAGCCTGCGGTGAGCGCGAGCGTCACCCGACGCGACGCCAGGTCCACCGACACCACCTTGTCGTGCCAACCGGTCGCGTTGCCGATCTGCGGCGCGTTCAGCACCGTGCCGTCCTTCAGGCGGACGATGGGGCTGTACTTCGCATCGCCGACGGAGCCGGGGGCCGCCGCCAGCGGCGGGAAGCCGGTGCCGGGCGAGCCCTGCACGTCGTGCACGGGCGTGAAGTCGACGCCGCCTTCGAAGCTGAGCACGCCGTTGGTCAGCGAGCCGGCCTGGGCGCCCCTGCCGGCGTTGGCCAGCTTGTTCACCACGGTGACGCCCCATCTGCTGCCGGCGTTCGAGTTCGAGGCCTCGATGACCACGTACCACGTGGGCGAGCCGTCGGGCCCCTTGCCCTGGTAGAGCGGCTGGGTCACATTGCCGGGGGCCACCTTGGCGCTGGGCGCTACAACCTTGGCACGGTCGGCGCGGGCGCCGCCGGCTCCGGCGGCGAGGACCGGCGCGACGGCCAGTCCGGAGAGGAGACCGAGTGCGAGCACTCGGCGGAGGGAAGAACGCATTGGAGGATTCCTTTCGAGTCGTCCACGGTCGAACCGTGTCGATCGCTCCAGTCCTCGCTCTGCGTGAGGCGTTACAAGGTTTCTTTCCTTTACGGATGAGCGGCCCGGGCTTACCGTCAGCGAATGATCGAACGCGCCCTCGACAACGACACGGCCATCCGCTCGTACCGGTACCTGCGCCTCGCCCTGGTGATCATCGTGCTGTCGCTCGGTGTGTCGCTGCTACTCGAGCGATGGCATGCCGGGTGTTGGAGCACATCCATCAGCGCCTCGTACTACACGCCGGTGCGCAGCGTGTTCGTCGGCGGCCTGGTGGCCATCGGCGTGTGTCTCATCACCATCCGCGGGCGCACCGACCCGGAGGACATCCTGCTGAACCTGGCGGGCATGCTCGCCCCCATCGTCGCGTTCGTCCCCACGTCGCCGCCGCACACCGTGTGCAGTTCGGTGCCGTACCTGGCCACCGACGCCCGGCCGTTCATCGACAACAACCTGCTCGCGCTCGCCATCGGCGGCATGTTGTCGCTGGGCGTCGCGTACGTGAGCGCACGCCGCAACGGCCCGGTGAACATCAGCGTCTCCACCGCCAACCGCATCGGCTTCGGTGTGGCCCTGGCGCTCATCGTCGCCGGGCTGGTCTGGTACATCGTGGCCCGCGACAACTTCGTCACCTACGCGCACGGCTATGCCGCGCTGGTGCTGTTCATCGCCATCGGCATCGTCGTGTGGATCAACCGCCGCCTGGCCCGGCCGAAGTTCGCCCGGCTCTACGGCATGATCGCGGCGTTCATGGTGCTCGCCGCGGTGGCCGTGGGCATCGGCACTGCGTTGGCCGACGAGTGGAACCACTCGACACTGTGGATCGAGGCGCTCGAGATCGGCGCGTTCGCCGTGTTCTGGACGCTGCAGACCTTCGAGCACTGGGGCAGCGGCGTGGCGCCTGCGCAGGCCTCCTCGATCGCCGAGCACGACGCGATGGCGAGTTGACCGAAATCTGATCTGCCCCCTTGAAAAGTGAACGAAGTGGCCGATACCGGTCAACTTTTCGGCGGATCCGCCGATACCTCTGCCATGCACCAGGACATGGCCATCTTCGTCCCCGGCTCGGCGGCCGGCGCGACCACCGTGATGGTGGAGCGTCGCAACCCGCTCAGCGCGCTTCGTTCGCGCCTGTTCGGTTCGCGAACTGGCGACGCGCTGGGGCTCAAGGGTGAGCAGAAGGTGGGCAAGGAGCTGGCCAAGCTGCCCGAGGGTTGGCGAGTGCTGCACCGCCTGCAGGTCACCGAGGCCGGCGCCGACATCGACCACATCGTGATCGGGCCGCCCGGGGTGATCACGCTGAACACCAAGCACCACCCCAAGGGCAAGGTGAAGGTCTACGAGCGCACGCTGTACGTCGACGGGCGCACGCAGAACTACGTGTGGACCTCGGAGCAGGAAGCGCGGCGCGCCGCCTCGGCCCTCACTGACGCGTGCGGGTTCCGCGTGCCCACCCAGAGCGCCGTCGTGTTCGTCGACGTCGCCGATGTGCAGCACAAGGGTCGCCCGTACGGCGTCACGGTCACCACGCGCCAGCAGTTGGTCGACTGGTTGACCGCGCTCCCGGCGCACCTGCACCCGCGCCAGGTCGAGCACATCTGGATCGAGGCCCGCCGCCCCGAGGTGTGGTCGCCGGCCTGAACCGCGGCACGCGATGGGCGCGTTGCGTACCATCGCTGCATGAGCGACACCCCGCCGCCCCCGACGGGGCCACCGCCGTCGTCACCGCCGCCCCCGCCGCCACCCGGCCCGTCGGGGGCCGTACCGCCGCGCTTCTGCTCGGCATGCGGCCAACCGGTCGCGCCGGCGGCAACGCAGTGCGGCTCGTGCGGCGCCTTCATCCGGCCCGCGCCGTTTCCGGGTCAGCGGTCGCGGCTGGTGGCCGGCCTGCTCGGCGTGTTCGCCGGCGGTGCCGGTGTGCACAGCTTCTACTTGGGTGACACCAAGAAGGGCGTGTGGCAGATCGTGGCGACGGTGTTCACGTGTGGCATCGGCGCGCTGTGGGGCTTCGTCGAGGGCGTGATGATCCTGGCCGGCAAGGTCAACGTCGACGCCGACGGCCAACCCCTCGCCGACTGACCCCGGATCAATCCAACCCGTCGAGACGGGAGCGGAGGAGGCGGTCGTCGGCGTCGTTGTGGGGGCAGTCGAGGGCCTGCAGCAGCGCACGACGAGACTCGCCGAGGTCGCCGGTGCGGCGCAGCAGTTCGGCGCGCGCTGCGTGGAACATGTGCCAGCGCTGCACCTCGTCGCCGAGGGTGTCGAGCGCCGCCAGCCCTGCCTCGGGCCCGTCCACCTCGGCGAGCGCGATGGCCCGGTTCACCGCCACCACCGACGACGGCGCCATCTGCACGAGCACGTCGTAGAGCTGCACGATCTGCCGCCAGTCGGTGGCCTCGATGGTGGGCGCGTGGCTGTGCAGGCACGAGATCGCGGCGCGCAATTGGAAGGGGCCGGGGCGGCCTGCCTTCAACGTTCGTTCGAGCAGGGCGATCGCCTCGGCCGTGTCGTCGCCGTCCCACGCCGAGCGGTCCGCCTCGGCGAGCAGCACCGGCAATCCATCCACCTCCACGCGAGTGGCCATGCGGGCGCGGGTCGACAGCAGCAGCGCCACCAGCCCGTGGCACTCGGGTTCGTCGGGCATCAGTTCGGCCGCGAGACGGGCCAACCGCACGCCTTCGTCCACCAGGTCCACCCGGGTGAACGCGCTGCCCACCGGCGCGTGGTGGCCGGTGGTGAACACCAGCTCGATCACGCGCAGCACGGCGTCCAGCCGCGCCGGCAGTTCGTCGTCGCGCGGGATGCGCAGGCCGATGCGGTTCGTGCGGATCTTGTGCTTCGCCCGTGTGATGCGCTTGCTCATGGTCGCCTCGGGCACCAGGAACGCCGCGGCGATCTCGGTGGTGTCCAGACCGCACACCAGGCGCAGGGTGAGTGCGACCTGTGACTCGACAGCCAGGGCAGGGTGGCAGGCGGTGAAGACGAGACGTAGCTGGTCGTCGCGCACCGTGTGCACGTCCAGCTCGTCGGGCGACGACAGCGCCGCGGTGACGGCCTCCTCCTCGCGGCGCGGGCGTTGCGCCTCGCGTCGCAGGATGTCGAGCGCCTTGCGCCGCGCCACCGTGGTGAGCCACGCGCCCGGCCGCTCGGGCAGCCCGTCCTTCGGCCAGCGTCGCACCGCCTCCAGCGCCGCCTCGCTGAACGCGTCCTCGGCCAGCTCGAGCTGACCGGTCATACGGTAGAGGGTGGCCACCACCTGGCCACCCTCCACCCGGATGATCTCGTCGATCGAGCGGAACAGCGGGGTCACATCGCCATGGTCGGGCGGACCTCCACCCGACCACCGTCACGCCACGCCGCCGGGATGTGGCGAGCCAGCGCGATCGCACCGTCCAGGTCGTCGGCCTCGAGCACGTAGAACCCGCCGAGGAGCTCCTTCGTCTCGGCGTACGGGCCGTCGTGCAGCACCACCTCGCCGTGCTGGCCGCCAGTGACGTGGATGGTGGTGGAGGTGTCGTCGGTGCTCAGGGCGGCACCACCGCGGATGGCGTGGCCGGCGATCTCGCCGAACGCCGAATAGCCGCCGATGTACTCCATGAAGTTCGGCGAGTCGGGACCGACGCGGGCGTCGCGGGGTTCCCAGATGAGGGCGACGAATTCGGGCATGGGAGGGTCCTTTCGTGAAGGGATCGCCGTGTGGGTCACGGGATATCACACCGACGAACAGCAACGCGCCGAACGGACAACCAATTCCGTGACACCCCCATGGCAGGCTGCACCCATGACCTCCGCCGGCCTCGCCGCCACCCACCTGGCCACGGTGCTCGAGCGCCTGGCCGGCCCGGGTGCGGTTCCGCGCGACGACCAGGTCGAGGCCGTGGCCGCCATCGTCCAGCCCGCCGCCCGGGTGCTGGTGGTGCAGGCCACGGGGTGGGGCAAGTCGGCCGTGTACTGGGCGGCCACGTCGGCCATGCGGGCTGCGGGTGCGGGGCCCACGCTCGTGGTGTCGCCGCTGCTGGCGCTCATGCGCGACCAGGTCACCGCCGCCGAGCGGGCCGGCCTGCGCGCCGCCACCGTCAACAGCACGAACTTCGACGACTGGGACCCCATCTTCCATGCGCTCGACCACGACGAGCTCGACGTGCTGCTCGTGTCGCCCGAGCGGCTGGGCAACCCGCGGTTCGCCGCCCGCCTCGACGAGCTGATGGGCAAGGTGGGGCTGGTGGTCATCGACGAGGCCCACTGCATCAGCGACTGGGGCTTCGACTTCCGGCCCGACTACCAACGGCTCGCCCGCGCCCTGCTGTCCACGCCGACGGCGTCGGTGCTGGCCACCACGGCCACGGCCAACCAGCGCGTCACCGCCGACGTCGAGCAGCAGCTGGGCACCAGCACGGTCACGTTCCGCGGCACCCTGGCCCGCACGTCGTTGCGCCTGTCGGTGGTGCCCGACCTGTCGCCGCTCACCCGCTACGCGTGGGTGGCCGACGCGCTCGACACCATCCACGGCTCGGGCATCATCTACGTCCTCACCGTGGCCGAGGCCGAACGGCTGGCCGGCTTCCTGCGCGAGTGCGGCCACCACGTGCTGGCCTACACCGGGCAGATGGAGACCGAGGCACGGGTGCAGGTCGAGGACCTGCTGCGCCGCAACGAGGTGAAGGCCGTGGTCGCCACCTCGGCGCTGGGCATGGGGTACGACAAGCCCGACCTCGGCTTCTGCATCCACGTCGGGTCGCCGTCCACCCCGGTCGCCTATTACCAGCAGGTCGGGCGCGCCGGCCGCGCGGTCGATCATGCCGAGGCGGTGCTGCTGTCGTCGCAGTCCGACGAGCGGGTGTGGGAGTACTTCGCCACAGCGTCCATCCCCGACCCCGACGATGCGGCCAAGGCACTGGCCGCGCTGGCCGACGGGTCGCTGTCGCTCATCGAACTCGACAGCCGCACCGGTGTGCGTCGCGGCCGGCTCGAGGCGTTGTTGAAGATCCTGGCCATCGACGGCGTGGTCGCCAAGGACGGCACCAAGTGGGCCGCCACCGGCACGCCCTACGTGCACGACACCGAGAAGTGGCGCACGCTCGCCGCCACGCGCCGCGCCGAAGCCGACCTGATGCGCCGCTACGCACACGGCGACGGGTGCCTCATGGCATACCTGCAGGAGGCGCTCGACGACCCGAACCCCGCGCCGTGCGGCAAGTGCTCGGTGTGCACGGGCGACCTGCCGTCGCCCGGCCTGCAGCCCAGCCAGGAGCGCATCCTCGCGGCGCGCACCTACCTGCGCGGCAACGACATCCTCATCGAGCCGCGCAAGCAGTGGCCCGGCGGTGTCAGCCGGCGCGGCAAGATCGTCGGCCTCACCGAGGGCCGGGCCGTGGCTTTCGCCGACGACCCCGCATGGGCCGAGCAGCTGGCCGAACTGCAACGCACCGCACTGCGCACCATCCCGCCCGAGCTGCTCGACGGCGCGGTCGACGTGCTGCGCCGGTGGTCGAAGGTGTGGACCCGCCCGGTGGCCGTGGTGGCCGCACCCGCGTACGGAGTCGAGATGCAGGCGAACCTGGCCCTGGCCGAGCACATCGGCGCGGTGGGCAAGCTGCCCGTCCTCACCCCGTTCGCGTGGAACGGCACGTCGTCACCATCCGACCTGTCCAGCACGCCGGTGGTCGCCCACCTCGAGGACGCCATCACGTTCGACCGCAGCGTCGCCATCCCCGACGGCCCGGTGCTGCTGTGTGCCACCACCATGCGCACCGGCTGGACGGCAACGGTCGCGGCGGCACTGTTGCGCGAGGCCGGCGCCACCACCACCATGCCGTTGGTCGTCCACCGCCTGCCCTGAGGGCGGCCGTCAGCGTTTCCGCAGCAGTGCCTCGGCGTGCTCCTTGGCGAGCTGCTTCGGGGCCGCCGCCAGCCAGCCGTCCACCAGTGCGTCGCGTAGCGCCGCCTTCTTCACCCGCTTCAGTTGGATGAGCACGGCCGCGTAGCCGTTGAAGTGCGGGATGGTGAAGAACGCATCGGGGTTGGCCTGCAGCACGGCCTCCTTCTCGGCGAGGTCGTCGACCGACGTGGCCAGGATGGGCCCGGCGGGCGGCTCCTCGTCGCCGAAGCGCTTGAGGTCGGCCTTGCTGAACGGACGCTCCCACGCGAACGCCTTGCCGGCCACGGTCCAGGTGCGGTTGCCGAACCGTTCGCCCTCGGTCGTCTCGGGCAGCGCGAGTGCCAGCCGGGCCACGTCGTCGTAGGTCGCCATGCGGTCACGGTAGTCAGCCGTGGCACCATGGGTTCATCGACACCGCTCGTCTCGACGTCTGGCTGTGGGCGGTGCGCCTCACCCCCACCAGGTCCGCTGCCACCGAGCTGTGCCGCGCCGGCAGGGTGACCCTGAACGGGTCGGCCGGCAAGGCGGCCAGCCCGGTGAAGGTGGGCGACCGCATCGAGGCCCGCATCGCCGACCGTCAGCGGGTCATCGAGGTGGCCCGCGTCATCAACAAGCGCGTCGGCGCACCCGTGGCCGCCGAGTGCCTGATCGACCACAGCCCCCCGCCGCCGCCCACCGACGACCTGCCAGTGTTCCGCCGCGACCGTGGCACCGGTCGCCCCACCAAACGCGACCGCCGCCAACTCGACCGCCTCCGCAACGACCCCTGACGGTTCTCGAGGCAATCCGTCGACACCGGGTGCGACGGATTGCGTCAAGAATCGGCGGGCGGGCGACGACCCGAGGTAATGCTGCGGACCCGGGTCTGCAGGATTTCCTCGGGTGGACGGCGCGCATGCCCAATTCACCCCGTCGAGTGCAACAAGCTGCACCAAGTACAGTGCGCGCTTCTACGCGTGATCCAAGGGGGACTTGCCGTGGTACGACGCATCTTTCTGGTTCTCATGTTGGCATCGCTTGGACTCGGCGCCTTTTGGCTCTTTCAGCCAGTGCACGCCGACGTACCTGTGTCATTTCTTCCTGATGAGCTTCTCGATGTCGTTCAGTTCAGAGTTGGAGGATCACCCGGGATCACCATCTCGCCGGACAAGCTGTCCGCTCGGATCCCGTGCGGCTCGGCAGCCAGGCCGACCCAACTCGAGCTGCGCGACAGCGGCGTACTTGGAGACCTGGTATCCACTGTGCTCCAACTGGAGTCAAGGGCACGAGACTCCTGCTCGGCGGCGATTGAAAAGCAAAGGGGACGGGCAATTGCCGCGGGACTCGTAGCCGCTTTGCTCTTCGTGCTTGCCCTCGTCAGCGGCGCTCGACGTCGCGAGGTGGTAGTTGTCCATCATCCTGCTCCTGTGGCGTACGGAACCACGCTTCCTCCGCCGAGCGGCTTGCCAGTCAGTGCGCCACCCACGACGATCGGAGCGCCAGGGAGACGGCGTTGGCGACTGAGAGACTTCGCTCTGGTGTCCGGGGGGCTCGTTCTTGCGGTGCTCGCCATTCGAGTCGCGTTCGACCGATTCGGCGCCGATGACAACCGCACGGACTTCGCCGCCCGTCAAGAGACGAACTCAGCGGAGCGGGACTGCATCGAGGAAACGATCCAGGAGATCGATTCAAAGTTCGACGAAGTCCAGGCCGCGTCGCAGTCGGATCAGAGTGGAGCCATCTTGAACCGAGACGGGGATCGGAGCTGGGTTGAATACGCCACGTATCTCGGCTCGCTGAACACAGCCGACTGTCCACCGGAGTTCGATGCCGCGCTTGTGGAGTTTGCATCGACATGGCAGGCGTACGGGCTCGCTCACCTACACGCCACGGAGGGCCTCATCAAGGACTCACTGACTGAGCAAGACCTCGCGCTTTTCGCCGATTCACTGAACTCAGCTCGAGACAAGCTGCAGACAGTCGCATCGAGTTGGGGCGCGACGGTGAATGGCTTCCGATACTCGTTCAGCTAGCTCGGAGGCACCGTAGAAGTGACTGCCGTGGCGCCGCGCTGTAGACGATTTTGAGAAATGATTCGGGTGAGCAACCGCCGCTGCCGATGAAACCTTCATGTCTCCTCTCATTGTCATCGCGCTGACTGGTGTGGCCGCGCTCGCGATCCTCATTCCGCTCGCTGTCGTTCAACGCCGGGCAACCGCCCGCACCGCATTCGCCGACACGGGTGCCGAGGCCACTGCCCTCCCTCCCCCACCGGGCGTACCGCTTGGCCGACCGAAGCCCGTCGCCGCGGCGCGCTCGTCGATCACGACGGGGCAGATCGCATTGGGCGTGTTCATCGGGTTGTGGTGCTTCACGATCAGCGCCGCCCTGATCGGGTTCGCGTTGATCGTCGCGGCGCGGGAAGCGCTCGGGAAGCTGTGACGTTTCTCGAGGGAATCCGTCGGTACCGGGTGCGACGGATTGCCTCGAGAAAGGGCGGGCGACCCGGACCCGAGGTTTCGCTGCGGACCCGGGTCTGCAGGGTTACCTCGGGTGGGCGTCGCGCTGCAGGGTTACCTCGGGTCAGGTGTTGGACTGGGCGAGGACGTCGATCATCAGGGCTTGACGCTCGTGGATGGCGACGAGGCCGACGGCGACGACGTCGACCAGCGCCTTGGCCGACGGGTCCAGTCCGTCGCGCGTGGCGATGCTCTCGATGATCGACCGCAGCGACGCGTTGTCGGCGGCCATCTGGCGGCGCAGTGCAGGAATGTCGATCATCGTCCGCTCCCTCGAAACCTCTGACGCGAACAGTAGGCGCAACGCCAGGCACCACAAGGGTTTCGAAGTGATTCTGAAGTCTGGCTGAAGTGGGGTGGGGAACCCCTCCGTCGCGGGTCGGCGTCGAAACCTCGATCACTTCGATGTCCCTCCAACACCCCCACCCCCACCCCACCACCACCAACCCGAACATCGACACACGAGGAGCGTTCTGATGCGCATCCTCGTCGTCGAGGACGAGGCGGATCTCGCCTCGGCCATCGCCATCTCGTTGCGCCGCGCCGGTTACGCCGTCGACGTCGCCGAGGACGGCGCCTCCGCACTGGACCGAGTCGGCGTGAACGACTACGACCTCCTGTGCCTCGATCTGAACCTGCCCGACACCGACGGCCTCGATGTGTGCCGCCAGGTCGTCACCATGCCCGCAGTCGACACCGCCACCCAGCCGCGCATCATCATGCTCACGGCCCGGGGCAGCATCGACGACCGCATCCGCGGACTGGACCACGGCGCCGACGACTACCTGGTGAAGCCGTTCGCCCTGGGTGAACTACAGGCCCGCGTCCGCGCCCTGTTGCGGCGCGACACCACTGCGACCCGCGCCTTGGTGGAACGCAACGGCGTCGAGCGCGACGCCAGCCGCCACGAGGTGCGGGTGGACGGTCGCCTCACCGACCTGACCGCGAAGGAGTTCGCCCTGCTGCGCTGGTTCCTGCTGCACCCCGACGTGGTGCACAGCGCCGAGCGCCTGCTCGAGCACGTGTGGGACGAGCACGCCGACCCGTTCACGGCGACGGTGCGCGTCACCATCAGCAACCTGCGCCGCAAGCTGGCCGACGCCGGCAAGCCGTACCTCATCGACACGTTGCCCGGCCGTGGCTACCGACTGCGGAGCGAGTCATGACCGTCGCCCGTCCGCGCACCCGCCGGCAGGTGCGCACCCGACTTGCGGTGGGCATCACCCTGTCGACGCTCACCATCACGCTGCTGGTCGGCGTCGTGACCGCGGCGCTCGCCTTCTGGCGCGCCGACGACGCTGCCGCCGCGGCCAAGGTGGGCGCGGCGCAGGTGAACGGCGAGACCGTCGTGGTGGTCGCCGACACGTCGGGCGACGCCATCGCCTCGGCCGACGACGCCCGCAAGGACGCACTCGGCTGGATGCTCGTCGCCCTCGGCGTGGCCGTGGTGCCCAGCATCGCGGTGGCGTGGGCGGTGTCGTCGCGCCTGATGGGTCGAGTGGACGCGGCGATGGCCGATGCCGAACGCCGCGACGAGGAACGCCGTCGCCGGTTGGACGAGGTGGTGCACGAACTGCGCACCCCGCTGGCCGTCGCCGGCACCAACCTGGAACTGGCCGCCGCCGACCCGACGGTGGACGACGAGACCAAGCGACTCATCGAAGCCGCCCGTCGCGCCGCCGACCGCATGCGCCGCACGGTCGACGACCTGGCCGACCACGGTCGCCTGCAGGTGAGCACGAAGGACGGCTTGGACCTGGCTGCCGAAGCCCGCGCCGTGGTGGCCGAGCACGCCGGCCCCGCCCGCGCCCGCAGCATCCTGCTGTGCGCCGCCGGCGAGGCACGGCTGCCCGTCCCCGAGGGCGACCGCGCCGCCATCCGCACTGCGCTCGGCAACCTCACCACGAACGCCGTCCGCCTGGCCCCCGGTGGCAGCACCATCACCGTGTCGGTCGGCGTGCTCGACGACTGGGCCTGGGCCGCCGTCACCGACGAAGGCCCCGGCATCCCCGCTCGCCACCACGCCAACGTGTTCGCGCGCGGCTGGCGCGGCCGGCACGACAAGGACCGCGACCGCGGCGGCCAGCAGCGCGGCCTGGGCCTGACCATCAGCCGTCAGCTGGTCGAAGCCCACGGCGGTGTCCTGACCGTCGAGAGCGAGGAGGGCGAAGGCAGCACGTTCACCGTGTGGCTGCCGCGCTCCACCGCTGCCGTCGCCACCGACGTGGTGGCCGCCGACCGGATCCACCCTGCGCGACGACCGTGGGCGTCTTTGACGCCCGCTTTACACGCGCCCCTGCATCATCCCGAACCATGACCTTGCTCGACGATCAACCGACCACGAAGGTGCCGCGCCGCAGTTGGCGCGACCTGCCGGCCACGCCGCCGGTCGCCGACCTGCTGCCGCCGCCCGACCCGTCGACGTACGTGCCGCCGGTCGACGCCGATGTCACCGACGCCATCGACGTCACCGCGGCCATGCCGATGGCCACGCCGGTGACGACCCAGCCCGATGCCGGTCGCCGCAGCCGCCGGTACCTCATCGCGGGCGTGTTCTCGGTGCTGGCCATCGCCAGCGTCGCCTACGTACTGAACGGCCAGGACGACCGCAGCGGCGCCACCACCCCCCTGGTGCAGCCGCAGGCGAGCGGCGCGGCCGACCCCGCCGCGATCGCTCGTGCACTCGGCCCCGCCGTGGTGCAGATCGACGTGAGCGGCGGCCTGGGCTCGGGCGTCATCTTCGACACCAGCGGGCTCGTGCTCACTGCGCACCACGTCGTCGCCAACGATGACACCGTCACCGTCAAGCTCGCCGACGGCCGTGAACTCCCCGGCCGCGTCGTTGCTCGGGCGCCCGAGAAGGACCTCGCCATCGTCAGCGTCGACAAGGCCGAGAACCTGATCGCGGCGCCGATCGCCGAACCCGACAGTGTCGAGGTCGGCGAGCCCGCCATCGCGCTCGGTAGCCCCTTCGGCTACCAGGCGTCGGTGACCGCGGGCATCATCTCCGGTCTGGACCGCGAGGTCGAGACCGAGGCCGGCACCCTGACCGGCCTCATCCAGACCGACGCACCGATCAACCCGGGCAACTCGGGCGGCCCGCTGGCCGACGCCGAGGGCAAGGTCATCGGCATCAACACCGCCATCGCCAGCATGAGCGGCGGCAACGACGGTGTCGGCTTCGCCATTCCGGTGCCCGAGTTCCAGAGCCTGTTCGACGAGGTGAAGGGCAATGGCGGCGCCGACGCCCCCACCGTGCCCGCGCCCGACGGCGGCAATGGCGGCGGCCTGGGCAGCATCCCCGGCCTGGGCGACATCCCCGGCCTGGACCAGCTGCCCGACCTGAACGACCTGCTCGACGAGCTGTACGGCAGCGGCGACGTGCCCAAGGAGCTGCAGGACCTGTTGGACGAACTGTTCGGCCAGCAGCCGGGCCAGCAGCCGAGCGGCCAGGACCCCAGCGGCCAGATCCCCGACACCACGCCCGAAGGCAGCAATCCGTGACCATCACCGAACTTCCCCCGCAGCAGACCGACTGGCGTCTCGCCGGTGACCAACTGCAGCAACTGCTCGCTGAACTGCGCCACGTGATCGTCGGCCAGGACCGCGTGCTCGAACGTGTCGTCGTGGCGCTGCTCGCCGGCGGCCACTGCCTGCTCGAGGGCGTCCCCGGCCTGGGCAAGACGCTCACCGTGTCGACGCTGGCGAAGACCTTGGGCGGCACCTTCACCCGCATCCAGTTCACGCCCGACCTGCTGCCCAGCGACGTCGTCGGCACCCGTGTGTACCGGCCGTCGGCCGAGCGGTTCGACGTGGAGTTCGGGCCGGTGTTCGCCAACTTCGTGCTGGCCGACGAGATCAACCGTGCTCCCGCCAAGGTGCAGTCGGCACTGCTGGAAGTGATGGCCGAGCGACAGGTGTCGCTGGGTGGCATCACCTACCCGCTGCCGAAGCCGTTCCTGGTGCTCGCCACGCAGAACCCCATCGAGAGCGAGGGCGTGTACCCGCTGCCAGAGGCGCAGCGCGACCGCTTCCTCATGCGCATCCCCGTCGACTACCCGACCGGTGCCGAGGAGCACGAGATCGTCAACCGTGCCCGCCGCGCCGCCGTCGAGCCGTCGACCGTGCTGAGCATCGACGACGTGCTGCGCCTGCAGGCCGCGGCTCGCGCCGTCGAGGTCGACCCGGCCGTGCAGGACTACGCGGTCCGCTTGGTGCTCGCCACCCGCGACCCCAAGGCCTTCGGCGTGGACATCGACGGGCTCCTCGCCTACGGCGCCAGCCCGCGCGCCAGCATCGGTCTCGTCCATGCCGGACGTGCGCTCGCACTGCTGCGTGGTCGCGCCAGCCTGTTGCCGCAGGACATCTACGACGTCGCCTACGACGTGTTGAACCACCGCCTGGTGCTGTCGTTCGACGCCGTCGCCGACGACGTGACCGTCGACGACGTGCTCGTGCAGTTGCTCACCAACGTGGTCGCCCCGCGCCGTTACGGCCGCTGACCACCACGGACCGACATGGCCACCCACCCTTCTCCCTCGTCGCCCAGCGGTCTCTCGCCCCGCAGGGCGCGACTCGCATCACCGTCGACCGCGCCGCTCGCCCGGCTGCAGTTGACGGTGATGCGAAGGATCGACGGCCTCCTGGCCGGTGACCACGCCGGGCTGCTGCCCGGTCACGGCACCGAGCGCGGCGAGGCACGTCCGTACGTGCCGGGCGACGACACCCGGCACATCGACTGGGCGGTCACGGCGCGCACCAACGACGCGCACGTGCGCGACACCATCAGCGATCACGAGCTGGAGGTGTGGATCGTGTTCGACCAGTCGTCGAGCACGGCGTTCGGCACCGCGAAGGCGACCAAGCACGAGCTCGCCTGGAGTGCCGCTGGAGCGTTCGCGCTGCTCGCCGGCCGAGGCGGCAACCGCATCGGCGCCATCACCGCATCCAGCACTCGCGGGCACTTCACGCCCGCACGATCCGGCCGCAACCACGTGGCCGCACTGCTCGCCGGTCTTCGTCATCTTCCCGCCGATGGCGATGACGGCGACTTGGGGGCTGCCATCGACCGGCTCCGGCGGACCGCACGCCGCCGGGGCCTGGTCGTGGTGGTCTCCGACTTCCTGGGCGAACCGACGTGGGAGCGCCCGCTCCGCGCGGTCGCCGCTCGCCACGACGTGATCGTCGTGCAGGTGACCGACCCTCGCGAGTTCGAGCTGCCCGACGTGGGCCTCATCGCCGTGGTCGATCCCGAGACCGGCCGCCGCCGCGTGGTCGACACGTCCGACGCCGCGATGCGTCGCCGCTACGCCGAGGGTGCGGCCGCCCGCCAGGCGTCCATCGAAGGCCGCCTGACCGCGCTCGGCGCCGACCACTTGGTGCTCAGCACCGACCGCGACTGGGTGTTCGACCTGGTGCGGTTCGTGTCGTCGCGTCGCCGCCGCCGCAACGCGGCGCGCCCCCGAACCGCCGCCCCCACCCGACGCTGAACCTGGACCCATGAACGACTTCGCCTTCCTCGCCCCCGGCCGACTGCTCCTGCTGGTCGTGCCGCTCGCCCTCGGTGTCGCCTACCTGCTGCTTCAGGCTCGACGCCGCCGGTACGCCCTGCGCTTCACCACCATCGACCTGCTCGATGACGTCGCGCCGGACAAGCCGGGCTGGCGCCGTCACCTCCCTGCGATCGTGCTCCTGATCGGTGTGGTGGTGGCGGCGCTGGCAGTTGCCCGGCCCGCGGTAGCGAAGGAACTCGAGCAGCCGCAACGCATCGTGGTGCTGGCCATCGACACCTCGCTGTCGATGCAGGCGACCGACGTCGCCCCCTCGCGCGTCGACGCGGCGAAGGCCTCGGCGATGGACTTCCTGAAGACCGTGCCCGACGGTGTCGCCGTCGGCGTGGTCGGCTTCGACGGGCGCGCCCGGCAGCTCATCTCGCCCACCACCAACCTGCAGGCCGTGCAGCGCACCATCCAGAACGCCAAGCTCGGTCAGGGCACGGCCATCGGTGAGGCGGTGTTCCTGTCGCTCGACGCCATCGAGACTGCGGCCACGCAGATCAGCGAACGGGCACCCACCGACGGCAAGCCGGCCGGCACCATCGTGCTGCTGAGCGACGGCGAGACCACCGAGGGCCGCCCCGACGACGAGGCCGCCGCGGCCGCCAAGAAGGCCGGCATCGCCGTGAACACCATCGCCTTCGGCACGCAGAACGGCACCGTGGAGGATCCGGGCACGGGTCAGCAGGTGCCGGTCCCGGTGAACGAGCGGGCGCTGGCGAAGGTGGCCCGCACCACCGACGGTCAGGCGCTGCGGGCCGAGACCGCGCAGGAGCTGTCGACCATCTACGAGAACCTCGGTCGCAGCGTGGCCGTCGACGTGCAACGCCAGGAGGTGACCGACTGGTTCGCCGGCATCGCCGTGCTCCTGCTCGCGCTCGCCGCCACCGGCTCGCTCGCCTGGTTCGGCCGCCTCCCGTAGATCATCCCCCGGCTTCTGGTTGCGATTTCTCCCAAAACCGTTTCTGGTTGCGTCCGTTCCCGGATTCCGGGAACAAACACAACCAGTTCGAACGCCGGCGGGTCAGGTGCCGGTGATGGCCTGGACGACGGGGGCGAAGGGGTGGGCGTGCTCCTGGGTGAGGCACACGTACGAGTAGCCCCAGCGGTCGCGGCGGTCGCGCACGCGATCGGCCACGTCGTCGGCGGTGCCGACGAGCACGATGGGGCTGCCCAGCACGTCGTCGGTGGCGACCCCGGCGAAGCGGGCCAGGGCGTCGACCGCGGCCGCGGCGTCGTCGGTGATGCCGGCCACGGACACCCACGCGTTCAGCTCCAGGTCGGGCCACCGTTCGCCGGCCGCGTCGCGCAGTAGCGCCACCTTCGCGTCGATGGACGATGGCAGCGCGTCGCGGAACGTATCGGGGTTGTCGCGACCTGCCGCGGTCGACGGGTTGACGCCGACGATGTCGGCCAGCGCGCCGGCAGCCCGCAGCAGACGCGGGCCACCGCCGGCCATGAGGATGCGCGGGCCGCCGGGCGTGGCGGGCAACGGGGTGCCGGCGATGTCGGCCAGTTGGAACTCCGCACCGTCGAACGACATCGGCTCGCCCGAGAACAGCAGCCGCAGCACCTGCACGTACTCGACCAGGCGCGACACGCGCCGGCCGGGCGGGTCCATGCGGATGCCCGAGCGCGAGTAGTCGAGCGGGTTGTAGCCCGCACCCACGCCCACCTCGACGCGGCCGGGGAACATCACGTCGAGCGTGGCCATCTCCTTCGCCAGCACGGCGGGGTGACGGAAGTCGGCCGCCATCACCAGCGGGGCCACGCACAGCGACGTGGTCGCCGCGAGCGCGGTGGCCATGGCGGTGATGGGTCCGTAGCCACTGTGGAAATGATCGGGCACGAACAGCGTGGAGTAGCCCATCCCCTCCAGCTCGCGCGCCGACTCGGCCCACGTTCGCCCGGCGAACGGCTCCTTCATCTCCACGCCGAACCGAAGCGGGCGCGTGTGTGGGCTCACGACAGCGGGCCCACCTCGTGGATGGCGTCGAGGCGGTTGGCCGACGCCTCGCGCATCTTGTCCTTCGGCGGGCGCTCGGCACCGCCGGCGCCGTACATGGCGCCGCTGCGCGGCATGGGGTTCGGCGGGTTCTGCGCGTACGACACGGCCTTGGCCAGGTCGATGCCGAACTGCTCGGACACACCCGGCTGGGTGTTCGGACGGGTGATGCAGAAGTGCAACGCAGGCGGGTACTGCAGGCCGTTCATCCGCCACCCGAGGTCGCCGAGGCCGTCGTTCACGTGGAAGATGTCCATGCCGCTCTCCTTCGTGGTGGTGAAGGCGATGTTCCACAGCGAGTCGCCCACCAACTCCAGCTCGGGGTGCGCCAGCACCGCCTCGCGCACCTCGTCGGCCGTGCGGAAGATGTCGCGGGCGATCTCGCGGTAGCCGGCCTTGCCGAAGCTGAGCAGCGACGCCCACGTGGCCGAGATGAGGCCACCCGAACGGCTGCCGCCCATGCCCGGCGAGGCGTACGCGCCACCCGGCCAGTCGTCGATGAGCAGGTACTGCTCGCGGCGCAGCTCCTTCGGGCGGAACAGCAGCACCGAGCTGCCCTTCAACGCGTAGCCGTACTTGTGCGTGTCGGCGCTGATGGACGTCACGCCCGGCACCGACAGGTCGAACGGCGTGTGCTCGTAGCCGCAGTCCTTCGCCCAGGCGAGGATCCAGCCACCCAGGCAGCCGTCCACGTGCAGGCCCAGCCCGTGCTCGAGCGCCAGCTGGCCGAGTTCGGGGATGGGGTCGATGACACCGTGCGGGTACGTGCCCGCACTGCCCACCAGCGCGACCGTGTTGGGGCCGATGTGGTCGCGCACCCAGTTCACGTCGACCTTGTGGTGCTCGTCGACCGGCGCGATGACCGCGTCGATGCCGAACCAGTGGAACGCCTTGCTGTGCCCGGGGTGGGCGGTGATGGGCATGATGATCTGCGGGCGCTCGATGCCCTTCTTGTTGCGACCCCACTCGCGGTAGGTGAGCATCGCCGTCACCAGGCTCTCGGTACCGCCCGACGTGACGAGCCCACCGGTGTTCTCGTCGCCGTGCAGGATGTCGGCCGTCATGGCGATGATCTCGGCCTCCATCTTCGTGGCGCTGGGATACATGTCGCGCTGCAGCACGTTGGCGTGGCCGAAGTAGCCGAACGCCTCGACCTGGAAGCGGTAGTGATCGTGGTCGCCGCTGTAGATCGAGCCGCTGACGCGCCCGGAGTCGCCCTTGCGGTCCTCCTCGGTGGACATCTGCCGCAGCTCGTCGAGGATCTGCTCGCGCGTCACCGGCTGCTCGGGCATGGTGGCGTGCACCTCGAACCGGCCGGCGTAGGGGTGCAGTGGGCTGCGCTTCGGAGCGTTCATGAGTGAGGTTCCTTGGTGTCGAACCCTTCGTAGAAGGGTGCATTTCGTTGGTGGAAGTCGATGAGTGACGCGGTGCGGGCGCGCAGCACGCGGTGGTGCTCGGCGTGCGGCTCGTGCACCTGTTCGGTGACCAGCAGTTGGGGCAGTTCGTCGTAGCGGTAGGCACCGGTCTCGGCCAGCGCCAGCAGCGCCGCGCCGTGCGCATTGGTGCACGTGGACCGGGCCAGGCGGCGCACGGGCACGCCCGTCGCGTCTGCCAGGATCTGGCCCCACAACGGCGAGGCGGCCCCGCCACCGCCGAACGTGATCTGCGCGTACTGCCGATCGGCCAGTGCGCTGAAGTACGGCAGCAGCCAGGCGACGTTCATGGCCACGCCCTCCAGCACGGCGCGGGCCATGTCGGCGCGGGTGGTGGCCAGGCCGATGTTCACGAACCCGCCGCGCATGTTGCGCTCGTGCCCGGGGGCCATCGAGCCGACCAGCCACGGCAGGAACAGCACGCCGTTGCTGCCGCACGGCACCTGCGCCGC
>CBHWEI010000016.1:0-29350 GCA_966112835.1 uncultured Acidimicrobiaceae bacterium
CTGTACCGGTTGAAGCAGCGCGGCGTGACGCTGGTGCTCACCACGCACTACATGGACGAGGCCGAGCAGCTGTGCGATCGGCTGGTGGTGATGGACGGCGGCCGCATCGTGGCCGAAGGCTCGCCGCGTGGGCTCATCGAGCAGCACTCCACGCGCGAGGTGCTGGAGCTGCGCTACCCCGCCGGCACCAACGAGGAGCGCGCCCCCGACGTGGCCGGCATCGGCGATCGCGCCGAACTGCTGCCCGACCGCGTGCTCATCTACGCGCACGACGGCGAGGCCGCACTGGCCGAGGTGCACGCCCGTGGCAGCCATCCCGAGTCGGCACTGGTGCGCCGCAGCTCGCTGGAAGACGTCTTCCTCCGGCTCACCGGCCGGACGCTGGTCGAGTGAGCATGCGCCTCGCCACCCCGGCGCCGATGCGCGTCTGGGAAGGCCACTTCCGGCTGTACCGCACCATCTGGCGTTCGAACGTGCTCGCCTCGATGCTGCAGCCGTTCCTCTACCTGTTGGGCATGGGCCTGGGCGTGGGCGCGCTGGTGGACCGCGGCAACGATTCGGCCCAGCTGCTCGACGGGCTGACCTACTTCCAGTTCCTCGGGCCGGGCCTCATCGTCACCACGGCAATGATGGTCACCTCGTCCGAGGCCATGTGGCCGGTGCTCGGCGGGTTCAAGTGGCAGAGCGGCTTCCACGCGGCGGCGGCCACCCCGCTGTCGCCGTCGGACATCGCCGGCGGCGTGTTCCTGTGGCACGCCACGAAGGCGCTCATCGCCGGGTCGGGTGTGGCCGTGGTGCTGGCGCTGTTCGAACAGACCCGCTCCATCGGCTTGCCGCTCGCCGTGCTGTTCGGCGGCCTGACGGGTCTGGCGTTCTCGTCGGTCATCACCGCGTGGACCGCGACGCGAGAACAGGACTTCTCGTTCCCGAACATCAACCGGTTCGTGGTCACGCCGCTGTTCCTCTTCGGTGGCGCGTTCTACCCCATCAGCCAGTTGCCCACCTGGATGCAGTGGTTCGCCTGCGCCACTCCGTTGTGGCACGGCGTCGAGCTGGCCCGCGATGCGGTGAACCACCGGCTCGAGTGGGGCGCCACGCTGGTGCACATCGCCTACCTTTTGCTGTTCGTCGCGTTCGGCTGGTGGTCGGCGCGGCGCACCTTCGCCAAGCGGTTGGGTCGATGAGCGTCCTCACCGAGCTCCCGCTGCGCATCGTGCCGACGCAGATCCTGCAGGCGCGTCGTCCGCAGCGCATGCTCGAACGGCAGTGGATCGTCAACCGCCGCGGCGGCTGGATGATCGTGCTCAGCGGCTTCTTCGAGCCGCTCTTCTACCTGCTGTCCATCCGCGTCGGCTTCGGCGCGCTGGTCGGCGACGTCACCGATGGCGGGAAGGTGCTGCCGTACGACCAGTTCGTCGCGCCGGCACTGTTCGCCGCGTCGGCCATGAACGGCAGCATCTACGAGGCCACCAACATCTTCTTCAAACTGAAGTACGAGAAGACGTACGACGCCGTGCTGGCCACGCCCATGACGTCGGGCGACGTCGCCGTGGGCGAGATGCTCTACGCCACGATGCGCGGCTCGATCTACTCGGTGGCGTTCCTGTTCACCATGTGGATGCTGGGCATGACGGCGTCGTGGTGGTCGCTGGCCATGCTGCCGGTGGCGGCGCTCATCTCGTTCGCGTTCAGTGCGGTGGCCATCGCCGCCACCACCTACATGCGCACGTGGGCCGACTTCGAGTACGTGCCGTCGCTCACGCTGCCCATGTTCCTGTTCTCGGCCACGTTCTACCCGCTGTCGAGCTACGGCCAGTGGAGGTGGGTGGCCCAGCTGAGCCCGCTGTACCACGGCGTCGCAGTGGTGCGCGGGCTGAACCAGGGCGTGCTGCAGTGGTCGTACCTCGCCCACCTCAGCGTACTGGTGGCCATGGGCCTGTTCGGCATCACCGTCACCGCGCGGCGCATCGAGCACCTGCTGCTGAAGTAGCGCCGGTCAGCCGCCTGCCAGCAGCTCGTTCACCCGCATCGCCTGGCGCAGTTGGTGGTCGCGCTCGGCGGCGCTCGGCGCGTGGTGCGCCGCCCGCGCGTACAGCGCGGCCGCGGTGTGCAGGTCGCCCTGCATCTCGTGCAGGTGGGCCGCCACCGCGTCGCGCCGGGGCACGCCGTCGGGCACTTCGGCCAGTGCAGCCAGGCCGGCGTCGGCGCCCTGCGCTTCACCGACGGCCACCGCGCGGTTCAGGCGCACCACGGGCGTGTCGGCCAGGCGCAGCAGCTCGTCGTACCACTCGACGATCTGCGGCCAGTCCGTCTCCTCGAAGTGCGCCGCGTCGGCGTGCAGCGCGGCGATGGCCGCCTGGGCCTGGTACTCGCCCAGCCGGTCGCGCGCGAGCGCAGCCTGCAGCACCACCACACCCTCGGCGACGAGCGACCGATCCCACGTGGACCGGTCCTGCTCCGCAAGAGGGACGATGCGTCCGTCGGCGCCGGTGCGGCCGGCGCGCCGGGCGTGGTGCAGCAGCATGAGGGCCAGCAGGCCGTGCACCTCCGGCTCGTCGACCGAGCCGGCCAGTTGCCGAGTGAGGCGGATGGCCTCGGCGGTCAGGTCGATGTCGCCCGAGTAGCCCTCGTTGAAGATGAGGTAGAGCACGCGCATGACGACGGTGATGTCGCCGGCGCGGTCGATGCCCGACTGCGCCACGGTGCGCTTGGCGCGGCTGATGCGTTGCGCCATGGTGGGCTCGGGCACCAGGTACGCCTGGGCGATCTGGCGAGTCGTCAGGCCACCGACCGCCCGCAGGGTGAGGGCGACGGCGGCCGGCGGCGACAGGTCGGGGTGGGCGCACAGGAAGTACAGCTGCAGCGTGTCGTCGTCGCTCGGCGCGGTGTCGGCCGGCGCCGGTTGGTCCAGGAACCGGGCCTCGCGGTCGCGTCGTGACGCGTCGGCGCGGGCCAGGTCCAGGAATGCACGCCAGGCGACCGTGACGAGCCACGCCGTGGCGTCGTTGGGCGGGTTGTCCGCCCATGTCTCGGTGGCCTTCACGAGTGCCAGCTGCACGGCGTCCTCGGCCGTCGCGAAGTCGGCGCCGCGGCGGACGAGGACGCTGAGCACGCGGGGCACGGCCTCGCGCAGCTGCAGTTCGTCGATCATCACTCGCGGATGACCGGCGGCACTGTCAGGAAGGGGCGCACCTCGAGCCATTCGTGGATGGGTCGGCCACCGGCGCCCGGCGCCGACGACAGCTCACCGGCCAGCTCGATGGCGCGTGCCTCGTCGGCGACGTCGACGATCATCCACCCGGCGATCAGGTCCTTGGTCTCGGCGAAGGGGCCGTCGACGACGGGCGGGCGACCGTCGCCGTCGTGGCGCACCCACATGCCCTCCGGGGCCAGGGCTTCGCCGTCGACGAACTCGCCGGTGACGCGCAGGCGGTCGGCGAAGTCGTCCATGAACTCGATGTGGGCGTCGAACTCTTCGCGCGTCCACTGGTCCATGGGCACGTTGTTCACCGGCTCGGGTGCGCCGCGGTAGTGCTTCAGGAAGAGGTACTTGGGCATCGTGGTCTCCTTGGTGTGGACGTGGCCCCAGCGGCCACGTTCACACACAGGACGGAGTCGTACCCGCCGTTTCGACAGGTTCGACCCAATTCTTCCGCGATGCCGCGCCGAGTGCGGGCGCCGGTCAGACCGGCACGGTCACGCGCACGGCCTCGGCCAGCGTCGTGGGCGCACGGCCGATGAGCTCGCGCAACGTGTCGGACGGGCCGTCCAGGTCGCCCCGACCGATGCCCAGGTCGGCGTCGACCAGGAAGTGCACCAGGCCCTCGGGCAGCCCGGCGCCGGACAGGATGCCGCGCAGCTGGTCGGCGGGAAGGTCCATGTAGGGCAGCTCGCGGCCCACGTGGGCCGACACCGTCGCGGCAAGTTCGGTGAGCGTGAACGGGTGGCCGGCCAGTTCGTACGTGCCGCCCCAGCGGGAGCGGTCGGCCAGCACCGCCGCGTCGGCAGCCGCGTAGTCGGCACGGGTGGCGGCGGCCACGTGGCCGTTGCCCGCGGCACCCACGAACGCGCCGTTGGCGAGCGCCGGGCCGAGCTGCTCGGTGTAGTTCTCGATGTACCAGCCGTGGCGCAGGCGGGTGGTGGTGAACGGTGCCGCGGCGAGCAGCTCCTCGGTGGCCTTGTGCTCGACGGCGGCGAACAGCGGCGAGGTGTCGGCGCGCAGGATGCTGGTGTAGGCGAGGTGCTCGACCCCGGTGGCGGCCGCGGCGTCGATGACGGCCCGGTGCTGCGGCACCCGCACGCCGGTGTCGCTGGCCGAGATGAGCAGCACCTGGGTGACGCCGTCGAGCGCGGCGGCGATGGTGTCGGGGCGCTCGTAGTCCAGTTCGCGGACCGTCACGCCCTGTGCCGCGATGTCGGCGAGGGCATCGGGGCGGCGGGCGCCGGCGACCACGGAGGTGGCGCCGACACGTTCGACGAGCTCGGCGACGACGAGGCGTCCGAGGTGTCCGGTGCTGCCGGTGACGAGAATCATGGGTGCCTCCTGGGCGGTGGTGGTGGGGGCGGCCACTGGCGGGCGACCGTGCGATGGAGGCTATGAGGAACTTACTGTGAGTAAGTACCTACTTCTTGGTAAGGTACTGGCATGATCGTCCGTCACGAGTCACCCGGTGCCGGTCTGCGCGACCACCTGCGCACCCAGCGCGGCAACGTGTACGCCCCCGACTGTCCGTCGCGAGCACTGCTGGACCACGTCACCACCCGCTGGGGTGTGCTGGTGCTCGCACTCCTGCTCGAGCGGCCGCACCGGTTCAGCGAGCTGGCCGACACGGTGGCCGGCGTGAGCGACAAGATGCTGTCGCAGACGCTGAAGACGTTGGTCGCCGACGGCTTCGTCAACCGTGCCGTCGACGCCGGCCCCCCGGTGCGGGTCGAGTACGAGCTCACCGAGGTGGGTGTGGAGGTGGCCACCCGCGTGGCCGAGCTGGTCGAGTGGCTCGAGGTGAACGTGGGCGACGTGCTCGCCCGGGCGCACGGCTGAGCCCGCGTGAGCTCGCCCGACCTGACGCTGGTGCCCTACCGGCCGGAATGGGCCGCGACGGTCGCGTCGTGGGCGGCCACTGTCGAGGAGGCCATGGCCTGGTGTTCGGCCGGCGACGTGCCGATCCCGGCGTCGACGGTGGAGCAGTGGGCGTCGGCCGACGACGTCGAGGTGTGGGCTCTCCTCGACGTCGACGAGGTGGTGGCCTATGGCGAGGTGTGGACCGACGACGAGGAAGCCGAGACCGAACTGGCGCACCTCATCGTCGCTCCTTCACGGCGCGGCGCCGGCGTCGGGGTCGTGCTGGTCCGGGCGCTCGCTGAGCGCGCCTCGGCTGTGTACCCCGACGTGTACATGAGGATGCGCCCCGACAACGTCGCGGCGTTGCGCTGCTACGCCCGCGCCGGGTTCGCTCCGCTCAGCGCCGCCGACACGGATCGGTTCAACGAGGGCCAGCCCACGCGCTACGTGTGGCTCCGTCTCAGTCGCGGGTAGCGATCTGGCCGGCCCGCGCGTCGGCGATATAGCCGTCGTCGGCCGTCCACGTGACGTCGCCGTTCACGACCACCTGGTGCACGCCCTCCTGGCGGCGGATCCAACGGACGCCGTCGCCGGGGAAGTCGTCGGAGGCGATCTCGGGCCCGCGGCCGATGTGGTCGGCGTCGAACACCACGACGTCGGCGGCATTGCCGGCGGCCAGCAGGCCACGGCCCTTCAGGCCCCAGATGCTGGCCGGGTCGAGCGTGATCTTCTTCACTGCGGCCTCGAGGGTGAGCGACCGCGTGCCGCGCACGAACTCGCTGAACAGGTAGCCGGTGTCGCCGAAGGTGGAGAACGAGCCCACGTGCGCGCCACCGTCGGACGCGCCGACGTGCACGTACGGGTGCGCCAGCAGGTCGCCCACCACCGGCGAGTTGTCGTGGCCGATGGACGCGCGGATGAACCACGTGCCCAGGTCCTCGTCGAGCGCGAGGTCCACCACGGTGTCGCCGTGGGTGGTGCCGCGCTCGCGAGCGATGTCGTCGATGCTGCGGCCGATGAGGTCGTCGTTGCGGTCGTGCACCACGTCGCGCACCACGAAGCCGCCGGCACCGAGGCCGCCGTTGGGGCGCTTCGACAGCGAGTTCATCTCGGCCACCAGCGCGTCGCGTCCGGCGGCCACGGCGGCGAGCTTCTCGCCGTGATCGCGGATGGAGGCGACCTTCCACCACGACGGCATGGTGAGCAGCATCAGGCTGCGCTGCTCGAGCGTGAAGCTGATGTCGATGGGCCGGGTCTGCACCTGCGGCCACACGGCGGCGCCGCGCGCTCGGGCCGCTTCGACCGCGCCCATCACCCGAGCGACACCCTTGTGGTTGGCGTCGGAGTGGAACAGCGGCGACAGCGTGGTGGTGATGCCGTGGCGCAGCGACAGCTCGGCCAGCTGCTCGATGCGGGCGATCGTGAGCTCGGTGTCGTAGAACTCGTGCACGATCTGCAGCACGGCGTCGCACTCGCCCAGCACGGCCGACAGTGCATCGAGCTCCTCCGGCGCTGCCCAACGGCTGGGCACCGGGCGGTAGTGCTCGTCGATGTCGACGAAGCTGGTGCTCAGGCCCACCGCGCCGGCGTCGAGGCAGGTGCGCAGCACATCGGCCATGGCGCGGATCTCGGCGGCGTCGGCGGCGCGGGTCTGCGCCTCGGGACCCATCACGAACATGCGCAACACCGAATGACCCACCAGCGGCGCCACATTGAGGGCGATGTTCTGGGCCAGCGCGTCGATCCACCCGCCGAAGCTCTCGCCCCAACGCCAGTCCACACCTGCGGCGAACGCGGCCTCGGGCATCTCCTCGATGAGACGGAACATGCGGCTGAACGAATCCCGCTGGTCGATGCGCAGCGGCGCCAGCGACAGCGAGCAGTTGCCCGGCACCACGGTGGTGACGCCGTGCTCGATGGCGGGGAAGGCGTACGGGTCGAAGCACAGCTGCGCGTCGTAGTGCGTGTGCGGGTCGATGAAGCCCGGCGCGACCACACGGCCGGTGGCGTCGACCTCGCGGCGTGCCTCGCCGGCGCGACCGCCGACGGCGACCACCCGACCGTTCACGATGGACAGGTCGCCGTGGCGGCCCGGCAGGCCGGAGCCGTCGACGATGAACCCGTTACGGATGACGAGATCGAGCATGTGCGTCTCCCAGTTGTTCCAGGGCCGGGAGCACGGTGCTCCACGGCCGCCCCACGAGGTCGTCGACCGAACCGATGCCGGCCTGGTCGAGCGATGCGAGGCACGCTTCTTCGTCCAGCGAGATGGTGGCCGTGCCGCCGTTGGCGTACGTCAGCTCCACCTCGATCTCGGCGCGCCCGTCGTGGCCACCGACCACCGTGGCGCGCGAGATGACCGCGGTCATCGGGCCGGCGGGGGCTCGGTGAACACGATGTCGCTGGGCAGCAGACCCACGGTGCGCCGTGCCGCCAGGTGCAGGTTCCACGACAGCAGCTGCTGCGCTGCGTCGTCGACGCCCGGCATCTCACGGGCGGCGAGCGTCGCCAGGTCGTCGCCGGCCTGGGGATACACGAAGTGGCGCGCCGTCATGGACCCGAGCGTAGGTGCGTGCGGCTACTTCGGTCGTGTCGGAACGTGGTCGCTCGACGGCAACGCCGAGGCGTCGGGCAGCGTGGCGTCGCCGAGCTCGACCATGCGTTCGAACACGAACTCGTGCTTCAGGAACGACGTGTCGCGTTCGTGACCCGGCACGGGCGGGATGAGCGGCGACATCTGCAGCAGCCGCCACCCGTCCACCAGGGCGGCCAGCCCCGATGGGTACGGCGGGTCGCTGTCGAGCTGAGGCCCCGCTCCCGCGCTGCCGTCGAAGAACGACCAGCCGAGCACGCGGCTGTCGAGGGACGGGCTGGCGAGCCACATCATCAGCACCTGCTGGCGGGCGCTCACTGCTGCACCAGCGCGGCGCGTCGCTCGGTGCGGGTGAGGTACCAGTCCACGTCGAACGCCGGGTCGCCGGTGAGGTAGCGCCACAGCTTCGACCGCTGCACGGTCTCCAGCCGGTGCACCGACGGCTCGTACCACGGCTCGCTGTGGCGCAGCTCGGTGGCCACGGTGGTGGGGTCCATGCGGGCGAACATGTGGTCGTCGGCGCGGTTGCGGGGCTCGAGGTCGCTGGTGTCCCACAGCCGCACCTGCGGCACGGTGGGGTTCAGGCGCAGCTTGCCCATGATGCGGTCGCGGCTGCCGTGGTTCGGGGCGCCGGCGTGCCACAGGCCCTGGTGGAAGATCACCACGGTGCCGCCCTTGCCGGCGAAGTACTGCTCGCCGGCCAGGTGGTGGTAGCGGGCGACGTCGTCCATGTTCACCCGGCGCAGGTGGCTGCCGGGCACGAAGCGCGTGCCACCCCCGCGTGGAGCGACGTCGTGCGGGAACCAGAACAGCTGGATGTCGAACGCCGGGCCCTGGTCGATGATGGCGTCGCAGTGCAGGCCCTGGGCGTGCAGATCGCCCGCGGGCTTGATGTGCACGAAGTGATGGTCGACCACCGGGTCGTTGCCCACGAGCGACTGGATGGCACCGGCGATGACGGGCAGGCGCACCATGCGCCCGAACGCCGACTCGGGCGCGTACGCCTGGTGCAGCACCGTGCCCGAGCGGGGGATGGGCGCCTCGTGCTCGTCGTCACCCATCGATGCAGCGGACGACGAGACGCCACGGAACTCGTCGAGCCATGAACGGAACAGGCCGGGCAGCTCCTCGAGCGCCTGCTCGTTGATCTCGGGGGGCACCACCTCGTCGAAGCGCAGGTACCCGCGGGCGACGAACGACGCCATCTGGTCCGTGGTCAGCAGCGGTGCGGTGTCCATGTGAGATCTCCTGGGAATCGCCGCCAACTCTGTCACAGCCCCTTCGCCCGAACTTAAGTTCTGCGTGACGGGCCGGTGCTGATCACGACGCGTCGGTCACCTGGCAGGGCAGGATCATGCCCTTCGTCACCGGTGAACCACCGACGGCGCCGCCGGTCACCACGGTGGTCGCGCCCGCGGCCACGGAGCCGTTGTGCGACTCGTTCGACGCCGTGAGGAACGCCTTGCCGTCGGACTCCTCGTCGTCCGCGCTCCACAGATCCAGGGTGTGGCCGCTGCGCGTGATGCGCACCTCCCAGCTGGACAGCGCAACGGCGTTGTCGTTGGTGATGCGCAGCTCGCCGTTGCCGCCATTGCCCCACGCGCTGGTGACCACGAAGGCGCAGCTCACCTTCGACGCGGTGACGGGGTTGGCGATGACCGTGCACGGCAGCGCCAGACCGACCGCGATGCCCGAGCCCGACACCGAGCCGCCGGTGGGGGTGGCGGTGGAGCGGCGCGGCACCGCACCGTTCCAGCTGAGGTTGGTGACGGTGACCGACGACGAGTCCGAACCGACGACCTTCGCGTTCCACAGTGTCAGGTTGTTGCCGCGGCGGTCGATGAGGACCGTCCAGGTGGCCAGTGCCTTGCTGCCGTTGTTGGTGATGGTGAGGTTGCCGTTGCCGCCCGAGCCCCACGCCGAGTCGACGACGAAGCTGCACGACACGCCCGTGGCCGGCGCGGCGGTCGTCGTGGTCGCGGGTGTGGTCGTGGTCGTCGGCGCGGCAGTGGTGGTCGCTGCCGCGGTGGTCGTGGTGACGCGGGTGGTCGTGGTGGGCGCCGATGTCGTGGCCGCGGCGGTCGTGGTGGCGACGCTGTCGACGCGCACCAGCGAGTACTCGCCGTTCGGGCCGATGACGATGTCGTGGATGGTCGACGCCTCTTCGATGTAGCGGATCCGGACCAGTTCGTCCTCGGTGGCGTAGTGGCCGTGGAGCACGCGGTAGCTCTCCTCCGCCCGGTCGAGCACCTTCGCATCGGTGGCGGCCGCGGCGTCGGCGGCATTGTCGGCGGTGTTGCGCACGCTCAGCACGACCACGGTGGCCAGGATGGCCAGCACGATCACGGTGACGAGCACCTCGAGGATGGTGAAGCCGTGGTCGTCGTCGGGCGCGGGGGTTTCGGAGCGGTTCATCAGGTTCTGCATCGGCCGTTCGGCGCCCCGGTTCAAGGGCCCGCGTCCGTCGAAGGAGGTCCGCCGAATGGCGGACGACACGCGCCCTCGTGCGGCAGATGCTGGCGGCATGTTGCTCGCACCCGACCCCGCCACCTTCCGCAGCGACGTGCCACCCGCGCCGCAGAACCTCACACCGCAGCCCGGCCGCCGCCGACTCGTGCAGCCACTCGCGATCCTCGCCGCGGTCGCGGCCGTGGCTGCGCTCGCGGTGGACATCACCCCGCTCCTCGCGTTGGTCGGGCTGTTCGTCATCGTCGTGCCGTTCGAGATGGCCTTCCCCCGCCACGGTCGCCGGCTACGGCGTCCCGAGGTGGGCACCGACATCGCCCACGCGCTGGTGGCGACACCGCTGGGCGTGGTGGGCACGGCCGTTGCCGCCGTCATGGGTGTGCTGTCACTGGCCTGGCTGCCCGGCCTGGCCCTGCGGCCACTGATCGCACTCGTCCCTACGGTGCCGCGTCTGGTCCTGGGAGTGATCCTGTTCGACGTGACCATCTACTGGGCGCATCGTTGGGCGCACGAGGTGCCGTTCCTGTGGCGGTTCCACTCGATCCACCACTCGACCCGCCGGCTCGACTGGGTGAGCGGGTTCCGCAACCACCCGTTCGACGGCATCTTCCTGGCGCCGGCGTTCGTGCTGCTCGCCGCCGCGGGCTTCTCGGTCCAGTTCACGGGCGCGTTGGCGGTGGTTCAGTTGCTCACCGGCCTGTTCGCCCACGCCAACGTCCGCTGGCGGTTGCGGCCGCTGCACCGACTGGTGATCACGCCCGAGTTCCACCACTGGCACCACGCCGACGAGCCGGGCGCCATCAACAGCAACTACTCGGTGTTCTTGCCGGTGTGGGACACGATGTTCGGCACGTACTTCATGCCGGCCGATCGCCGCCCGCAGCGGTACGGCGTGGCCGAGCCCGTGCCGCACGGCATCGTGCTGCAGCTGCTCCATCCGTTCCGCGGTCTGCGCACCCCCCGCCAGATCCTGCGGCACCCCTGGCGTGCCGTGCGCGACACGATGGCGGCGCTCCGCCGTGGCGTGCACCAGATGCGGGTGGCGGCGAAGCGTCCCTCGCACGGTCGGCCTCGAGCCATTGCGGCCGCTTCCTACACTGACTCGGATGCAGGCATCCGCTGAGCCGAGCCCCATGGCACGCCTCGGGCCGTGGCTCGATGCGGCGTTGATGGTGGGCATCGTGGCGCTGGGCGTCGCCGGCATGGCCGCGGCGCGAACCGATGCCGACGTGCAGGCCGCGCCGCTCACCCCAGCCATGGCCGTCGTCGCGGTGCTGGCCACCGTGCCGCTGTGGTGGCGGCGACGATGGCCGCTCGGCATGCTCGCGGCCACGCTGGCGGCGATGGTGGTCGCCTCGGCCATCGACGATCGCGGTCTCTACGGATTGCAGATCGCCGCGCTCGGGGTGGTGCTGCTGTTCGCCATCGGCGCCTGGACGACACATCAGTGGTGGGCCGCCGCCGTGGTGGCTGCGCTGCTCGCCGCCGCCATCGCCGGTGCGCTGCACGACGGCACGGGCGTGGCCCAGTCGTTCGCATTCGCGTTCGCGCTCATCGCCCTTCCCGTGGTGCTCGGGTTCGCCACCCGCACCCGGCGGCAGTACGTGGCCGAGGTGGAGGCCCGGCTGGCTGCGGCCGAGCGTGATCGGGACGAGCGCGCCCGCGTCGCAGTGGCCGAGGAGCGGCAGCGGCTGGCCCGCGAACTGCACGACGTGGTCGCCCACCACGTGAGCCTCATCGGTGTGCAGGCCGGAGCGGCGCGCACTGCGCTCCGACGCTCACCCGAGCAGGCAGCGGCCGCGCTCGCCGAGATCGAATCGTCCAGTCGTTCGGCGGTGGGGGAGCTGCGGCAGTTGCTCGACGTGCTCGCGCCGGTCGACGGTGTCAGCCCGCCCCAGCCGGGGCTGCACGCGCTGCCCGCACTGGTGGACCGCTGGCGAGCGGCCGGGGTGCAGGTGCAGGCCGAGCTCACCGGCGATCCGCACGAGGTGGCGCCCACGGTGTCGCTGTGCTGCTACCGGTTGGTGGAAGAGGCGCTCACGAATGCGGCTCGCCACTCGCGGGCCGGCTCGGTGGCGGTGCGCGT
The DNA here is from genome assembly GCA_966112835.1 of uncultured Acidimicrobiaceae bacterium. Lineage (GTDB taxonomy): Bacteria > Actinomycetota > Acidimicrobiia > Acidimicrobiales > Ilumatobacteraceae > UBA668. Next base: position 12,208 of record CBHWEI010000016.1, read on the forward strand.
CGTCATCGGTCCTGCCGTGGACGTCGAGGTGACCGATCCCGGCCCGGCACGGCCGGCGGTGGACGGGACCGGGAACAGGCGCGGCATCATCGGCATGCGCGAGCGCGTCGCGCTGTGCGGCGGGACGCTCGACGTCGGGGCCATGCCCGAAGGCGGCTTCCGCGTGCATGCGTCGGTTCCGGCGGTGCCGGCATGACCGAGCCGCTGCGAGTCGTGCTGTGCGACGACCACCCGGCCATGCGCGCCGCCGTCCGCATGATCCTGGAGGCGCACGACATCGCCGTGGTCGGTGAGGCCGGCGACGGCGACGAGGCGGTGCAGCGCGTGCTCGACCTGCGCCCCGACGTGGTGCTGATGGACGTGCGCATGCCCGGCCGCGACGGCATCTCGGCCACCGGGCGCATCGTGCGCGACGCGCCCGCCTGCGCCGTGCTGGTGCTGACCACGTTCGACGACGACGACGTCCTGTTCGGCGCGCTCGGCGCCGGTGCGGCCGGCTTCGTGCTGAAGAACGCCGGCCCCGAGGAGATCGTCGACGCGGTGCGCCGTGTGGCGGCGGGCGACGCCGTGCTGGACCGTGCCGTGCACCGCCGCGTGTTCGCCCGCTTCGGCCCGGACGCCGGCCGGCCGGCGCGCGGACAGAGCGCGACGGACGCCTCGTTCGACCGTCTCACCGAACGAGAGCGTGACGTGCTGTGGCTGGTTGCCCAGGGGCTGACCAACCAGGAGGTCGCCGACCGGTTGGGTGTGGGCGAAGCGACCGCGAAGACGCATGTGTCGCGGCTGCTGGCCAAGCTGGGCGTGCGTGATCGCGTGCAGGCGGTGATCGTCGCCCATCAACTGGGGTTCGCATCCACCGATCGCGCGCTCGGCTGAACCGGCCGCCAGCCGATGGGTGCGTAGAGGGCCGAGGTGCGGTGCACCCGCTCGGCGACGGCGTCGCGCAGCGCGGCGGGTGCAACCACGCGGATGTGTGGGCCGAGCGACATCACGTCGATCGCCGCCGACTCGATGGAGTCGATGCGGAAGGTCGCGTCCAACCACTGCGGGTCGGCGCCGGGGTCGGGTCGGCGCACCCGCATGGGCTGCAGCCGCCCGAGCACCACGGCCAGGCGCCTCCCCTCGGCCGTCACCTGCACCTCGGCCCGCACGGGCAATCCGGCCCGCTGCTCCTTGGGCTTCCAGGTGCCGGGGTCGGGCAGCGTGGGCGTGTACCCGTCGAGCATCTGGAAGCCGCCGCCCGGGCCCCGCACGGCGTACACCGGAACGCCTGCACCCGAGAGTGCCTCGATGTCGCGCAGCACGGTGCGCTCGCTCACCTCCAACTCGTCGGCCAACTGCGCGGCGGTGGCCCTGCCGCGGCGTTGGAGGATGAGCATCAGGGTGACCAGGCGTCCGGCACGCACGCGATCACTGTGCCAGTTTCCGGAATTCATGACAAGAGATGTCAGTCTTTGGCGTCTACGGTGCGGGCACCCGAGAGAAGGACGTGTGCATCATGAGCAGTGCCGAAGGAAGTGGCGTCCCCGGCGATCCGTGGCTGCTCACCACGCCGCCGGGCACCTCGCAGTTCGAGGCGTACCGCGACACCGAGGCATCGCCGCCCGTGTTGGTGGTGCAGGTCGGTTCGACGCAGCTGAAGTACGACCTGCGGTGCATCGACGACCTGCACGCGATGCTCGTGGCGCACGGCGACTGGATGCCGCTCGGCAACGCCGACGAGCAGAAGCCGGCGGCCGAAGGCACCGTCGAGGCGTGGGGCCGCTCTCCCGACAACCCGGTGGGCGGCTGGTACGGGCTGAAGAAGGGTCTGCGTGGCCGCTTCGGCAGCTACGTGCCGCCGGTGATGGAAGTGCTCGGCCTGGCCGACGTGGAGCACAACGCGCGCAACAACCGCATGCGCGCGTTGTGACCGCGGCTCGGCTCGGCGCTAGCCGAGCTTGAACAGGGCGCGGGCGTTGTCGCCGATGAAGGCTCGGCGCTGGTCGGCCGGGAACATCGACACCAGCTCGTTCAGGTCGCCGATGTACTCGGGCGTGTGGTCGGCGTGGGGGAAGTCCGACGCCCACAGGAACCGGCTGACGCCGTAGCGCTCGGCGAGTGCGGGGATCATCCGCTCGTCGGGGTCGGCACTGATCCACACCCGCTCGCGGAAGTAGTCGCTCGGCTTGTGCTGCAGGGGCACGCGGTTGCCGATGAACGTGTGGCCGTAGACGGCGTCCATGCGGTCCAGCCAGTAGCCGATCCACCCGGCGCCGGACTCGAGGACGAGCACCTTCAGCCGCGGGAACTTGTCGAACACGCCGTAGTCGAACAGCGTGGTGAACTGCTGCCGCACCCCGTCCGACGCGGACACCGAGGCGAGCAGGCGCAGCTGCTTCACGTTCTCCCACGTGCCCATGCGCGTGCCCTTCGTCCACTGCGGCTCGAACGTGGGGTGGATGGCCAGCGGCACGTCCAGATCCTGTGCGGCGGCGAACAGCGCATCGTTGTCCGGGTGGCCCAGGGGCACGCCGCGGTGGTGGAACGGTGCGACGTAGCCGCCCACCGCGCCCTCACCGACGGCGCGTTCCAGCTCGCGTGCCGCCGCGGCGGGGTCGGTGAGCGAGAGGTGCGCCGTGGGCACCAGGCGCGGCTCGTCGGCGCAGAACTCGCAGATCCACCGGTTGTACGCGGTGGTGTACGCCTGCGACAGCGCAGGGTCCTCCACCTCTGCCTCCCACAGCAGACCGACCGTGGTGTAGAGGATGGCGGTGTCGATGTGCTCGGCGTCGAGCACCTGGATGCGCTCCTGCGGGTGCATGGAGCCGAACGGCGCCTCACGCAGGTAGGTGCGCTCGGGGTCCTTCTGCATGGCCGGCAGGTCCGGTGCGCCCATCGCGCCGAGCGTGGAGGGGAAGCCGTTGCGGCTCATCTGCGAGCGCCGCCCGTCGATCTCGAGCTCCTCCAGACCGTGCTCGTCCACGCGGAACCGCAGCGCCCGGTCGCGGAACTTCGGGTCGATGTACTCCTCCCACAGGGTGGGTGGCTCGAGGATGTGCCCGTCGGCATCGACGGCGCCGTCCTCGAGGACGGCGTGCGTGTGGTGGATGGGCTTCTGCGCGGCGACGGTGAGAGCCATGCAACGCGACCGTACGACCGCTCAGGGTTCGAGGGCGTGTCGGAGTGCCTCGGCGGCGCGTCGTCCGGACAGGACAGCACCTTCCACCTTCGCTCCGTCGAAGGCGTCGCCGGCGAAGCACAGCGGTGGCACGCCGTCGGCCATCAGGAACGGGGCCGGGTGCAGCGTCGTCGGACGGGCGAACAGCCACCGGTGCACCTGGACCTCGGTGGGTGTGCTGCCCGGCACGATGCCCGTCGCCTCCAGCACCCGTTGCACGATCGTGGCCTCGGGTGTCTCCCAGTTCGCTCGGCTGAACGCGGGCGTGGTGTGGACGGTGACCGCCGGGACGGCCGAGACGCCCTTGCGTCGGTTGTCGGCCATCCAGTCGACGATGTCGTCGCCGGGTCGGACCGCGCCCGGCTCGGCCAGACCTGCGTGCCCGCCGCCGGGCAGCACCGCCAGCACAGCGATGCAGGGGTCGTACTCCACCGCTCGCAACGCGGTGACGTCGCCGGGCGACAACTGCACCACTCCTGCGGCCAGCAGTGCCAACGACTGCGGTACGGGCGCGGTCAACAACAATGCGTCGGCGGCCAGGTGCTCGTCGGACGCAAGGGTGACCCGCCAGCCGTCGCCGTTGCGGCCGATGGCGCGGACCAGTGTCGAGGTGCGCACCTCCAGGCCTGCCGCCAGGTGGTGCGCGATCGCGTTCATCGTCGGGGTGCCGCAGTAGCGGACGTGGCCGTCGGTGTCGGTGACGCCGTTCGGGCCCACCTGGCCGTTGAACCACGGGGCGACCAGGCCCTGCTCGGTCCACTCGGCGACGATGCCGGCGAACTCGGCGGTGTGCGCGGTGATGAACTGGGCGCCGTGGTCGAGCGTGGCGTCGCCGATGCGTCGGGTCGCCATGCGGCCGCCGGGCCGTCGCCCTTTGTCGAGCACCACCACGTCGTGCTGCGCCGCGAGCAGTCGGGCCGCGCTGAGTCCTGCCAACCCGGCTCCGACCACGACGATTCGAGACATCGTCCGGAACCTAGCGGCGCAACTGGACCGATCGGACCGGCGCGGCTAGTCATGCAGCGTGAGCAACAGCGTTGGCGCGTCGGGGCAACTGCCCACGGTGTGGGTGCTCGGCGACCAGTTGTCCCGCGACCACGGTGCGCTGCGCGGCCGCCGGCCCGGCGAGTGCCGTGTGCTGCTGGTGGAGAGCGAGGCCATGGTGACGTCGGCCCGCTGGCACCGTCAGCGGCTGCACATGGTGCTGTCGGCCATGGCGCACTTCGCCGACGACCTTCGCCGCGAGGGGTTCCACGTGGACCACCGCCGGGCGCCGACGTTGCGCGCCGGGCTTCGCGACCACATGGCCGAACACGGCCCGAGCCGGGTGGTGGCCGCCGAGCCGCATCGGTGGGCCACCCGCGACCGCATGGCGGCGTGGGGTGTCGAGCTGGTGCCCGACGATCTGTTCCTCACCCACCCTGCGCAATTCGCCGAGTGGGCGAGCGGCCGTCGCCGGCTGACGATGGAGGACTTCTACCGCTGGCAGCGGCTGCGCCTCGGCGTGTTGATGGAACCGGGTCCAGGCGGTCCCCAACCCGTCGGCGGCCAGTGGAACTTCGACCACGACAACCGCGAGCCACCGCCGCGTGACGGCCGGTCCTGGCCGGCGATCACCCGGTTCGACCTGGACGACATCGACCGGGCGGTGCTCGACCGGCTGCCCGCCGACGTGGTCGGCGCGCCGCCGGACGGCACCTGGCCCGTCACCCGTCAGCAGGCGCTGGTGCGGTTGCACGAGTTCATCGCCGACGGCCTGCCGCGGTTCGGCCCGCACGAGGACGCGATGCTGACCGGCGAGTGGAAGCTCGCCCACTCGGTCCTGGCCGCGTCGATGAACCTGGGGCTCTTGCACCCGGCCGAGGTGGTGCGCGCCGCCGAGGACGCGTTCCACACGGGCGCGGTGTGGCTCGCCTCGGTGGAGGGGTTCGTGCGCCAGGTCATCGGCTGGCGCGAGTACGTGTGGGGCGTCTACTGGCTGTGGATGCCCGAGTACCGCGGCAAGAACCACCTGGGCGCCACGCGCCCCGTGCCACCGGCGTTCACGGGCGAGGTGCCCACCGAGATGGCGTGCGTCAGCGGCGTCGTGCGGCATCTGCACGACCACGGGTACACCCACCACATCGAGCGACTGATGGTGCTGGGCAACCTGGCGCTCACCGCAGGGGTGGACCCGTGGGCCATGAGCGAGTGGATGCGGGTGATGTTCGTCGACGGTGCCGAGTGGGTGATGCTGCCGAACGTGGTGGGCATGGCCCTGCACGCCGACGGCGGGATGATGGCCACCAAGCCCTACGCCTCGGGCGGCGCCTACATCAACAAGATGAGCGACTCGTGCCGCGGCTGCCGGTTCGACCCCAAACGGCGGACCGGCGACGACGCCTGCCCGTACACCACGCTGTACTGGGACTTCCTGGCTCGCCACCACGATGCGCTGCGCGGCAACCATCGCATGGCCCGGCCGCTCGCCGCGATGCGCCAACTGGGCGATCTGGTGGAGGTACGTGCACGTGCGGCCGAGGTGCTCGAGCGCCTCGATGCCGGCACGCTCTGAGATGACAGGCCGCCCGTGTCCGGCGACCCGGGACTAGGTTCGCCGGGGTGACCGAGGTGCACCGATTAGACGTGGACGAGGCCCGCCGCATCGCCGTGCGCGCCCAGCTCCTCGACGCGACCCGCCCCACCGACCTGCTCGACGTCGTCCGCCGGCTCACCCTGGTGCAGCACGACCAGACGGCTGCCGTCGCGCCGAATGCCGACCTGGTGCTGTGGACGCGCATCGGCCCTGACTACGCCCCCGCCGAACTGCAGGCCGCCCTCGACGACCGGCGGCTGGTCGAGCTGCGCGGGTTCATCCGCCCCGCCGAGGACATCGCCCTGTACCGGGCCGAGATGGCGGCCTGGCCGAACACCGACGACCCGAAGAACTACCGCACCGGACAGGCCGCGTGGGTGGCCGCGAACGACGCCTGCAAGCTGGACATCATTCGTCGCCTGCGGCAGTCGGGGCCGATGACGTCGAAGGAACTGCCCGACACGTGTGTGAGGCCGTGGGCGTCGAGCGGGTGGAACAACAACCGCAACGTGGTGATGATGCTCGGGTTCATGGAGGTGCGTGGCGAGGTGGCCACCGCAGGCCGCGAGGGCCGCGACCGTCTGTGGGACCTGGCCGAGCGGGTGTACCCGAAGGGCAAGGGCCTGGCCGTCGACCGGGCGCGCCGCACCCGCGACGAACGGCGGCTGCGTGCGCTGGGCATCGCCAGGGCGAAGGCCACCGAGGCGATGATCGAGCCCAACGCCGTCGGCGACGTGGGCGAGCCGGCCATCATCGACGGCGTGCCCGGCGAATGGCGGGTGGACCCGGAACAGCTCGGCCTGCCGTTCCAGGGCCGTGCCGCGCTGCTGTCGCCGCTGGACCGCCTGGTGTACGACCGGGCGCGCATGGTCGACCTGTTCCAGTTCGACTACGCGCTCGAGATGTACAAGCCGGTCGAACAGCGCAAGTGGGGCTACTGGGCGTTGCCGATCCTGTACGGCGAGCGGCTGGTGGGCAAGCTCGACGCCACGTGGGATCGAAAGCGCCGCGAGCTGCGGGTCGACGCGCTGCACGAGGACGTGCGGTTCACGAAGGCCATGGCGGCCGCGGTCGACGCGGAGATCGCCGACCTGGGCGCGTGGCTGCAGGGCTGGGCGCGCTAGAGCTCGCGCTCGGCCAGTTCGCGGAACTCGTCGGGCACCGAGCCGTGGGTGCCCAGCGCGACCGAGCCGTAGGCGACCGCCGCCCTGCCGAACTTCTTGCGCACCTCGTCGATGGAGTGGTCGACGACGAACCGTGCTCCGGCCGCGTCGCCCGACGTGTCGGCCGGGTGGGTGTGCTCGTCGCCGTCGAGCGGCAGTTCGAGTTGCAGCGACGCCTGGTCGACCAGGTTCGACACCGAGATGCCGAGCAGCGAGATGAGCACGGGTTCGGGGCCGCCCGGCGAGAGCGCGCTCCACACCAACCGTTCGGTGATCTCGGTGAGGGTGAGCGTGCTGTTCACCGGCGCCGGGCCGGTGTGCGAGCGGGTGATGGCCTTCATGCCGGCGAAGCGGATGCGCACGGTGACGGTACGGCCGGCGCGGTGCTTGGCGCGCAACCGGCCACCCACCCGGTCGGCGAGGTGGCCGAGCACTTCGCGCACGAACCGCTCGTCGGGCTCGCGGCGGGCGAACGCGGACTGGGCGCCCACCGAACCGGCGCGCCCGTTGGGACGCACCTTGCGCCGGTCGTCGTTGTTGGCCAGCGAGCCCACCTTGCTGCCCAGCGCCTTGCCCAGCAGCGACTGCAACGCGTCGGGCGACGACTCGGCCAGCTCGCCGATGGTGCGGATGCCGCGGCCGGCCAGCTTGGCCTGCGTGACCGGGCCGATGCCCCACATCAGCCCGACCGGTAGCGGGTGCAGGAACTCGCGTTCCAGGTGCGGCTGCACCACCACCAGCCCGTCGGGCTTGGCCACCTGCGAGGCGATCTTCGCCAGGTGCTTGGTGCGCGCCGCGCCCACCGAGATGGGCAGGCCCAGCTCGTCGCGCACGCGCTCGCGGATGCGAGTGGCGATGACCTCGGGCGGGCCGAACAGGCGCACCGAGCCGGTGACGTCGACGAACGCCTCGTCGATGGAGATGCGCTGCACCATGGGCGTGAAGTCGTTCAGCACCGCCATCACCTCGTCGCCCAGGCGTTGGTACTCCTTGAAGTGCCCGTCGACGAACTGCAGGATGGGGCACAGACGGCGGGCCTCGGTGCCGGACATGCCGCTGGCCACGCCGAAGCGCTTGGCCTCGTACGAGCAGGCCAGCACCACGCCGCCGCCCACGGCGATGGGCTTGCCCCTCAGCTCGGGGTGCAGCATCTGCTCGACCGACGCGTAGAACGCGTCGAGGTCGGCGTGCAGAATGGTGGGGCCGGCGTCCATGGTCTGCAATGATCGAACAAATGTTCGATCATTGCAAGAGGACGATGTGCGGTGGTGTCTCGAGACGCCTGGCCACACGCCCGAGTCCATCAGCATCGTGGTGCACCCCGATGGCGTCGAGTCGGCGCCGTACGGCGTGCTCACGGGCGACACGCTGTTCATCGGCGACGTGGGCCGGCCCGACCTGCTCGCCTCGGTCGGTGCCACCGCCGACGAACTGGCTCGGAAGCTGTACCACTCGCTGCACGAGCAGCTGCTGCCACTGCCCGACGAGACGCGGGTGTTCCCCGCGCACGGTGCCGGCTCGGCCTGTGGCAAGAACCTCTCCACCGAGACCGTGTCGCCGAGCGCACGCGGATGGTCGAGGGCCTGGTGCTGGTCGACGTGCGCAACCAGGGCGAGGTCGAGCAGGGCACCATCGACAGCGCCCGCCACATCGCACTGCCGTCGTTGCTCGCCCGCGTCGACGAACTGGATCGCAACGCTCCGACCGTGGTGTTCTGCGCCGGTGGCTACCGATCGGCCATCGCCTCGAGCCTGCTGCGTTCGCACGGCTTCACGGACGTGAGCGATCTGATCGGTGGCTACACGGCCTGGGCGGCGTACCTCGCAGCCACGAACTGACTCACGCTTCTCGATGCGCCAGGGTGCGGGTGCGTTCGACCATGGCGTCGAACAGCGCGAGGAGCTCCGGCGCGCGCGATGCGACGGCCTCGCGCTGACGGGCCACGGCGGCGTCGTCGCCGCGGGCGATCGGGCCGGTGAGCGCAGCCGGTCCACCCATTGCGGCCCAGTTCTCCAGCGCCGCACGAACCAGCGGCACCAGTATTCGGCGGTCCGGTCCGGCGGTGGCCAGGAGTTGTTCGGCCGCGTCCTCCAGCGTGACCAGGAAGTTCGAGGCGATCGAGGCTGCCGCGTGGTACGCGGCGCGGTCCTGATCGGCGACCTCGAACGCCTGCATGCCCAACTCGTCTGCCAGACGCCGGGCCAGGGCGAGCGCCCGGGTGGTGCTGCCGGCGATCGCGGCGCCGCAGCCCTGGAACGTGGCGCCGGCGAGCGTCACCGTCATGAGCGGGTGCAGCGCGAACGCCTCGTGCGGGGCCAGCAGGTCCAGCCCCCAGGCGCCCGCGCAGTGGCCGACCAGCGGGCCGGGGACCACCGCGGCGGCGGCCGCGACGATCTCGCGGTCGGGCACGGCCAGCAGCACGGCGTCGAACCCCGTCCCGTCGAAACCGCGGCCGAACGGGCCGTGCGCGTGCGGCAGCGCCGCCGCGAGCGCGGTGCCCATGCGACCTGCGCCGACGATCGCCAGGCGAACCGGTGCGGGCGCGTCGGTCATTGCGCCGGCAGATCATACCGGGCACGGGCGTCGACCGGCACCAGGTCGAGGTACTCGGCCGGGTGGTCGGCGATGACCTTGCGCACGTACGGGCACGAGGGCAGCACGGCCAGGCCCTGTCGCCGCGCGTCGGCGAGCGCGAACTCGACCAGGCGGCGGGCGACTCCCTTGCCCTCGTGGCCGGGCTTGGTCTCGGTGTGGGTGAACATGATGGTGTGCTCGTCGCGGCGGTACTCGGCGATGCCAGCCAGTTCGCCGTCGTCGTCGATCTCGTAGCGCTGTGCGTCGGGCTGGTCGCGGATGTCGCTCATGGCGCCGGCACGAAGTCGGTGATGAGTGCGGCCAGTTCGATGGGCCGGTCGCCCTGGATGCTGTGCCCGGCGCCCTCCACCCGTTCGATGCGCGCCGACGGCAGGCGCCGACGCAGCTCGTCCTCGTGCTCGTCGCGCAGGATCGACGACTTCTCCATGCCCCTCACCAGCAGCAGCGGCACGGTGACGCCCTCGACGATGCGCCACATGGCCTCGGTGCGCTCGGCGGGGTCGGGCGTGCCGATGGCCTGTTCTTCGGTGGCCTCAGAACGCTGGCGCGAATGGCGCCACACCCACGAGCCGTCGGCCTGCTGCAGCGCGTTGTGCAGGATGCCGCGGCGCAACGACGACACCGATCGCGTCGGGTTGAACTCGATGGTGCGGGCCAACAGCTCGTCGAAGTCGGGGAACGATGCCGGGCCGTTGATGAACTGGCCGATGACTGCGGTGGCCGCGTCGTCGCGAGACGGCAGCACGTCGACCAGCACGATGCGCCGCACCAGCTCGGGTGCTGCGGCGCTGAGCGCCAGCGTGGTCAGCCCGCCCAGCGACATGCCCACCACGGCCTGGGCCTGGGGCGCCAACGCCCGCACCACGGCGGCCACGTCGTCGGCCGCCGTCTCGAGCGACAGGGTGCCGCGGATGGTGCCGTCGGAGTGGCCGTGGCCGGGCAGGTCGATGGCCACCAACGGCCGACCGAGTGCCATCGCAACGGTGTCCCACGTGTGGGCGTTCTGGCCGCCACCGTGCAGCAGCACCAGCTCGGGTGCCGCCTCGCCCCACACCAGCGCACTGAGCCGGAAGCCGGGACGCACCTCCACGAACTCGCGGCGCACCACCGGCGGCGCGTCGAACGGCAGGCCGAACTCGGCGGCGTTCTCGTTGAACAGCCCGAACTCGTCGTACTCGATGTTCCCCATGGCCCGACACTACCGACGGTGCCTGTCGTGGTCCGTGGCGAACCCGTCAGTCGTCGGTGCCTGCCGCCACCCGTGCCGGGTCGATCTGCAGTTCCACCGCGACGGCGCGTGCGGCCGCGATGCGCTCGGCGCGTGCCTGGCCGGAGAACCGCAGCAGATCGTCGGTGAACGAGTCGATCTCGGCCAGGGTGGCCGGGTCGGTGAGGTTGCCGTTCGCGTCGCTCTTCGTCCGCGGCGCGGCCACGCCCAGGTGCGCCACCACCAACGCGCCCTGCCAGGCGAGGGTCTGCGCCAGATCGCGCCGGGCGAACCAGCCGCCCGTGGTGCCTGCGCAGGCGACGCCCACGGTGCGGTCCCACATGCTGCCGGCACCCACCAGCCAGTCGAGCGCGTTCTTCACCACGCCCGCCAGCGCGCCGGCGTACTCGGGGGCGGCGATGAGCACGGCGTCGGCCTCGCTGACGGCCCTGCGCAGCTCGGCCACCGGCGGGGCCGGGTCGTCGACCTGTTGCGGGTCGAACGGGTCGACGTCGCGGAGCAGTTCGAACGACGCCACCGTCACCCCTGCTGCCCTGGCCCGCGCCGTCGCATGGCGCACGATCGACGCATTGGCCGACGTGGGCTGCCAGCTGCCGCAGATGGTGAGCAGCGTCGCAGCGGTGGTCATGGCGGCCGATGCTACGGGGTGGGTGGCCTACGATGCCGCCGATGAAGGCGGTCACCATCGAACCCGGCGTCGCCGACAGCGTGCGGCTCGACGACGTCGACGAGCCCGACCCGTCGACCGGTGCGGTGCTCGTGGAGAGCGTCGTGGTGGGGGTGTGCGGCACCGATGCCGAACTGGTCGCCGGCATCCACGGCTGGGCGCCCGAGGGGCGGTCGCGGATGGTGCTGGGCCACGAGTCGCTGGGTCGCGTGCTCGACGCACCCACCGGCAGCGGTCTCACGGTGGGCGATCTGGTGGTGGGCATCGTGCGCCGGCCCGACGCAGTGCCCTGCCCGAACTGCGCGGTGGGCGAGTGGGACATGTGCCGCAACGGGCAGTACACCGAGCGCGGCATCAAGTCGCTCGACGGCTTCATGTCCGAGCGGTGGCGCATCGAGCCCGAGTACGCGGTGCGTGTCGACCCGACCCTGGGCGAGCTGGGTGTGCTGCTCGAGCCCACCAGCGTCGTCGCCAAGGCGTGGGAGCAGATCGACGCCACCCGGTCGCGTGCGGTGTGGGACCCACAGCGGGTGCTGGTGACGGGCGCCGGGCCGGTGGGCCTGCTCGCGGCGATGGTGGCCGCGCAGCACGGCTACGAGGTGCACGTGCTGGACCGCGTGACCGACGGGCCGAAGCCGGCAGTCGTCCGCGACCTGGGCGCCACCTACCACCACGGCCGCATGGCGGACATCGGCTTCGAGCCCGACATCGTGGTCGAGTGCTGTGGCGACGGCCAGGTGGTGGTCGACAGCGTGCAACACGTGGCGCGCGGCGGCGTGGTGTGCCTGGTGGGCTCCGGTGCGGACGGCCACACCGACGGCCCCGGCGCCGCCGACCTGGCGACGAAGGTGATGCGCAGCAACAACGTGGTGGTCGGCATCGTGAACGCGAACCGGCGGCACTTCGATCGTGCCGCCGCGGCGCTCGCCGCGGCCGATCGCGACTGGCTGGCCCGGCTGATCACCCGGCGAGTGCCGGTGCATCGGGTGGCCGACGCCCTGCAGCGCCGCCCCGACGACATCAAGGTGGTCGTGCACTTCGGAGGTGACGCATGAGTGGCGACGAGAACGCTCCAGCGGCCGTCGCCGTCACCGACGAGCAGTTGGTGCTGGGCGAAGGAGTGCGCTGGGACGCCCGGCGCGACGAGCTGCTGCGGCTGGACATCCTGGAGGGCCGCGTGTTCCGCGACCGGGTCGCCGCCGATGGCTCACTGGTGCCGGTGCAGCAGTACCGGTTGCCCACTGCGGTCGGCGCCATCGCGCCGATCACCGGCGACGACGGCTGGCTGCTCGCTGCCGGTCGCGGGCTCACCCACCTCGCGCCAGAGGGCCACCACACCGAACTGCTCGAACTGGTGGGCGAGGGCGCGCGCATGAACGACGCCACGTGCGACCCGCAGGGCCGGCTGTGGGCCGGCTCGATGGCCGACGACCATCGCCCCGGCGGTGGCGCGCTGTTCCGGGTGGACGGCGACGGCACGGCCACCACCATGCTGGACGGGTTGACCATCCCCAACGGCGCAGGGTGGAGCCCCGACGGCCGCACCATGTACTTCATCGACAGCGGCGCGCGCTCGGTGTACGGGTTCGACTTCGACCCGGCCGCCGGCACCATCAGCGCGCAGCGCGTCGTGGTGCGCATCCCCGACGATCTGGGCGGCCCCGACGGCATGACCGTCGACGCCGCCGGTCACCTGTGGATCGCGGTGTACGGAGCGGCGCAGGTGCGCCGCCATGCGCCCGACGGCTCGCTGGTCGCCACGTACGCAGTCCCGGCCGCACAGAGCACGTGCTGCGCGTTCGCCGGCGAACGGCTGGACCGGCTGTACGTGACCACGGCGACCGAGTTCTGGACCGACGAGCAGCGGCGGGCCGAGCCCGCGGCCGGGCTGGTCTACCGGCTCGACGCCGTGCAGGGCGTCACTGGTCGCCCGGCGTCGCCGTTCGTGCCTCAGACCGGCTGGTGGTCGTCGGTCGCGGGCTGAACCGGCCGCCGTTCGGTCGCCTCGGTCAGCGCCATCAACGCGATCACGGCGGCGACCACGCGAAACACCAGCGCGTGCCGCTCCTGCCCGGTGGGGTCGACCAGTGCCGCGGCCAGCGCGAGGCCCGTGCCGGCCAGGGCAACCAGCGCCAGGCGACGACCGCGGCCGCGCGCCAGGCCGACGCCCACCGCGACGATCGGCAGCAGGGCCATCAGGCCGGCCAGCCAGCGGTCGATGCTCAGCCACGGGCGCGGCGCCCAGCGGTAGTCGCTCCACAGCGACATGGCGTACATGCTGGGTGCGAACCCGCGCTCGATCGAGTTGTTCACGTACTTGGGGTTCTCGGCGTGCATGCGCAGGATGTCCACCTGCGACAGGTCGTCGACGGCGGCCCACAGCTCGGGGCAGTTCTTGAACGCGGCGATCTCGTCGGTCAACAGGAACGTCTCGGCGATCAACTGGTTCAGCGGCATGCCGCACTCGCCCGACAGCTTGCTGACGTTCTGAAGCTCGGGTGACAGGTCGGACCACATGAGTGCTGAGACGATGACGCGGAAGCGCTCCATGGTGAGCTCGGTGTCGCGCGGTTCGTGCCAGATGACGGTGCCCTGCCGGTTCGACGCCGGCAGCACCACGGTGACGGCCAGCAGGCCGGCCACCAGCACGGTGCCGAGCGCCACCTTCGGGGTGCGGCGGATGGCCAGCACCAGCGCGGCCAGCACGACGACCGCGACACCGACCTCCTTGGTGAGCGTGATGAGCACGCAGACCGCGGCGAACCCGCCGGCCTGCCACGTGGCCCCGACACGCCGCCACGCCAGCGCGAGCGCGATGAGCGCCAGGCCCACCAGCAGGCTGTCGGGCACCAACCAGTGCTCGTACACCGACACCGCGGGGATGAACGACATGAGCCCCAGCGCGGCGATGACGCCGTACGACCAGCGGCGCCGGGTGCCGTCCCACATGGCGATGGCCAGGGCCAGGAAGCCGGCGGTGGACACGAACGTCGAGACGACCACGTATGGCGAGTCGCCCAGCCACGACAGCAGCGCCGAGCTGAGCGGCGGTCGCAGGCCCTGCCCGGCGCGGTAGCTCTCGGTGTCGGGGGTCTCGAAGGCATGCGACGACAGCACGAACAGCACCCGCAGCGCGAAGTACCCGGCGGCCGCCAGCACCCAGTGACTCGGCGCCGACGAACGGGGCGTGGTGGTGTCCGCCGCGTCAGCGTCGACGCGGGGCGCGTCGTCGGTGGCGTCGTCGGCGGTCAGTGCCATGCGACGAAGTGTAAGTGCGCGTCGGTGGTCGTGGGCGGCCACCCGGACGCCGCGTCGGGCATGGCAGGCTGCGGGAATGGTGTTGCGTGCGACCACGAGCGAACAGGCCGTCACGATGTCGGGGCGGTTGGACGGGCCCGTGTGGGCCGACGCGCAGTGGAGTGGCCGGTTCGTCGACATGGTGTCGGGCCTGCCCGGCCTGTACGACACTCGGGCCGCAGTGGTGGCGCACCCGCAGGGGCTGCTGGTGGGCTTCCGGGTGGAGGAGCCCTTCCCACGGGCATCGCTGACCGAGCGCGACTCGCTGGTGTTCCAGGAGAACGACGTCGAGCTGTTCCTGGACTTCGGATGGGGCTACTACGAGCTGGAGGTGAACGCGCTCGGCACGGTGTACGAGGTGCTGCACCTGTGGCGCGACTCGCTGGACGACAGCCCCTTCGCCGCCGACCCTCGGCTGGACCTTCGCAACCCGGCAGCGTTCACGTTCGGCGGCGACTACGACCGGCGCCCCGAGTCGTTCTGGCGCGGCACGCACCCTCGCGGCCCGCGGGTGGCGTTGCTGGACTACGACCTTCCCGGGCTGCAGGTGGCCGTGTCGGTGGACGGTGTGCTGAACGACTGGTCCGCCGCGAGCGCCGGGTGGACCGTGGAGATGCTGCTGCCGTGGGCCGACCTCGCCCGCCTGTCGGCCGGTGCCGTCACGCCTGCGACGCCCGGCCCGCTGCGCGCCTTCCTCGGGCGATTCCAGCAGTTGCCGGTGTCGGGCCAGTTCGTCACGGCGGCCTGGTGCCTGGACCCCCACGGCCTGCTCGACACGCATCGCCCCGAATCGTTCACCACCGTGGTGTTCGGCGAATCGTGATCCGCCGTCGCCGCCTCGTCGCCACTGCGGTGTCGTTGGTGGGCTTCGGCGTGCTCGCCGCGTGCACATCCACCTCGTCGTCCGGCGTGGGTACCTCGACGACCGCGGCCACGACCACGACCGTCGGTGTGTCCACGACCGAGGCCTCGACGGTGCCCGAGACCAGCGCGCTCGTGCTCGACGACGTCGAGTCGCTCGCGGTCGAGCTGTCGGCGGTGGAGGCCGGCATCCGCGACGCCTCGGCAACGGCTGCCGAGCTCGACGAGTTGGGCCGACGGCAACAGCTGGCCTACCGGGTGGTGAATGCACATGTCGAGTGGGGTCCGGGGTTGCTGGCCGCGGTCGACCCGGTGGCGCGCACGCCACTGCAGTTCCACCTCGCGGCCCGGCAGGCGCAGATCGAGCACAACGCCGGCAAGCCACCCGGCGACCCGGTCACCACCCTGCCGGCGTGGACCATCGTCGAACCGCTGCCCGCCGACGAGTTGCTCCGCGACTACCGCGACGCCGAGGCGGCGACCGGTGTGCCCTGGCAGTACCTGGCCGCGATCAACTTCCAGGAGACCCGCATGGGCCGCATCGACGGCGTGTCCTCGGCGGGCGCGGTGGGCCCCATGCAGTTCCTGCCGTCGACGTGGGCCGAGTGCTGCACGGGCGACCCGACGGTGCCGCGCGACGCCATTTTCGGCGCCGCCACCTACCTGGTCGCGCACGGGGCGCCCGGCGACATGCAGGCCGCGCTGAACGCGTACAACCCGAACAGCGCCTACGTCGCCTCGGTCACCGCGTGGGCGCAGAACATGCAGGCCGACGATCGCGCGTTCTACGGCTACCACGGCTGGCAGGTGTTCGTGGGCACCAGCGAGGGCACGGTGCGCCTGCCGGTCGGCTACTCGGCCGATGCCCCGGTCGACGTGGTCGCCTACCTGATGGACCACCCCGACGACCGCCTTCCCCCGCTGCCCTGACCGGCAGCGCGTGCCGATGCGGCTGGCACGAGCTCAGGCGGTGGGGCGCACGCGGGCGAGCCAGTCGGCCACCAGCTGAAAGGTGCGCATGCGCGTCTCCAGGCGCGAGAGCACCAGGTCGTGGATCGCGTCGGGCACCTCGGTGACCTCCACCGTCGGGCCGAGCGTGGGACCCAGGCGACGCATGTCGGCCACGTCGAGCACGATGTCGGCGCGGTGGATCTCGTCGACCCACTCCTTCGGACGCAGACTGCGCGACGAGTGCAGCAACAGAACCGGCTGGGGCAGCTGCAGGCCGCGGTTCACCTCGTCCTGCGCACGGTGGATGGCGCGCACCCATCCGGCGCGGGCGGGGAAGCCGGTGAGCGGCTTCCACGTCAGGTCGAAGTCCCACTCGCCCTTCTGCGAGATGTGGATGCTGTCGCCGTAGAGCGAACTGAGCGCACCGATCTTCAGCTGCGGCATGAAGCCGCCCAGGAACGCGATGACCGGCTCGATCAACGTCTCCTGGATCTGCGGCAGGTTCATGTCCAGGAACGGACTGCTCAGGAAGATGGCATCCACCTCGCCGCGGGTGGTGCCGCGCGCGGCGGGGATGACCGCGGCCCGGCCGCCGGTGGAGTGGCCGTTCACCAGTAGCCAGTCGACGCCCTCCTCGGCCACGAGC
>CBHWEI010000017.1:0-27171 GCA_966112835.1 uncultured Acidimicrobiaceae bacterium
GCCCGCCCCCCCCCCCCCCCCCGACCGTTCAAACGTACATCCTGCCAAGCAGGGCTCAGGCCAAGAACCCGGCCTTGTCGCAGTAGTAGTGACCGAGGCCCGTGGCCTTGATGCCGGTGACGTTCTTCGCGTAGGCGAAGAGGCCGAAGTAGAAGTACGGGATGACGTACGGGACGTCCTCGTTGGCGATCTTCTGGATCCGGCTCACCGGCTCCTTGCGATCGTCCAGCGTGAGGGCGGCCTGGTAGTCCTTCACGGCGGCACGGAAGGGCTCGCTGACGTAGTGAGCCGAGTTCCACTCACCGGTGGAGTACGCCTTCACCAGGTACACGTCGGGCACACCACGGTTGCCGTAGTCGACGATGCCGAACTCTTCGCCGCCGTCGCAGCCGGCGGGCTCGTTGGGCGAGTCGTACACCTTGCACCAACGGTCGTAGAAGGTGTCGGTGCTCTCGACGTTGAGCGTGATGTCCATGCCGATGTCCTTCAGCTGGCTCTGCATCAGCTCGGCGAGCTGCGGGATCTCCTGCAGCTTCGGCGCGTGCATGGTGATCGCGAGACCGGCCTTGCCGGCGGCGTCGAGCAGGCTCTTGGCCTTCTCCACGTCGCGCTCGCGCTGGGCCTGGGAGCTGTCCCAGAACTCGTACACGGGAGCGATCGGGTGGTCGTTGCCCAGGTCGCCCTGGCCGCCGAGGGCGGTGTCGATCAGCGCCTGACGGTCGAGGCCGAGAGCGATGGCCGTGCGGACGTTGACGTCGGTGAAGGTGCCCTCACGGGTGTTCATCCACAGCTGACGGTGGGCAGCGCCACGGATCTTCTCGGTGGTGAACTGGTCCGGGTTGTTCATGATGGCCTCGCCACCGATGACGGACAGCTGCACGACCGCGTCGGCCGCACCACCCTGCAGGCCGGTGACCTGCGTGGCGATGTCGTCCGAGAAGATCAGCTCGACGGCGTCGAGGTAGGGCTTGCCACCCCAGTAGTCGGCGTTGGCGACGAACTTGGCGCTCGTCGACACGTCGTACGAGTCGAGCTTGAACGCACCGGTGCCGTCGGGCTTGCCGTCGAGCGTGGTGCCGGCGACGTAGTCCTTCGGCGTGATGACCGTCTGCGGGTTCCAGTGGCAGACCTGGTACGGGAACTGGCCATCGGCCTGGTTCAGCGTCATCTCGACGGTGAAGTCGTCCTTGGCGACAGCGGCGCCGGGCTTCAGGTAGGCGGCGAGCTTGCCGGCCTCGACCGAGAGGCGGTCCATGGTGGCCACCACGTCGGCGGCGGTGAAGTCGCCGCCCGCGTGCCACTTCACGCCCTGGCGGAGCTTGAACGTCCACACACTGCCGTCGGCGTTCGGCTCCCAGCTCTCGGCGAGCATCGGGGCGAGCCCAGCGCCCTCGCCGGGGCCGCAGAGGTACTCGAAGGCGGTCACGACCGGGGTGTACGCACCCAGGTTGTCCATGAGGATGGGGTCGAGCGCGCTGCCGGGGCGCTGCGACGCGATGCGCAGCGTGCCACCCTGCTTGATGTCGCCGGCCGCAACGGTGGTCTCGGTGCCGGTACCGCCAGTGGTGCTGCCGGTGGAACCGTTGCCGCCGGTGGTGCCGGTGGTGCCGCCTGTGTCGTCACTGCCGCACGCTGCGAGCACCGAGCCCATGAACGCCACCGACAGGCCGACCACGCTGCCGCGGGCCAGGAAGCCACGGCGGGTGAGTGCGCCGCTGGCGAAGCCGTCGATGACTTCCTGCTGCAGCGGCCCAACACTCGAACGGATCTGGTCGAGCTCTTTCGTCATTGTTGATCCCCCGGATTCAGTTGTGACGCCACGACCGACGTCAAGCGCCCGGACAGTACCCCGGTGAGGCCCACAGGTCAACGACATCTGCGAGATCTTGGTACGGTCGTCTGGTAAATCGAGACGAGCGAGTCTCACGCGTGTTTCCAGCGTGTTGCGAGCGTGTCTGAGAGGAACCTGGGGGATCCGATGACCGACACAGCCGACATCACCGACGGCACCGGCGCCACGACGGCGGGTGACGCGCCGCGGCGTCGCGGCCGCGCCGAACGACAGGCGGGACGGGTCACCGGTGGGCCGCCCACCGGCCCGGCATTCATCCGTCGCGAGATCCCCCCGTACGAGCTGCTCTCCGAGGAAGGCCTCGATTCGATCGTGCAGCATGCCGACCGGTTGCTGGCCGAGGTGGGCATCGAGATCCGCGGCGACGCAGAGGCACTGCAGTTGTTCCGCGACGCGGGCGCCACCGTCGATGGCGTCCTGGTGCGGTTCGACCCCGGCCACGTCGAGGCGCTCTGCGCCACCGCACCTCGCGAGTTCACCCAACTCGCCCGCAACCGCGATCGCTCGGTGCAGATCGGTGGCAACAACGTGGTGCTCGTGCCGGCGTACGGCTCGCCGTTCGTGCACGACATCGAGGGCGGCCGCCGCTACGGGACCATCGCCGACTTCGAGAACTTCGTGAAGCTGGCCTACGCCACGCCCTACCTTCACCACTCGGGCGGCACGGTGTGCGAGCCCACCGACGTGCCGGTGAACAAGCGCCACCTCGACATGGTCTACGCCCACCTGCGTTACAGCGACAAGGCCTTCATGGGATCGGTCACCGCGCCGGAACGCGCCGCCGACAGCATCGCCATGGCCCGGCTGGTCTTCGGCGACGATGTCGTCGACTCGAACTGCGTCATCCTGGGCAACGTCAACGTGAACTCGCCGCTCGTGTGGGACGACACCATGACCGGCGCGTTGAAGACCTACGCCCGCGCCAACCAGGCGCCCGTGGTGGTGCCGTTCATCCTGGGTGGCGCAATGGGCCCGGTCACGAACGCCGGGGCCATCGCCCAGGCTCACGCCGAGACGCTCGTCGGCGTCGCCCTCGGCCAACTCGTGCGCAAGGGCTCCCCCGCCATCTACGGCAACTTCCTGTCGTCCATGGCGCTGCGCAGCGGCAGCCCCACGTTCGGCATGCCCGAGCCGGCGCTCGGCTCGCTCGTGGTCGGCCAACTGGCCCGGCGCGTCGGCCTGCCGCTGCGCTGCTCGGGCGCATTCACCTCGTCGAAGGTTCCCGACGGGCAGGCGATGACCGAGAGTGCGATGAGCTTCCTGGCGGCGCTGCACTGCGGCGCCAACTTCATCCTCCACTCGGCCGGTTGGCTGGAGGGCGCGCTGGCCATGGGGTACGAGAAGTTCATGCTCGACCTGGACCTGTGCGGCTCGGCCCACACCTATTTGAAGGGCATCTCGCTCGACGAGGACCAGTTCGCCATGGACGCGTTCGCCGAGGTCGGCCCCGGCAAGCACTTCTTCGGGTCGCAGCACACCCTGCGCCATTACAAGACCGCCTTCTACGAACCGCCGCTCAGCGACAACAACTCGTTCGAGCAGTGGCGCGACAGCGGGTCCACCACGTCGGAGCAGCGCGCCAACACGCTGTGGAAGCGCACACTCGCCGAGTACGAGGCACCGCCCATGGACGATGCCGTCGATGAAGCGCTGCGCGACTACGTGGCCCGGCGCAAGGCCGAGATGCCCGACCAGTGGCACTGAGGCCGCGGGCATGAACGACGATCCCCTGCTGCAGCCGTTCCAGCTGCGCCACCTGACGCTGAAGAACCGCGTCATGAGCACGTCGCACGAGCCCGCGTACAGCGAGGACGGCATGCCCAAGGAGCGCTACGCGGCGTACCACGCCGAGAAGGCGCGAGGCGGCATGGCACTCACCATGACCGCCGGCTCGGCCGTGGTCAGCCCCGACAGCCCGCCCGCCTTCGGCAACCTGCTCGCGTACAAGGACGAGATCGTGCCGTGGATCCGCGCGCTCACCGATGCCGTGCACGAGCACGACTGCGCGTGCATGATCCAGATCACCCACCTCGGGCGGCGCGCCGGCTGGGGCCAGGACGACTGGTTGCCCATCGTGGCGCCCTCGCGACTGCGCGAGCCGGCGCACCGCGGGCATCCGAAGGCGGCCGAGGAGAGCGACATCCGCCGCATCGTCGCCCAGTACGCCGACGCCGCCGAGCGCATGCAGGCGGGCGGCATGGACGGCATCGAGGTGGAGGCGTACGGGCACCTGTTCGACCAGTTCCTGTCGCCGCACACCAACCACCGCGACGACGAATGGGGCGGTTCGTTCGCCAACCGCCTGCGCTTCCCGCTCGCGGTGCTGCGCGCCATCCGCGACCGAGTCGGACCCGACTTCATCGTCGGTGTGCGCACCGCAGTGGAGGAACGGCTGGACGACGGCGTGCAGATGCCCGAGGGCATCGCCGCGCTGCAGATCTATGCCGACGAGGGCCTGGTCGACTTCGTGAACGTGATCCGCGGCAACATCGTCAACGACGTCACCCTGAACCAGGTCATCCCGGTGCACGGCATGCCCGCCGCGCCGCACCTCGACTTCACCGGTGTCGTGCGCGAGCACACCCACCTGCCGGTGTTCCACGCGGCGAAGATCGACGACGTCGCCACCGCCCGGCACGCGGTGCGCGAGGGCAAGGTGGACATGATCGGCATGACCCGAGCCCACCTGGCCGACCCACACATCGTCCGCAAGATCCAGTTGGGCCAGGAACACACCATCCGTCCGTGCGTGGGTGCCACCTACTGCCTGGACCGCATCTACGTGGGTGGCGAGGCACTGTGCATCCACAACGCGGCGACCGGTCGCGAACTGCACATGCCCCACGACATCGAGCGGGCCGACACCCCCCGCCGAGTCGTGGTGGTCGGCGCTGGGCCCGGCGGCCTGGAAGCCGCGCGGGTGAGCGCCGAGCGCGGACACCGGGTGACGGTGCTCGAGGCAATGCCGTGGGCCGGTGGCCAGCTGCGCCTCGCGGCTCGCAACCCGCGCCGCCGCGACCTGATGGGCATCGTCGAGTGGCGGCTGTCCGAGCTGGAACGGCTGGGGGTGGAGGTGCGCTTCGACACGTACGCCGACGCCGACCTCATCGACTCGCTGCAGCCCGACGTGGTGGTGGTGGCCACGGGCGCGTTGCCGCAGAACCCCGACATCGAGTCGGGCGCCGAGCTGATGGTGAACGCGTGGGACGTCATCGCCGGCGACTCGCGACCCACGGGCGACGTGCTGCTGTACGACGACGACGGCAACCACACCGCCATGACCACCGCCGAGATGCTGGTGGGCACCGGCGTGCGGCTCGAGATCGTCTCGCCGGAACGCACGCTCGGCATCGAGGTGGGCGGCATGAACATGGTGCCCTACAGCCGGGCGTTGAACGAAGCCGACGTGCGCCTCACGCTCACCCGCCGGGTGCGACGCATCGCCCGCCGCGACGACGGCCGCCTGGACGTCGAGATCGGCAGCGACCACAGCGCCATCCGCCAGACACGCGTGGTCGACGCGGTGGTGGGTGACCACGGCGCGCTGTCGAACGACGAACTGTACCACGAGCTCGCGCCGCGTTCGCAGAACCTCGGCGAG
Organism: uncultured Acidimicrobiaceae bacterium; assembly: GCA_966112835.1. Lineage (GTDB taxonomy): Bacteria > Actinomycetota > Acidimicrobiia > Acidimicrobiales > Ilumatobacteraceae > UBA668. Next base: position 5,454 of record CBHWEI010000017.1, read on the forward strand.
ATCGACCATGCTGCGTTCGTGGACGGGCGGCAACAGCAACTCCTGGTGAACCCGGACGGCGCCTACCGAGTGTTCCGCATCGGCGACGCGGTCGAGGGTCGCAACATCCACGCAGCCATCTACGACGCGCTTCGCCTCTGCAAGGACCTCTGATGGCAGACCCTCGGGGCAGCTCCGCACTCGCTGCTCTGCGGAACTCCCGTCTGGCCCGCCTGGTCGTGGCGTACGCCGGTTCGGCGGCGTCGGAGTGGGCGTCGTGGCTTGCGGTGCTGGTGTACGCCCAGGACCGGGGCGGCAGCGCCGCCGCCGGTTGGACGGCGCTCGGCCTGTTGGTGCCGGCCGTGCTGGTGGCACCGTTCGTCGGTCGCTTGGCCGACGGCCGCCACCCCATCCGCGCGCTGTCGGCGGTGTACGCCATCCAGGCGGTGTCGCTCACCGTCTCGGCCGTGCTCGCCGCGAGCGAGGCGTCGGTCTTGGCCGTCGCCATCCCCGCCGCGGTGGCCATCGGCGGCATCGCCTTCGTGCGGCCGTCCTACGCGGTCATCGCGCCCGCGCTGGTGCGGACAGCCCGCGAGCTCACCGCCTCGAACCTCTTCGCCGGCTACTGCGACAGCGGCGCCGTGCTGCTCGGGCCGCTGGTGGCCACGGCCTTCCTGGCGATCGGCGGCCCCGAACTGGTGCTCGTGGTGTGTGCGGGGTTCGCCGTGATCGGCGTGGTGTCCACTCTCACCATGCTGCGCCACGACCGGCCCGTGCAGCCCGCGGGGGCCGACGAGCGCCCGTCGCTGCGCGAGGTGGTGCGGTCGGTGCGTGGCCGCCGCAACGTGCCGATGCTGCTGGCCGTGCTCGGCACGCAGCACGTGCTGATGGGGTTCATCGGTCCCATGTTCGTCATCCTCGCCGTCGACGAATTGGGCATGGGCGGATCCGGTGCCGGCGTGTTGAACATCGCGTTCGGCATCGGTGCGCTGGGCAGCACGGTGACCGCCACCATGCTGTCGGGCCGCGGCCGAGTGGCGCCGGTGGTGGCAGTGTGCCTCGGCGCAGCCGCTGCGTCGCTCGTGCTGCTGGGCGCGTTCACCACCGTCGGCGTGGCGCTGGTGGCACTCGCGGCTGCCGGGTTGAGCCGCAGCCTGCTCGACGTGACGACGCGCATCCTGCTGCAACGCTCGGCGCCCCCGCAGTACCTCGCCAGCGTGTTCGCGTTCATCGAGGTGCTCACCAGCGTGGGGCTCGCAGTGGGCACGGCGGCCGCGCAGGTCGCGGTCGCCACGGTGGGCCCGCGATGGGGTCTGGTGGCCATGGGCGCGCTGCCCGCTCTGGTGCTGTTGGCGACGGCGGCGCGGCTGTGGAAGGCCGACAACACCGCCGACGTGCCGGTGGTGGCCATCGCCCTGTTGCGCACGAACCCGGTGTTCGCGCCGTTGCCGCCGGCCGCGCTCGAGGCCGTGGCGCGGGCCGCGGTGGAGCGCCACGTCGACGGAGGCGAGACGCTCATCCGCCAGGGCGACGTGGGCGATCGCTACTACGCCATCGCCGGCGGGTCGTTGGAGGTCCGCAAGGACGGCCAGTGGGTTCGCACGTTGACGCGCAGCTCGGGTGTCGGCGAGGTGGCGTTGCTGGCCGACGTGCCACGAACCGCAACCGTGGTCACCATCGAGCCCTCGGTGGTGTTCGAGATCGACCGTGAACCGTTCCTGGTTGCCGTCACCGGTCACGAGCCGTCGCGCGACGCCGCCTGGCGGCACATCCAGGGGTTCGAGTGATCGAGTCCCCCGACGTTCGCTCGCTGTTCATCGGGTGTTCCGCATCGTGGACACGTTCCGCCTAGCGGAATCTCTGCTATTCTCGGCACGATCGTTCCCTCATTGACGAGGGGGCAAATGCACCAGGGGGTCACCGTGTCCTTTCCGTCCGATCTCGAGATCGCCCGCGCGGCCTCGCTCGCGCCGCTCAACGACATCGCCGCGCAGATGGGCATCGGGCCGCACCTGCTCGAGCAGCACGGCGACGACCTGGCCAAGATCAAGCTCGAGGCCATCGAGGAGCTGAGCGACCGCCCCAAGGCGAAGTACGTCGTGGTCACGGCCATCACCCCCACCCCCCTGGGCGAGGGCAAGACCACCACCACGGTCGGCCTCGGCCAGGCCATGCAGCACATCGGCAAGAAGGCCGTCATCAGTCTGCGCCAGCCGTCCATGGGCCCCACGTTCGGCATCAAGGGCGGCGCGGCCGGCGGCGGCTACAGCCAGGTCATCCCCATGGAGTTGCTCAACCTGCACCTCACGGGCGACTTCCACGCCGTCACCGCGGCCCACAACCTGCTGTCGGCCATGGTCGACAACCACCTGCACCAGGGCAACGAACTGGGCCTCGACATCCACAACATCACGTGGCGCCGCGTGCTCGACGTGAACGACCGCAGCCTGCGCAACATCATCGTCGGCCTCGGCGGGAAGATGGACGGCGTCACCCGCCAGACCGGCTTCGACATCACCGCGGCCTCCGAGGTCATGGCCATCTTCGCCCTGTCCACCTCGCTGGAGGACATGCGTGCCCGCATGGGTCGCATCGTCGTCGGCTACACCAAGGACGGCGATCCCGTCACCGCCGAGCAACTGAAGGGTGCCGGCTCGATGGCCGTCATCATGAAGGAGGCGCTGAAGCCGAACCTGCTGCAGACGCTCGAGCACACGCCGGTCATCGTCCACGCCGGTCCGTTCGGCAACATCGCCCACGGCAACAGCTCCATCGTCGGCGACCTCATCGGCATCCGCGGTGGCGACTACCTCATCACCGAGGCCGGCTTCGGTGCCGACATGGGCGCCGAGCGCTTCTTCAACATCAAGTGCCGCACCTCGGGCATGGTGCCCGACGCCGCCGTACTGGTCGCCACCGTGCGCGCCCTGAAGGCGCACAGTGGCAAGTTCAAGATCACCCCCGGCAAGCCGCTGCCCGCCGACCTGCTCGCCGAGAACCCCGACGACGTGCGCGCCGGCGCGGCCAACCTCATCAAGCAGATCGAGAACGTGAAGGTGCACGGCGTCTCCCCCGTCGTCGCCATCAACGCGTTCCCCGGCGACTTCGCCAGCGAGCACCAGGCCATCCGCGAGATCGCCGAGAGCGTCGGCGCCCGCGTCGCCGTGTGCACCCACTTCAGCGACGGCGGCCGCGGCGCCACCGACCTGGCCCAGGCCGTGGTCGAGGCGTGCGACGAGCCGAGCAACTTCCAGTTCTGCTACGAGGACAGCGACTCGCTGAAGACGAAGATCGAGAAGGTCGCCACGAAGATCTACGGCGCTGCCAACGTCACCTACTCGGGCCCGGCCAACACCCAGTTGGCCAGGTACGAGGCCAACGGCTTCGGCAACCTGCCGGTGTGCATCGCCAAGACGCACCTCAGCATCAGCGCCGATTCGTCGCTGAAGGGCGCACCCACCGGCCACACCGTGAACGTCCGCGAAGTGCGGGCCAGCGTCGGCGCCGGCTTCGTGTACCCCATCTGCGGCGACATGACCACCATGCCCGGCCTCGGCTCGGCGCCCGCAGCGAGCATCATCGACTTCGACGCCAACGGCGAGATCATCGGTCTCTCCTGATGGTCGGGACTGGCCTCCGCTCCGCTTCGGCTGCTCCCTCCTGGTGCGGCTCTTCCCTCGCCGCCTCGTGACAACTCTGCAGAGGATCCAATGACTGTTCAACCGACTGGCGAGTTCGAGCGCACGGCGGGCGGCGCGGTGCTGATGGACGGCATCCGGCTGCGCGGCGAGATCATCGCCGGGCTGGCCGCCACCATCGCCGCGGCCGGTTCGCCCAGCGTGTGCCTGGCCACGGTGCTGGTCGGCGACGACCGTCCCAGCCAGCTGTACGTCGCCAGCAAGCGCAAGCTCGCCGGCGAGGCCGGCATGACCAGCAAGCACGTCGAGCTGCCGGCCACGGCCACGCAGGCCCAGGTGGAAGAGGCCGTCGACGCGCTGGCGGCCGACCCCGAGGTGCACGGCATCCTCTGTCAATTGCCACTTCCAGACGGCCTCGACCCCGAGCCGGTCCTCGCGCTCATCCCACCCGAGAAGGACGTCGACGGCCTCACCGAGCGGTCCATGGGCCGCCTGGTGCGTGGCCTGCCCGGCCACGTCGGCTGCACGCCGCTCGGCGTCATGCGCCTGCTCGAGCGCTACGGCGTCGAGACCCGCGGCAAGCGCGCGACGGTCATCGGCCGCAGCACCCTCACCGGTCTGCCGCAGGTGCTCCTGCTGGGCCGCAAGGGCGTCGACTGCACCGTCACGTTGGCGCATTCGCGCACATCGGCCGACGACATGATCGAGGTCTGCCGCCAGAGCGACATCATCGTCGCCTGCGCCGGCCAGGCCCGCATGATCACCGCCGCCCACGTGAAGCCCGGCGCCGCCGTGGTCGACGTGGGCGTGTCGCGCACCGAGGCCGGCATCGTCGGCGACGTGGACTTCGACGCCGTGCAGGCCATCGCCGGCGCCATCACGCCCATGCCCCGCGGCACGGGCCCCATGACCATCGCCTGTTTGCTGGAGAACACCCTGTCGGCGGCGCGCATGCTCGGCGCGTTCCCGGCGTGAACCACCGGCTGACCCTCGACGAGGTCGAGGACGTCAGCAACCGCATGCTGCGGGCCAGCGGGGCGTCGGCGTTGCAAGCCGATGCGACGGCACGCAGCATCCGCGCCGCCGAGGCCGAGGGCATCCGCACCGTCGGCCTGTCGTACCTGCCCACCTACTGCGACCACGTGGCGTGTGGCAAGGTGCGCGGCGACGCCGTTCCCGCCGTCTCCAGGCCGCGGCCGGGCACCGTCCTGGTCGACGCCGGGCTGGGCTTCTGCCACCCCGCGTACGAGGCGGGCGAGCCGGCGCTGGTGCGGGCCGCCCGCGAGCAGGGCATTGCCGCGCTCGTGCTCGCCCACTCGTACTCGGCGGGCGTGCTCGGCTGGTTCGTCGACCGCCTCGCCCGGCACGGCCTGGTGGCACTCATGTTCGCCAACTCGTCCGCGCTCATGGCACCGCACGGCGGCGCTCGACCGTTCTTCGGCACCAACCCCATCGCCTGGGCAGCACCGAGGGTGCACGGCGATCCCGTCGTCGCCGACCTCTCGTCGTCGGCCGTCGCCTGGGTGAAGGTCAACGCCGCCGCGCAGGCAGGCGAGCCCATCCCCCTGGGCTGGGCGCTCGACGCCGACGGCAACCCCACCACCGACGCCCGCGCCGCGCTCGCCGGTTCCATGGCACCGGCGGCCGGTCACAAGGGTTCGGCTCTGGCGCTGCTGGTCGACGTGATGGCGGGCGGCGTGGCCGCGTCGTCGTTCTCCCACGAGGCCGGCAGCTTCGGCGGCACCGAGGGTGGCCCGCCCGACGTGGGGCAGGTGGTCATCGCGGTCGACCCCACGGCCACCGGCGGGCCCGGCGTGGCCGACCGTCTGGAGCACGAGTTCGCGGCGATGTCGGCCGAGCCGGGAGTGCGACTGCCCGGCGACGGCCGCCTCGCGCACCGCGCCGTCGCCGAACGTGACGGCGTGGAGGTTCCCGACGACCTGATGGCCGTGCTGCACGCCTACGCCGCGAACGGTTCGCCGGCGCGGCCACCGGCCTGATCGCAGCCGTCCGCTCACCCGCCGGTCACCCCCCGACGGCCCTCGCTGTTCCGCCAGGCGGAACGCATGCCGTATGATGGGACGGATGACCACGGTCCAGTCCATCGATCGAGCCTTCTCCGTGCTCCGCTCGCTCACGGCCGGGCCCGCCGGCGTCACCGAGATCGCGGACCGCGTCCAGCTGCCGAAGAGCACCGTGTCGCGCCTGCTGTCCACGCTGGAAGAGCTCGGCGCCGTCGAGCAGATCTCCGCAGGCGGCGAGTACCGCATCGGGTGGGCCATGCTCGAGCTGGCCTCGGCCGCCCGGCCCGGCCGCTCGCTGGTGTCGGTGGCCCGCCCGCACCTGGCCGAGCTGAACCGGCGCACCGGCGAGGCCGCGGGCATCAGCATCCCCGACGGCACCGAGATGCTGTACCTCGACCAGCTGACACCCGACAGCGAACTGCAGGTGCGTGACTGGACGGGTCATCGCATCCCCATGCACGCCGTGCCCAGCGGCCAGGTGGTGCTTGCCGGCGACGACGAACTGGCCGCGCGCGTGGTCGGCAGCCTGCACCGCTTCACCCAGCACACCATCACCGCCGCCGCCGACCTGCGCGAACGGCTGGCCCTGGTGCGCAACCAGGGGTACGCCTGGGCGTTCGAAGAGTTCGCCGACGGGCTGAACTCGGTGGCCGCCGCCATCCGCAACGACTCGGGCAGGGTCATCGCCGCGCTGCACGTGTACGGTCCCGCGTCGAGGTTCCCCGGCGAGCGCGACAGCGCAGAGATCGGCGCGCTGGTGCGGGCCACCGCCGACAAGATCCGCATCGACTGAGAGAAAGACTTCCCGTGGAGCGTTACGACTACATCATCGTGGGTGGCGGATCCGCCGGCTCGGCGCTGGCCAACCGGCTCAGCGCCGACCCGAACAACAATGTGCTCGTCCTGGAAGCCGGTCGCCCCGACTACAAGTGGGACGTCTTCATCCACATGCCCGCCGCGCTCATGTTCCCGTCGGGCAGTCGCTTCTACGACTGGTGCTACGAGAGCGAGCCGGAGCCACACATGGGCGGGCGGCGCGTCGCCCACGCCCGCGGCAAGGTGTTGGGCGGGTCGAGCAGCATCAACGGCATGATCTTCCAGCGCGGCAACCCCATGGACTACGAGCGCTGGGCCGCGGAGAAGGACATGGAGACGTGGGACTACGCCCACTGCCTGCCGTACTTCAAAAAGATGGAGAACTGCCTTGCCGGCGGCGACGAGTGGCGCGGCAGCTCGGGCCCGTTGAAGCTGGAGCGCGGCCCCAGCGAGAACCCCCTCATCCCGGCCTTCCTCGAGGCCTGCCAACAAGCCGGGTACCCGCTCACCGACGACGTGAACGGCTACCGGCAGGAGGGCTTCGCCCGGTTCGACCGCAACGTCTACCGGGGCCGCCGCCTCAGTGCGTCGCGCGCGTACCTGCACCCGGTGATGGGCCGCAAGAACCTCACCGTGCTCACCCGTGCGCTGGTGCACAAGGTGCTGTTCGACGGCACCACCGCCACCGGCGTGCAGTACCAGGTGCGCGGCAAGGTGCAGGTCGCCCACGCCAAGGAAGTCGTGTTGTGCGGCGGTGCGTTCAACACGCCGCAGTTGCTGCAGCTGAGCGGCATCGGCGACCGCGACCACCTGTCGGGCCTGGGCATCCCGGTGGTGCACCACAACCCCGCCGTGGGTGAGCACATGCAGGACCACCTGGAGGTGTACGTCCAGCACATCTGCAAGGAGCCCGTGTCGCTGCAGCCGAACCTGAAGCTGTGGCGCCGGCCGTGGATCGGCTTCCAGTGGCTGTTCCGCAAGGGACCCGGCGCCAGCAACCACTTCGAGTCCGGTGGTTTCGCACGCAGCAACGACGACGTGCTGTACCCGAACCTGATGTTCCACTTCCTGCCCATCTCGGTGCGCTACGACGGCACCGCGTCGGAGAGCGATCACGGCTACCAGGTGCACATCGGGCCGATGTACAGCAACGCCGAGGGCTCGGTGAAGATCACCAGCACCGATCCGAAGGTGAAGCCCGCGCTGCGGTTCAACTACCTGAGCACCGACCAGGACCGCCGCGAGTGGGTGGAAGCCATCCAGACGGCACGGAAGATCCTGTCCCAACCGGCGATGGACCGCTTCAATGGCGGCGAGAGCTCGCCCGGGCCGTCGGTCACCACCGACGATGAGATCCTCGACTGGGTGCGCAAGGACGGCGAGACCGCCCTGCACCCGTCGTGCACGGCGCGCATGGGCGCAGAGGACGACGGCTGCGTGGTCGACCCGCTCACCATGAAGGTGTGGGGCGTCGACGGCCTTCGGGTGTGCGACGCATCGGCCATGCGGTACGTCACCAACGGCAACATCTACGCCCCGGTGATGATGATGGCCGAGAAGGCCGCCGATCTCATCCTGGGCAACACTCCCCTGGCTCCCGAGCCGACGCCCTTCTACCGGGCGAAGTGAGTCACAGTTCGGGCAGCGCGCTCAGGGCGTCGAAGTCCACGATGGCCTTCGCCGATCGCCCGAACAGCAGCATCACCAACTCGCGGCTTCGCTCCGGCAGGTCCGACCACGACGGGAACGACGACACGCCGTAGATGAAGCACTGCGCGACGGCCACCTTGAACTGGTGGGTCACCTCGTCGCGATCCCGCACCACGCCGTTGGCCGCGAGCGCGGCCACGTAGCGGTCGATCAACTCGTCCTCGCGGCCCTTGCGCACCTCGGGGTCGATGGACTGGCTGACGAAGTACGCCAGGTCGTAGACGCCGCTCGCCAGGCCCGAGATCTGGAAGTCGATCACCTTCACCTGGTCGCCGTCGAAGAACAGGTTGTCGAGCCGCCAGTCGCCGTGCACGAGCGTCGTCGGGCTGTTCGCCGTGGCGAGCATGAACTCCATGTGGTCGCCGTAGCGGTCGCCGAACACACGCAGCTCCGGCGTCAGGTGGTCGGCACCGTGCTCCTGCGCGTTGGGCCACCCGGCCGCGAAGATCTGCGGCAGGCCGTGCAGGTAGCCGGGATTCAGCATGGGCGGGAACGTGTCGGCCAGGTCGGCCAGGTCGGGGTGCTCGTGCCAGCGCGCGTGCAGCGCGGCCATGGCCTCGATGGACTTCAGCACCTGCTCCCACGACGCGCCGATGCGCTGGTCGGTGCTCTCGTGGTGGCTGAGGTCCTCCATCACCACCACGAAGTCGGTCGAGTCCTCGGCCATGGCCGCGGCGTACACGACCGGCGTCGACACCGGCGAGTGCGGAGCGAGCTCGCGGTAGAACCTGATCTCACGGGGATAGAAACCCAACGAGTCGGCGATGGCCCGCTGGTGCGGGATGTCGATGGGGAACTTGACGATGACCGTGCCCGGGCCGTTGCTGCTGCCGGCGTAGTCGAGCTCGACGCGGTGGAGCAGGCTCAGCAGGCCGGCACCCACGGCGAACGGCGTCGACGTGAGCGAGCTCACCTCGGTGCCGCCATCGATGGCGCCACTGGTCCGCAACACCGTGGTCATCCATGTCGCGTCGACCTCGTCGATCGAGCGCGGCAGCCCGGCTTCCAACCCCGCGATGTTCCCCATGGCGCGCATGGTAGACCGGATGCCGATGAGCGAAACGATGCGGGCGGTGCTGCTCACGGCGCACGGCGGGTACGACTGCCTGCAGCTCCGCGACGACGTCCCCGCACCCACGCCCGCACCCGGCCAGGTCCGCGTGCGCATCGGCGCCGCGGCGGTGAACAACACCGACATCAACACCCGCGTCGGTTGGTACAGCGGGGGCGGCTGGACCGGCTCGTTCACCTTTCCACGCATCCAGGGCATCGACGCATGCGGCGTGGTCGATCGGGTGGGCGCCGACGTCGACGCGTCCCTGCTCGGCGAGCGTGTGCTGGTCGAGCCGTGCTGGCGCGAGCCCGACGCGCCGCTGCACACCGCACGCTTCTTCGGGTCCGAGGTCGACGGCGCGTTCGCCGAGTACGCCGTGGTGCCGGCACGCCATGCGCACCCCGTGCGCAGCGACCTCACCGACGCGGAGCTCGCGTCGTTCCCCTGCTCCTCCTCCACCGCCGAGAACATGCTGTGCCGCGCTGCGGTGCAGCCGGGCGAGCGTGTGCTGGTCACCGGTGCGTCGGGCGGGGTCGGCTCGGCCGCGGTGCAACTCGCCGTCGCCCGCGGCGCACACGTCACCACCGTGGCGGCCGCGGCGAAGCACCCCACGCTCCGAGAACTGGGCGCGGCCGCCGCTCTCGATCGCGACGGCGACCTGGTGGAGCGTTGCGGCGCCGACGCATTCGACGTGGTGGTCGACGTGGTGGGCGGCAATGGGTGGCCGGCGCTGTTGCAGGTGCTGCGGCCCGGCGGGCGGTATGCCGTGGCGGGCGCCATCGGTGGGCCGGAGGTGTCGCTCGACCTGCGCACCCTGTACCTGAAGGACCAGACGCTGTTCGGCTGCACCGTGCTGGGCGATGGTGTGTTCGCCTCGCTCGTGTCGCACATCGAGCGCGGTTCGGTGCGGCCGGTGATCTCCGCGGTGTTCCCGCTGGAGCGGATCGTCGACGCGCAGGAACTGTTCCTGGCAAAGGGCCACGTCGGCAAGATCGTCCTGCAGGTGGCCGAGCCGTGAGCGACGGCGACTCGGGGGTCTACGAGGACGTCCGTCGCTGCTTCACCGAGTTGGTCCGCTCGCTCCCACCGGCTTCGGTCGACCGCGTGGTGCCGGCCACCCCGGAGTGGACCGTGCACGACGTGCTGGCGCATGTGGTGGGCATCGCCACCGACCTGAACGCGCAGCGGTTCCCGGCCGACGACGACCAGGGTGGCTCGGCGTGGGCGGCCGCACAGGTGGCTCGCGGCAGGGGCCGTTCGGTGGCCGAGTTGCTCGCCGCCTGGGAGGTGGGGGGCCCGGCGTTCGAGGCCGGCCTGCGCCTGTTCGGTCGGGACACCGAGCGGCACTTCGTCGGCGACCTGGTGACGCATCTGGTCGACGTCGCCGAGGCACTCGGCCACGATCCTGCCGACCTGGACCTGAGGGCCGACGCCGTCGACACCGCACTCGAGCACTACCGGACGTTCGTCGACGAGCGCCTGGCGGAGATGGGCCTCGCCCTGCCGGTCACCGTCGCATCGCTCCCGGCGTTGCAGCTGCTGCGTCTGCTCAGCGCCCGCCGACCGCTCGCGTCGGTGCCGGGCGCCGAGGTCCTCGCCGACGTGTACGACGGCAGCGGCTACTCGTTCCCTGCGTGACGTCGCGGACGGCCCGCTGCGGTACGGTCCCGCCCATGACGCTCGAACTCATTCCCCTGTTCACGTGCACCGTGTCGCTGGCACCCACCATCACGGTGTCGTCGTCGCTGGTCATCGGCGAGGTCACCGGCGCCACGCTCGTGGGCGATCGAGTGAACGGGAAGATGAAGGGCAACGCTGCGGCCGACTGGCTGCGCACGTCGCCCGAGGGCTACGGCACGCTCGACGTGAAGATCACCTACGAGACCGACGACGGCGCCATCATCCACGCCACCTACAGCGGGCGTCTGCAGTTCGACACGCTCACCGTGTACGCCGCTCCCCTGTTCCACACCGGCGACGAGCGCTACCTGTGGATGAACCGCATCCAGGCCGTCGCCAAGGGCACCTTCCAGCCCGACGGCACGCTCGTCTACGAGATGTACGAACTCCGCTGATCGCCCTACCCCGCATCGGGCGCGCCTCGTGCGGGTCAGGTGCGGTAGGTGGGGTCGTCGTCGTCGAGGATGTCGAGCAGGGCTTGGAAGTGCAGGTCGGCGCCTTCGGGGTAGTCCAGCCACTGGCGACAGGTGAGGGCGGCGATGTCGTCGGGGATGACCATCAGCGGCCGGCCCGTGCTCATCGCGTACACGTGCAACTGGGCGACCCGCTCCAGGTAGTACAGCTCGTCGAACGCCTCGGCCACGGTCTGGCCCACCACCATCACACCGTGGCTGCCCAGGAACACCGTGCTCACGCCGTCGGCCAGCAGGCCGGCCAGGCGCGGGCCCTCACTGTCGTCCAGGAACATGCCGGCGAAGTTGCGGTCGTAGGCGACCCGGCCGAAGAACCGGCATGAGCTCTGGTCCAGCATCTGCAGCTCGAAGTCCTGCAGGCAGGCCAGCGAGGTCGCGTACGGCATGTGCGTGTGCAGGATGACGCGGGCGTGCGGCACGAGCCGGTGCAGGTGGGCGTGCAGATACCACGCGGTGGGGTCTGCGTCGGGGTGGGCCGCACCGCCCGCCGCGGTGGCGTCGAGCAACAGCAGCGAGCTGGCCGTGATGCGCGAGAAGTGCGCGCCGCGCGGGTTCAGCAGGAACTGCGTGTCGCTGCCGGGCACCAGCGCACTGAAGTGGTTGGCGACGCCTTCGTGCAGGCCCAGGCGCGCCGTCCACCGGAATGCCGCGGCAAGGTGCCGCCGCTGCTCTGCCTCGTCGTGTGCGCCGCCGTTCATCGCGTCCGGTTCACTCCAGCTCTGCCGGGAAGCCCGGGGCGCGCAGGTCGGTGCCCAAGGCGTCCTCCAGCAACTTCACCACCTGGCTGCTCCACGCTTCGCCACCGTACTGCGAGCGGGCCCGGATGAACGTCTGGTAGGTCTGGCCGGCCAGGTCCAGCGGCACGCCGAACTGCTTGCCGAACTCCATCGCGAAGCCCAGGTCCTTCACCGCCAGATCCATGGTGAAGTTGATGTTGTAGCTGCCGTTCAGGATGACCTGGCTCTCGGTCTCATGGACGAAGCTGTTGCCCGAGCTGTTGAGGATGGCCTCGAAGCTCTTCGCCAGGTCCAGCCCGCCGCGCTTGGCCAGCATGAGCGCCTCGCCGGCGGCCACGAGGTGGATGAACGCCAGCATGTTGGTGATGACCTTGATGACGGCCGCGCTGCCGAGCGGGCCCATGTACAACACCGGCGTGCCGATCGCTGCGAGCAGGTCGGCGTGTTCCTGGAACACGCCCTCGTCGCCACCGACGAGCACTGTGATCTCGCCGGCCGCCGCCTTGTGCACGCCACCGGTGACGGGCGCCTCGAGCATGCGCACGCCCTTGGTCGCGCACAGCGCCGACAACCGCAGCGACTCCTCACGGTCGTTGGTGCTGTTGTCCACCCACGTGCCACCCTCGGCGAAGCCTTCGAGCAAGCCGTTCGGTCCGGCCACCACCGCGTCGACCGCACGCGGCGACGGCAGGCAGGTGAACACGACGTCGCTGGCGGCCGCCACGTCCTTGGCCGTGTCGGCCCACTGCGCACCCTCGGCCAGCAGCGGCTCGGCCAGCGAGCGGTTGAGGTCGGTGATGGTGACGGTGTGCCCGGCCTTCAGCAGGCAGCGGGCCAGATGGAAGCCCAGGTTGCCCAGGCCGACGTAGCCGACGCGACGTGATGCGGTGGTCATGGTGATTGGTTCTCCTTGTACACGCGAGAGCGGCGGCCCCCGTGGGGACCGCCGCTCACGCGACTCGATGCGTCAGGGTGTGGTGGGCGTCAGCCCAGCCATGCCTTCCACACGTCCTCGTTGGCGTCGACCCACTTCTGGGCGGCGTCGGCGGGTGCCATGCCGTCACCGTCGATCATGGCAGCGATCTCGTTCTGCTGATCGGTGGTGAGCTGCAACTTCTTCAGCACGTTGAACACAGCCGGGTTCTTGGTCTCGAGCTTGGCGCTCGCGGCCTTGTACAGCTCGTCGACCGGGTAGTCGCAGGCGTAGCCACCGTCGGCGTTGGCCGCCGAGTCGAGGCATTCCTGGGTGACGTCGGGCAGCTTCACCTCGACCATGTCGACCAGGCTCTGCTTCCAGTGCGGCTGCCAGAACTGGATGAGGATGGGCTGCTTGTCGGCGAAGGCCTTGTCGATGAGGGTGAGCAGCGCGGCCTCCGAGCCGGCCACGACGTACTTCAGCGGCAGGTTCAGGTTGGCGATGATCTGCTCGTCGTACGTGACGTAGCTGGGGTCACCCATGGTGAACTGGCCCAGGTCGCCCGACTCGGCGGTGGCGAACAGCTTCGCCAGCTCCGGGTCCTTGAAGCCTTCCCAGGTGGCCAGTTCGGGGTGCTCGTCGATGACGAACTTCGGCACGTACCAGCCGATCTTCGCCGACGGGCCGAGCAGACCCATGTCCACGACCGACTTCTTCTCGTCGATGTAGGTGGCCTTGTCGGCGGCGTGACCCGACGGCCACACCTCCAGGACGGCGTCGATGCTGCCGTCGTCCATGCCCACCCACGTGGCGTTCTCGTCGATCTCGGTGATGTTCACGGTGGTCCCGAGATTGGCCTGGATGACGGCCTGGGCGACGTACGCGTTCACGGCAGAGCCGGTCCACGGGTTCACGGCCAGCGTCACGGCCTCGCCGCCGCCTGCCGGAGTGGAGCCGGTGCTGCCCGACGTGGTGTCGGCGCCCGGCGTGGTCGTCTCGTTGCCGCTGGTGCCTTGCGGCTCGCTGGAACTGTCGCTACCGCACGCTGCGAGCAGCGATGCGAGTGCGACACCTGCGAAGAGCAAGCGCGCGGTGCGGGATGACTTCATTGGTGGTTTCCCCCTTGCTTGGATGTGCCCCATGCCTGCGTGATGCGATCGAGCATGATGGCCAATAGGACAATAGCCAAGCCGCCGGCGACGCCTTGGCCCAACTTGATGTTCGGCTTGGCCGTGGCCTCGTACGCGACGAGGCCCAGGCCGCCGGCCCCGATGAGGGCCGCGATGATGACGGTGGCCAGCACCATCATCAAGGTCTGGTTGATCCCGAGCAGGATCGACTTGCGTGCCAGCGGCAACTGGACCATGCGCATCTCCTGCGGGCCGGTGGCGCCGAACGAGATGGCGGCTTCCCGGGGCGTGTAGGGAACCTCACGCATGCCCAGTGTGGTGAGGCGGATGCAGGGCGGCACGGCGTAGATGACGCACGCGACGACGCCCGCTGAACGCCCCACGCCGAACAGGAACACGACGGGGATGAGGTACACGAACGCGGGTAGCACCTGGGCGATGTCCAGGAAGGGCCGCAGGAACCGCTCGAACGCATCGGACCGGCCGGCCAGGATGCCGAGCGGCAGGGCGATGAGCACGCTGAGCAGGATGGCCACCAGCACCTGGCTGAGCGTGTTCATGGCGATGTCCCAGATCTGCTCGCGCCCGCCGCCACCGGGGATGCTGCCCAGCGCTGCCGTCAGGATCATGCACAGGCCGACACCCGTGGCCAGCCGCCAGCCCTTGCTCATGAAGCCGATGAACGCGATGGCGACCACCACCAGGAACCAGGGCAGCCACAGCAGGAACCGGTAGATGGGGTCGATGACGTTGGTGACCAGGAAGTCGCTGATGGCCTGCGTGTAGGTGTCGAAGTTGTCCTGCACCCACTTCACCGCGTCGTTGATGGGTGCGGCCACGTCGATGGTGAGCCACGAGGGGAACTCGGTCCAGTCGAACACGTGCGCCAGCAGGGTGACCATCACGACCGAGCCGATGGCGATCCACTGGCCGACGCGGCGCGACACCTTGGGGACCAGGTTCGACCAACGGCTGAACTGCTGCGTCCGCCCGCCGGTGGTGATGCGGTCGAGCGAGATGGCGAGCAGCACGATGCCCAGGCCGGCCGCGGCCGCCTCGCCCACCTTCTGCTTCTGCAGGGCGTTCAGCACGTCCTGGCCCAGGTCACCGGTGCCCAGCAACGATGCCAGCACCACCACACCGAACGCCATCATGATGACCTGGTTCAGGCCCAGCAGGATGGCCTTGCGGGCCACCGGCAGTTGCACCTTCAGCAACTGCTGCCACGAGTTGGCGCCGAACGACTCGCCCACCTCGTTCATCACCACCGGCACGTTGCGCAGGCCCAGGTTGGTGAGGCGCACGGCCGGCGGCAGGGCGTAGATGACCGTCACCACGATGGCGGGCGGCACCTTGATGCCGAAGAACACCTGCACCGGACTGAAGTACACGAAGATCGGCAGCACCTGCGCCGTGTCGAGCAGGATGCGGATGACGCGCTCGGCGCGGTCGCTGCGCGCCGTCCAGATGCCGAGCGGGATGCCCAGGAGCAGGGCGATGAACACGGCCACGAGCATGATCGACAGGGTGATCATGGCGTGATCCCAGTTGGAGATCATGCCGACACCCAGCATCGCGGCCGCGCCGCCCAGGCCGGCACGGATGCCACCCGTGCGCCAGCCGATGGCACCGGTGAGCGCCACGACGCCCGGCCACTTCAGGAACTCGAGCACGTTCAGCGTGACGTCGAACATCCACTGCAGGACGCTGCCGATGGGCTCGAGGAACCAGGTGAAGATCGGCGACGTCTGGCGGTGGATGATGGTCCACTTGTAGGCCGACTGGGCGCGCTTCTGGATGTCGAGGTCGAGCCAGCCGGGCACCTCGTGGTTCACGACGACCGCGACGATGGCGAGGATGCCGAACACCACCAGTGCCAACTGCATGCGCCGACGGCGCGCGTCGTTGGCGGCCGCGGAATCACCGACCGGCAGCGCCTCGACCGACAGGACCGACATCAGCGATCCTCGCCCGCGATCACCGACAGCACGCCGACGCGGTCGATGCTGCCGATGGTGACGCCGTCGCGCACCACCTGGACGGGGCGATCGCTGTGTGCCACGAGGCCGACGATGTCGCGCACCTTGGTGCCCGCGTCGACCACACCCGAGTACGGACCTTCCACTGGAGGAGCCATGACCGCGTCGACCGGCACCACATGGCTGCGCGGCACGTCGCGCACGAAGTTCTCGACGTACTCGTCCGCCGGCTCGAGCACCACTTCGGCCGGCGTGCCGACCTGCACGAAGCGGCCGTTGCGCATGATCGCGATGCGATCACCCAGGCGCAGGGCTTCCTGCAGGTCGTGAGTGATGAACACCATGGTCTTCTTCAGCTCGCGGCGCAGGCGGACGATCTCGTCCTGCATCTCGCGACGGATGAGCGGGTCGAGCGCCGAGAACGGCTCGTCGAACAGCATGATGTCGGGGTCGGTGGCCAGGGCGCGAGCCAGGCCGACGCGCTGCTGCTGGCCACCCGAGAGCTGGTGCGGCTTGTAATCGCCCATACCGGGCAGACCCACGAGGGCGAGCGTGCGGTCGGCGCGCTCGCGGCGCTCCTTCTTGTCGACACCGCGCAGCTCCAGGCCGAAGCCCACGTTGTCGAGCAGGGTGCGGTGCGGGAGCAGGCCGAAGTGCTGGAACACCATGCTCACCTTGTGCCGACGGATCTGCAGCAGTTGGTCGGCGTTGGCCTTGGTGACGTCCTCACCCTCGATGGTGACGGTGCCCGCGGTGGGCTCGATGAGGCGGGTGAGGCAGCGGATGAGCGTGCTCTTGCCGCTGCCCGACAGGCCCATCACCACGAACACTTCACCCGGCGCGACGTCGAGGTTCACCTCGCGCATGGCCACCACGTTGCCGTGCACGGCCTCCAGTTCGCCACGGGGCAGGTCGGCCTCGGGCGACCCCACGATGCGTTCCGCTCGTGGCCCGTAGACCTTCCACAGGTCACGGACCGAGATCATCGACTCCACTTGGCGCTGTCCCCCTTGACGCTTGCCGAACGCCGCGCAGCATAGACCTGACCTCTTCGGTGCCGAAACAACGCTCGGATCAACGGACGATGACGAGTTCGCTCGCGGCGACGACCTTGCGGATGGCGGCCGACGGCGCGCGATCGGTGACCAACACGTCGCCGCTGCGCAACCGAGGGAGCGCGACCAGCGCTCGCTGGTCGAACTTCGACGAGTCGACGGCGAACAGCCGCTGCTCGGCGATGTCACCCATCGCCGCCGACATCTCGGCCTCGGCGTGCTCCTGCACCATCAGGCCGCGTACCGGGTCGAGCGCCGAGGCCGACAGGATGGCCACCCGCACGCGCATGCTGCGCACCACCGCGAAGGCCGACGCGTCGAACGATGCACCGTCGTGGTTGCGCAACTCGACGCCGGCCATGTGCACCCGGTTGCCGGGGATGGTGGCCAGTGTGGTGGCGATGAACGTCGAGTTCGTCACCACCGTCAGGCCACGGTGCTGGCGCAATGCCTGCGCCACGAAGCCGGTGGTGCTGCCGGTGTCGAGCGCCACCGTGTCGCCGTCGTGCACGAGCGCCGCCACGGCGCCGGCGATGGCCACCTTCTCGCGCTGGTGCACCGTCATGCGCGCCAGGAACGGCGCCTCGCCGGGGCGTGAACGGCCGACGACGGCACCGTGCACCTTGTCGACCACGCCTCGCTCCACGAGCGGCTGCACCACCCGGCGGACGGTCTGCTCGCTCACGTTCAACAACGTCGCCAACTCGCGCACGCTGATGGTGCCGCGCAGCGCCACGGCGTTGAGCACTTCCTCCTCGTAGCGGGACATGTGAGCATTCCAACACAAAACAACAGTTCTGTCGTTGTCCACCCATGCCTGCGCGAAGCTGACACCGTGACCGAACTCCCTTCCTCCGCCCGCGTCGTCGTCATCGGCGGCGGCATCGTCGGCTGCTCCACCGCGTACCACCTGGCGAAGCTGGGCTGGACCGACACGGTGCTCGTCGAGAAGCACATGCTCACGTCGGGCAGCACGTTCCACGCCGCCGGTCTGGTGGGGCAGCTGCGCACCAGCGCCAACATCACCCAGCTGCTCGGCAACTCGGTCGAGCTGTACCGCACACTCGAGGCCGAGACCGGCCAGGCCACCGGATGGAAGATGAACGGCGGCCTGCGCCTGGCGTGCAACCAGGAACGGTGGACCGAGGTGCAGCGGCAGGCCACCACGGCGAAGAGCTTCGGCCTGGAGATGCACCTGCTGTCGGCGAAGGAGGCGCAGGACCTGTGGCCCATCATGGAGGTGCACGACGTGGTCGGTGCGGCGTTCCTCCCCACCGACGGCCAGGCGAACCCCAGCGACATCACCATGGCCCTCGCCCGTGGCGCACGCATGCACGGCGCCACCATCTGCGAGGAGACCGAGGTGCTGGGCATCGAGGTCGTCGACGGCGTGGTCCGCGCCGTGGACACCTCGGCCGGGCGCATCGAGTGCGAGAAGGTGGTGCTGTGTGGCGGCCAGTGGACCCGCGAGCTCGCCGCCACCATCGGCGTGAACGTGCCGCTGGTGCCGGTCGAGCACCAGTACGTCATCACCGAGCCGTTCACGCCCGAGGTGCCGCGCAACCTGCCCACGCTGCGCGACCCCGATCGCCTGACGTACTACAAGGAGGAGGTCGGCGGCCTGGTGATGGGCGGCTACGAGCCGAACCCCATCCCGTGGGCCGTGCGCGGCATCCCCCGCCCGTTCCAGTTCCAGCTGCTGGAGAGCAACTGGGAGCACTTCGCCCCCACCATGGAGCTCGCCATCGGCCGCGTGCCTGCGCTGGCCGAGGCCGGGCTGCGCCAGCTCATCAACGGGCCCGAGAGCTTCACACCCGACGGCAACTTCATCCTCGGCGAGGCACCCGAACTGCCGAACGTGTTCATCGGCGCCGGCTTCAACGCGTTCGGCATCGCCGCCGGTGGCGGCGCCGGCCAGGCGCTGGCCGAGTGGGTGCACGACGGCATGCCGCCCTACGACCTGTGGGTGGTCGACATCCGCCGGTTCGGTCGCCCCCATCAGGACACCGACTGGGTGCGCACGCGCACGCTCGAGGCGTACTCGAAGCACTACACCATGGCCTGGCCGTTCGAGGAGCACCACAGCGGCCGTCCGGCACGCACCTCGCCGCTGTACGACCGGTTGAAGGCCGCCGGAGCGGTGTTCGGCGAGAAGCTCGGCTGGGAGCGCCCGAACTGGTTCGCCGCCGCCGGCGAGACCGCCGAGGACCAGTACACCTACGGCCGCCAGAACTGGTTCGATGCCGTCGGCCGCGAACACCGGGCCTGCCGCGAGGCCGCCGTGCTCATCGACCAGACCTCGTTCGCCAAGTACGCACTGAAGGGCCCGGGCGCACTCGCTGCGCTCGACTGGATCTGCGCCAACGACGTGCACAAGCCGGTGGGCTCGCTCACCTACACGCAGATGCTCGACGACCGTGGCGGCATCCAGTGCGACCTCACCGTTGCACGGGTCGCGCACGACGAGTTCTACCTGGTCACCGGAACGGGCTTCGCCACGCACGACCACGACTGGATCCGCCGCAGCATCCCCGCCGGCACCGACGCCCAACTGTTCGACGTCACGTCCGGCTGGTCGGTGCTCACCCTCATGGGTCCGAACGCCCGGGCCATCCTGCAGCAGGTCACCTCGGCCGACCTGGGCAACGAGACGTTCCCGTTCGGCACCATGCAGACCATCGGCATCGCCGGGTGCCCCGTGCGTGCGTTGCGCATCACCTACATGGGCGAGCTGGGCTGGGAGCTGCACCTGCCCGTGGAATACGCCCCTCGGGTGCACGCCGCGTTGGCCGCGGCCGGCGACGAGCACGGGCTGGTGAACGCCGGCTACCGCGCCATCGAGAGCTGCCGACTCGAGAAGGGCTACCGCGCCTGGGGCAGCGACATCGGCCCCGACCACACCCCCCTCGACGCCGGGCTGGGATGGGCGGTCAAGACGAAGAAGGGAATCGAGTTCCGCGGGCGTCAGGCCGTGCTCGACCAGCAGGCGAGCGGCCTGCGCAAGCTGCTCACCACGTTCACGGTGGACCCATCGGTGGTGCTGCTCGGGCGCGAGACCATCTACCGCGACCGCGTGCGGGTGGGCTGGCTCACCAGCGGCGGCTTCGGCTACACCATCGACCGCAGCATCGGGCTGGGCTACGTCCGCAACGCCGACGGGGTCACGCGCGACTGGGTGCTGGCCGGCACGTACGAGCTGGAGGTGGCCGGTGTGCGGGTCCCCGCCGAGGCGACCCTGCAACCCCTGTACGACCCGAGCAACTCCCGAGTGAAGGCCTGACATGAGCAACCCCGTCCCGTCCCGCGCCCGCATCGTCGTCATCGGTGGCGGCATCCTCGGCTGCTCCATCGCCTACTGGCTGACGAAGATGGGTGAGACCGACGTCGTCCTGCTGGAACAGCACCAACTCACCGACGGCGCCACCTGGCACGCCGCCGGCCTGGTGGGCCAGCTGCGGTCGTCGCGCAACACCACCCGCATGCTGGAACAGTCGGTCGAGATGTACCGCGGCCTGGAGGCCGAGACCGGGCAGGCCGTCGACTGGCACGAGACCGGCAGCCTGCGCCTGGCGTGCTCGCCCGAGCGGGTGAAGGAGCTGCGCCGCCTGGCCACCATGGCGAAGAGCTTCGGCCTGCCCATGGACATCATCTCGCCCGAGCGCGCCCAGGAGCTGTTCCCGTTGATGAGCACCGAGGACGTGCTCGCCGCGGCGTTCCTGCCCACCGACGGCTACATCGACCCCGCCTCGGTCACCATGGCCATCGCCCGCGGCGCACGCATGCGCGGTGCCACGGTGTGCGAGCACACGCGGGTCACGTCCATCACCGTCGACGGCCGTCACTGCAGCACCATCCAGTACACCGACCGCGACGGCGAGCCCGGTGCCATCGAGTGCGACATGGTGGTGAACGCCGCCGGCATGTGGGGCATGGAGGTGGGCCGCATGGCCGGTGTGCGCATCCCCGCCACCGCGGTGGAGCACCAGTACCTGTTGAGCGGACCCATCGAGGGCTACACGCCGGTCGAGCTCGGCAAGATGCCGACGATGCGCGACCCCGACCACCTCGTGTACTACAAGCCCGACGGCCCCGGTCTGCTCATCGGCGGCTACGAGCCCGACACCATCGCGTTCGGCACGAGCGGCATCCCCTCGCCGTTCCAGCGACAACTGTTCGACCCCAACTTCGACCGCTTCGCCCAGCTCGCCGAGCTCGGCGCGAAGCGCACGCCGTGCCTCGAGACCGCCGGCATCCGCACCCTGCTGAACGGACCCATCCCCTACTCGGCCGACGCCGACTTCGTGATGGGTCGCGTGCCCGAGCTGGACAACTACTACGTCGCCACCGGCTTCCTCTACGGCATCGCCGCCGGCGGCGGCGCCGGGAAGATGATGGCCGAGTGGATGCTCGAGGGCCGGCCCAGCCTGGACCTGTGGCCGCTCGACGTGCGCCGCTTCTCGTTCCACCACACGACGCGCCACTTCATGGACACGCGCATGGTCGAGATGTACGCGCACCACTACAAGC